>NZ_CP035311.1:1855417-2164654 GCF_004114795.1 Janthinobacterium sp. 17J80-10 | reverse complement strand
CGCTGGGCTGGTCGCCACCGGTACCAACGCCCTGCGCCTGCTGGTGGGCGCACCGGTGGATGCTGCCATGCTGCCGCAAGGATTCGATATCGCGGTTTCCGGCATCGCGCCGCTGCCGGCACAGCTGCCGGCGCAAGTGCTGCTGCGCCGCCCCGACGTGCAGCAGGCAGAACACCTGCTGCGCTCGGCCAATGCGAATATCGGCGCCGCCCGTGCCGCCTTCTTCCCGTCCATCTCGCTGACCGGCAGCGTCGGCACTGCCAGCAATGAACTGTCGGGACTGTTCGGATCCGGCACCCGCATCTGGAGCTTCATCCCGCAGATCACCCTGCCGATCTTCCAGGGCGGCCGCCTGCGCGCCAACCTGGGCGTGGCCACCGCGGATCGCGACATTGCCCTGGCGCGCTTCGAGAAATCCATCCAGGCGGGCTTTCGCGAAGTTGCTGACGCACTGGCGCTGACCCGCTCGCTGGCAGATCGCCGCACAGCCCAGCAGGCGCTGCTGGATGCGGCAAGCCGTGCCCATGACCTGTCCAAGGTGCGCTACGACCAGGGCCGCGACAGCTTCCTGAACCTGCTGGATGCGCAACGCAGCCTGTATGCGGCGCAACAGGGGCTGGTCTCAGCGCAACTGGCCGAGCAGGCAAACCGCGTCACCCTATACAAGGTATTGGGCGGCGGCTGGATGGAGCAGGCAAAATGAACGCTGTTTCTCAGGGACCATCCCGGCACACGGAACGCGCCCAGGCCCAGCGCGAGCGCATCCTGTGCGCTGCGCAGAAATGTTTCATCGAGCACGGCTTCCATGCTGCCGGCATGGCCCTGATCGCTGAAACAGCGGAAATGAGCCCGGGGCTGATCTACCGCTATTTCGACAGCAAGAACGCCATCATCCTGGCAATCGTCGGACGCCAGCTCGAAGATGCCCGCACATGCATCCGCGCCTTGCATGACGCCCCTGACATGACAGCTGCCGCCCTCGACACCTTCAACTGCTGGCGCAATGGCGACCCGCGCATGATGAATGCTGCGCTGTTCCTTGAAATGACCGCGGAAGC
Source organism: Janthinobacterium sp. 17J80-10 (assembly GCF_004114795.1). Taxonomy (NCBI): domain Bacteria; kingdom Pseudomonadati; phylum Pseudomonadota; class Betaproteobacteria; order Burkholderiales; family Oxalobacteraceae; genus Janthinobacterium; species Janthinobacterium sp. 17J80-10. The sequence continues at coordinate 2,163,596 of NZ_CP035311.1, read as the reverse complement.
CAGCCGCAATCCCGAGCTGGTCGCGGCGTTTGCCGACTCCGACCAGGCCGTACGGTGCGAACTGGCCAACTGGCTGTCTGCAGATGTCGCCTCCGGCGGTAAGGGTCTGCCGCCAGAGGTCGCCAGACTGCGCGCCATCAGCCTGCAATGTTATTTCGTAGGACTGGCAATCCGCGCCTTGCGCGAACCGGACATTTCCCAATCCGATCTGCAGGCGGCAATCGGGCAATTCATGCAGGGGCTGTATTCCACGGTAGAATGATAAAAAGGCAATCAGCCATGATGCCTCTTTGTCGTCCCCTGCCAGGAGCCTTTCATGAATCGCCGTCCGCTTGGCCGCACCGGCCTGGAAATCGCGCCGCTGGTCTTCGGTGGCAATGTGTTCGGCTGGACCGTGGACCAGCCGACCGCGTTTGCCCTGCTTGACCGCTTCAGCGCTGCCGGCCTGAACGCCATCGACACTGCCGATGTCTATTCTTCCTGGGCGCCTGGCAACCGGGGGGGTGAGTCGGAGAGCATCATCGGCAACTGGCTGAAGGCATCGCCCGGCCGTCGCGAAAAGATCGTCATCATCACCAAGGTCGGCTGGGCCTTCAGTCCGGACAACAAGGGTCTGTCGGCAAAGCGCATCATCGCCGCGGCCGAAGGCTCCCTGCGCCGTCTGCAGACCGATTACATCGACCTATACCTGAGCCATTGTCCCGACCCCGATACGCCGCTCGAGGAAACCCTCGAGGCGCATGACCTGCTGCTGCGCCAGGGGAAAATCAGGTCCGTTGGCGCCTCCAACCACGATGCCGTGCAAATGCGCGCCGCATTGACGCTGGCTGCAGACAAGAACCTGCCGCGCTACGAGGTTCTGCAGCCGGAGTACAACCTCTATGATCGCGCCGGCTTTGATGGCCCGTTGCGCGACCTGTGCATTGCCGAGGGTCTCGGCGTCATTACCTATTTCAGCCTGGCGTCCGGATTTTTATCCGGCAAATACCGCTCGCCTGCAGACCTGGGCAAAAGCGTGCGCGGCCAGCGCATCGCCCGTTACCTCAACCCGCGCGGCCTGCGCATCCTGGAGGCGCTTGAGACGGTAGCCCGGTCACACGCCGCACAGCCTGCCGAAATCGCCCTGGCATGGCTGATGGCGCGCGAAGGCGTCACTGCGCCGATCGCCAGCGCGACCTCGGTCACGCAGCTCGACAGCCTGATCCGCGCGACCCGCCTGTCGCTGTCGGCAGCCGACCACGAACTTCTGGATTCCGCAAGCAAATAAGGAGAACTATGCAAGAGCAATTCGTCATTGTCGGCGGCGGCGCAGGCGGCCTCGAACTGGCCTGCAAACTCGGCCGCAAGCTTGGCCGCGCCAGGGTCACCCTGGTCGACTGCCGCCTCTATCACATCTGGAAACCGTCACTTCATGAAGTCGCCGCAGGCACCCTGGATATCCACCAGGAAGGCTTGTCCTACCAGATGCTGGCGCACGACAATGACTTTACCTTCGTCTACGGTGCCCTGACTGCGGTCGATCCCGCCAGTCGCAGCCTGACGGTATCCGCCGTCACCAGCGACACCGGCGCTGCGCTGCTCCCGGAACGCCAGCTGGCATTTTCGGCGCTGTGCATTGCCGTGGGCAGCGTTTCAAATTATTTCGGCGTTGCGGGCGCGCAAGAACACACCATTTCACTCAATGCGACAGAAGATGCCGAGCGCTTCCGCCTCAAGATGCTGGAATTGCTGACCATGGCCGAACTGCGCAAGGAATCACAGCCGCAAGCGGGGCTGGATATCGTCATCATCGGCGGCGGCGCCACCGGCGTCGAGCTCGCCGCCGAATTGCGCGAAGCCAGCAGCGTCTATGCCGACTACGGTTTCCGCAAGCTCGATCCTGCGCGCGACGTGCGCATCACCTTGCTCGAAGGCGCGCCGCGCATTCTGGCGCCGCTGCCGGAAAGGGTTTCCAGTGCCGCCACCCGACTGCTTGCCAAGCGTCATGTCAGCGTCGTGACCGGATGCCGGGTGGTCGATATCCAGCCAGGCAGCGTCAAGGACGCCGAGGGCGTCACGCGCCCGGCCGACATTTGCGTCTGGGCCGCCGGCATCAGGGCGCCCGCATTCCTGGCCACGCTGGGCCTGCCGACCAACAAGAGCGGCCAGCTCGACGTCACCGACCGGCTCAATGTCAGCGGCCATACCGACATCTACGCCATCGGCGATTGCGCCGCCTGTCCCGGCAACGATGGCAAGCCGGTGCCGCCCCGTGCCCAGGCGGCCCACCAGCAGGCTGACTACCTGTTCGACACCTTCGTACGCCGTGCCACGGCCAGACCAGCTCCGGCGCGCCCCTATGTTTACCGTGACTATGGCTCGCTGGTCTCCATCGGCCAGCAAACCACGGTCGGCAGCCTGATGGGGTCGCTCAAGGGCCTGAGCTGGTTTGTCGAAGGCTTTTACGCCCGCATCATGTACATCAGCCTGCACCTGATGCACCATCAGGCGATCATGGGCACCTTGCGCACCGGCGTGCTGGCCGTCGGGCGATTCCTGGTCAAGCGCACCACGGCCCTGGTCAAGCTGCACTAGCAAAAACAGTCGGTGGCCAATGCCCCGGGAGCAGTTTTGTGATTGCCGGCAGCGCTCAGGCTGCTGCGGCCCGGCGCATTTCCTTGCGCCGCGTGGCCGCAGCAAAGCGACGTTCTTCATCCGGGGTGGATGGCACAAGCGGCTCCAGGGGTGTTGGCTTGCCATTCTGATTCACCGCGACCATGGTAAAGAAACAGCTGTTGGCATGGCGCACGGAACGGGCCTGGATATTTTCGGTAATGACCTTGATGCCGATTTCCATCGACGTATTCCCGGTATGGTTCACCGATGCCATGAAGGTCACCAGCTCGCCGACATAGATGGGTTGGCGGAAAGTGACCTGATCGACCGACAAGGTCACCACGTAGCTGCCGGAATATCGGCTGGCGCAGGCGTAGGCAACCTGGTCGAGCAGCTTCAGGATGGCGCCGCCATGGACATTGCCGGAAAAGTTGGCCATGTCCGGCGTCATGAGAACGGTCATGGTTAGTTGATGATTTGGCAGGCTCAGCTGATTCAAGGGTACTTCCTTTGCTTTAAAATGAGGGTTTTCCGGGAGGATTATGGAAAAGCATTATCTTAACCCGCTATTTTCACCGCGTTCAATCGTCGTGCTGGCGCATATTCCTGATTCCAGCGCGCCGGGAAGCTCTTGCGGGCAACTGGCGGTAAAACATATCCGCGAATCCGGTTATACCGGCAGTCTCGAGTTTCTCGATCCCGCCGCTGAAAATGCCCTGGCAAGCCGGGGCAAGCCCGGGCCGGATCTGGCGCTGCTGGCCCTGCCCGAGCCGGAACTGGCGGACGCTCTCGAACTGGCCGCCCGCATGGAATGCAAGTCGGCATTGATCCTGTCGAAATCCGTCAGCATGCGCCAGGCGCAGGAACTCAATGCGATTGCCAGACGTCATGGCATCTACCTCCTCGGCCCGAACTCGCTCGGATTGCAGCGTCCGAACCTGCAGCTGAATGCCAGCGTGCTCTGCTCCAGTGCGCAGAAAGGCTCGCTGGCGCTGGTCTCGCAATCCGGCGCCCTGACCAATTCGGTGCTCGACTGGGCCGGCCGTAACGGCGTCGGCTTTTCCGCGGTGGTCTCGCTCGGCCCCGGCACCAGCATCGATATCGCCGACGTTCTGGATTACCTCGCGGACGACAACACGACCCGCAGCATCGTCGTCTATCTGGAAGGCATCCGCGACGCACGCCGTTTCATGAGCGCGCTGCGCGCAGCCGCCAACGCCAAGCCCGTGATCGTGCTGAAGGCCGGACGCCAGCCTTCCGGCACCAAGGCCGCCCTGACCCATTCCGGCGCCATCGTCGGCAGTGATGACGTCTTCGACGCGGCGCTGCGGCGCGCCGGCGCGGTGCGCGTACGCTCCTTCGTGCAACTGTTCACCATCGCCAAATGCCTGTCCGCACGCCATCGGCCGCAAGGCCGACGCCTGGCAATCGTTACCAACGGCGGCGGCCCGGGCGTGCTGGCGGCCGATTGGGCGAATGATCTTGGGGTAACCTTATCCACGCTCACGCCCGCTTCCCTGGCTGAACTGGCGCCACGCCTGCCGCAACAGGCCAGTTACGACCCTCTGGTTGACCTGAGCGATGCAGCAGGCCCGGAAGATTACCGCCTTACCGTTGCTGCACTGGCGGCAAGCGATGACGTGGATGGCGTACTGGCAATCCTGTCGCCCCGACCGGGCCTTGACAGCGCGACGGTGGCCCAGGCCCTTGCCGACCTGCAGCCCTCCATCGGCAAGCTGGTCATTACCTGCTGGATGGGCGACGAACAAGTCGTGGCCGCACGCGCGATTCTCAACAAGGCGAGCATTCCGACTTTCCGCACTCCCGAAGCGGCTGTCGAGGCCTTCGACATGGCATCGTCGTTTTACCTCAACCAGAAATTGCTGCAGCAGACGCCTACGCCTCTGTCCAAGTTCGACAAGCCCGATATCGAAGGCGCCCGCATCCTGATCGAAACCGTCCTGGCCGAGCGGCGCAAGGTGCTGACCGAGATGGAATCGAAGGCGCTGCTGGCGGCTTTCCGCATTCCGGTCACACGCACGATCCTGGCGCGCTCGGCCAATGAAGCCATGCTGATCGCCAATCAGCTCGGCTATCCGGTGGCGCTGAAAATCGATTCACCCGATATCCCGCACAAATCCGACGTCGAGGGTGTGGCCCTGAATGTCAACAACGCCGCATCGGTGCGCGATACCTGGCAGGACATGATGACGAAGGTCAAGCGCCGCCTGCCGGACGCCCGTATCAGCGGCGTCACCATCCAGAACATGTCCGGCAAGCCGCATGGCCGGGAGTTGTACATCGGCCTGTCTTCGGAAGAGCCCTTTGGCCCCGCCATTTCCTTTGGCGCCGGCGGGCGCATGATCGAAGTGATTGCCGATCGCGCCATTGAATTGCCGCCGCTAAACCGCTTCCTGGCACAGCACCTGATTTCGCGCGTACGCTCGGCTGAAACCCTCGAAGAATGGCGAGGCGCGCCGGCGGCCGACCGCGAAGCCCTTGAGCGCATCCTCATGCGCGTTTCTGAAATGGTCTGCGAATTGCCGCAACTGCGCGAGATGGACATCAACCCGGTGATTGTCGATGCGGACGGCGCGCTGGTGGTGGATGCCCGCATCGTCGTCGACCATGCTCCCTCCGATGCCCGCGAATACGGCCACCTGGCCATCCTGCCCTATCCTGCCGAGCAGGAGCGGGAGTGGCCGCTGCCAGGCGGGACCAGCTATACGCTGCGGCCGCTGCACCCTTCAGACGGCGCCATGCTGCAAGCCTTCGTCAAGGGGCTCTCCCATGAAAGCCGTTATTTCCGCTTTGCCACCGCCGTCTCGGAACTCTCGGCGCGCATGCTGGCGCGCTTCACGCTGATTGACTACGACCGCGAAATGGCGCTGGTGGCGATCCATCGCAATGCGGCACCGCCTGACGGTGGCGCGGCGGAAGAACACGTCATCGCCATCTCCCGCTACGTCACCAATCCGGACTCGACCAGCTGCGAATTCTCGCTGGTAGTCGCCGACGAATTCAATGGCCAGGGACTGGGCACGCGCATGATGCTCTCCATCATGGATGTCGCCCGCAACAAGGGATTGAAGCGTATCGAGGGCCTGGTCCTGAACAAGAATGCCCCCATGCTCAAGCTCATGCGCAGCCTGGAATTCGAGATCGGGCCCTACGGCGACGATCCCGATTTCCGTCTGTGCAGCCGCGAACTCTGAGCCATTGCCGGCGTCCTCACAGGCGCTGGCATACCTCGTAGACTTGCTGCCGCAGCCACTGGTGCCCCGGATCCTGCTGCGAACGCTCGTGCCAGTATTGCCCGATCGGCACAGTGGCCAGCGGGGCTGCCATCGGCAGCACTTCGAGGGGAAAGTGCCTGGTTAACAACACGGCCAGGCGCTGCGGACAGCTAGCCAGATAATCCGTCGATTCCAGTAGGAACGGCGCTGCCAGGTAAGTCTGCATGCGCACCGCGATACGCGGCTCGATGCTGACACCCTGGCTCTGCGCCAGGCTTTCCCAGGGCAACCAGCTACCGTAAGGATTCACCAGCACATGCGGGTAGCGATTCAGCGTCGCCAGTCCGGGACGGGCGCGCAATGCCGGATGGCCGCTCCGGGCCAGCACCACGTTGGTTTCTTCGAACAGGCGCTGCTGCCGCGTCGGACCGGCCAGGAAAGGTAAGCCGCCCAGCGCCAGGTCGGCATCGCCGTGCGCCAGCGCCAGGGCGAAATCCTTGCCGTCATGCTTGGAAACGACCTCCAGCAACACCTTGGGCGCGAGTTCCTGCACCCGCGCCAATATGGCCGGCAACAGCACGGCAATCGAATAATCGCTGCATATCAGGGTAAACCGGCGACTGGAGAGGCGGTGGTCGAAGCCGGTTTGCTGCAGCGAGCCACGCAGGAGTTCGAGCGCCCGCATCACATCTGCCGCAATCACCTCGGCATGCGCGGTAGGCGCCACGCCCTGCCCTGCGCGCACGAACAGCGGTTGCCCGATCGCGTCACGCAGGCGCCCCAGGCTGTTACTGACGGCAGACTGGGTTAGCCCGAGGCGCTTTGCCGCGCGTGACAGGTTACGCTCGGCATAGACCACTTCAAACACCGGCAAGAGGTTCAGATCAATATCTTTAATATTCACGATATAAATAACTATTATCTACAATATTGAACATTGTAAATAATTATGCGATGTTTGCAAGATACCGGGAGAGATCGCGAATGTGGCAGCAAATGCGGCGCGAAGAGCGCCTGAAAATGGGTATCGTGCTTGGCATGACCCTGATTTATGGCTGTGTGCTCGGCTCGCAATTCTACGTCGCGCGGCTGGTCAATGTCCTTGGCGGCAGCGCAACCGATGCCGGTTTGCTGCTGATCCTTTCCGTGCTGCCGGTCTTCGGCGTGGCCATGCTGGGCCGCCGTCTGGCTCGCAGGCTCCCGCCACCGCAAATGCTCAGCCTCGGACTGGCCTGCCATGCCTTGCAGTTGCTCCTGCTGGCCAAGGCAAGCACCCTGACCATGCTGCTACCGGCGATGCTGTTGAGCGGATTCGGCTACGCACTGTCGTTTGCCACCTTGCTCAACGGCGCAACTTCCCTTGCCCCGGGTACGCATTATGCCCAGAGCATCGCCTACATGACCCTGACCTCGCAAATGGGTATCGGTCTGGGTAGCCTGCTCGCTGCCCTGATAGAACCTGCGCTCGGCACCAACGGCGTATTCTGGATCCCGATGCTGCTCGCGCTGACGGGCATGGTACTGGCATCGCGCCTTCCTTCGGCCGCCGCTGCAAACGCCGCCGCGCCGCCACCTCCACCCCTAACAGGAAAAATTGCCAAGGCGCGAAACCGCAGCCTCATGTTCGAGATATTCCTTTTAATGGGCGTGCTGGGACTGGCGTTCGGCGTGCCGCTGCAATTCGTGCCGATGTGGCTGGCCAGGGCGCCGGAGATGGCATTTTCGCCGGCGTATTTTTTGACGACCAGTTTTTTCACGATCATGCTGACCCGGCTGTTGTTCAGCCACCATTTGAACGGCCCTCGCGAGTTTGGCGTCGTAGTCGCCTGCTTCGTCGTCCTTGCGCTCTCCATCGCCGTGCTGGGGCAGGCCCACACCCCGGCGCAATTCGTTGCTTGCGCCATTGCTTATGGTGGCGCCTACAGCCTGATGTATCCGAGTTGCACTGCCTATGTACTCGGCAAGGCGGATCCGGCCGAACGCGGCGCGTGGGCAAACTGGGTATTGCTGGCCTACGAAGTTGGCGCGCGTTGCCTGCCGGCTGCCTTCGGCATCATCGCCGACCAGGGCGGATTCCCCCTGACATTCCTGTTGCTGGCCGCGGTGGTTGTAGCGGTCGCTGCCTGGCATGTTCCCCGGCGCCGGCGGCTGGCCAGGACTTTCAACTGAATCCCCGCCAGAGGAACCTCCAGGCAAGCTTCGATGCCGGGCACGGCCAGGCACTCACTTTCACTGCAAAGCAGAAGTCGTGCGCCGGATTACATGCGCTAAATTGCCGCCTGTTGCCAGTGCTGGTTTGCCTTGTTGCCGCAGGATTCAATGGTGACGCTGCCGCCATTCGTACCCGCAGACTGAAGGCACAGACCGGTGGCTTTTTCTATCAGCCATATTTTGCCGGCATCGGCGGCGCCCAGGCGCCATTTTTGCCGGTCACTGCCGCTGCAGTCGGTGGTGCCGACCTGCGCGCCGCCATTGCTGCCCAAGGCTTGCAGGCATAATCCATTGCCGCGCGCGACCACATGGTAATAGCTGCCATCGCCGCTGGCGACCAGGCGCCACTGCTGGTTCCTGGAATTTCCGGGTGCGGTCCCATTGACGATGACCGGCGCACCCGTCAAGTCGCCGGCGGGGATGGCAAGCCCAAGCCCTGTATCCGTATGCCTGAAGGTATACAGATTCTTTTCACCGATCGCGGCAAACAGGTTGGCCGTGCTTGCCTGGGCAACGGTGCTGGTGTAATCAGGCCGTACATTGCCGGGAACATAGTTATCCAGGCCCCAGCTCCATTGCATGCTGCCGGTCGAAAAAATCTGCGAGGACGAAGCGTCTACATAAAAGGTCACGTCACTTGTCATGCTGCCCGAATTGAAAGTGAAGGGCGAACTCGCCAGTTTTTTGGTCTGCGCGGGTGAAATTCCCTCGACATACGAATTGACCTCATATCCCAGCAAGCCTTTCAACAGTGCTCCGTTGGTCGCACCGGTTTGTGCAAACAGCCAATGGCCGGCATTCGTAATCGTGATATCGCCGACTACAGGGTCCGTTATATATTGGTTGCCGATCAGGCTGGCTTCCGGGCGCCCGAGAAAGCGGAACTGGTCTGTCGTCAGGTTGTTGTCCCGCACCGGGTCGCCGCCTCCGCGATAACAGATCATGGTGCGGTTGGTCTTGTTTTCGCCATAGGTGCCTGGAGTAAAACGAACTTGCCAGAAAAGCTGGTTGGCTGAGAAAAACGCCAGGTTGATCCCGGCCGCCCTGGCCGCAACCACGCGATCCCACATCGCCTTGGAATAGTACTCGTCGTGACCGACGGAAATAAAAGCCTTGGCCTGCCGTAGCACCTCGGCGTTTTCGTGCAGGTCCAGGTTGCTGATGTACTTGACGTCATACCCCTGTTTCTCGACCCAGCGCAGCATGTTGTAGTCCCAGCCGGCGTTGCTGATGTTGTAGCCCGCATGCGCCGGCTGCACGTTGGTCAGGAATTCGCCGGCGCCGACTCCCGGCGCGGATGCCGCCGTCGCGCCGCGGCCGTAAGGCCGGTTGAACGATACCGCGGATGCCGGCAGCTGGTTTGGGCCGCAATCCCATCCATTGGGATGCGACTCGCAGCCTGTATACATTGATTTCCCGCCCCAGAAATTGTAGGCCTGATAGGTGCTGACAGGGAGCTGCTGCACATAGGTCGCCGCCCTTGCGTCGTCACGCACGACAAAGATGACATAACTGTCTTTGACTGGCGTGGCATTGGTGCTTAGTCTGGCCAGGTAGATGCCGCTCGGCCAATATGCTCCTGAGCGCGGATCGGATTCAACATCCGGTATGCGAAGGCGCTGGCCGGCACTCCAGTCGCACTCGATCACATTGTCCGGATTCAGGCAGGGCAAGGGCTGAGCCTGTCGCGCGATCCCCTGGAATGACTGCATCAGCCGGGCACCGGTGCCGCCATAGTAGCCCATGCGGTATACATCGATGTTATAGCTTGATGCAGATGTATTGATGAAAAAGTCGATTTCACCGCCGCGGTTCACGCTGGTCAGCGAAGCATAGCCTTCGATCTCATGGTTGAGCGCAGGATTTACAAGCTGCCACCCTGCATTACCCTGCTTGGCATTTTCCAGCGCGATGACACTCGCTGCCGCCGGCGGCATATCTATAGGAGGTGCGTCGGGTGGCGTGCCTGCGACCGGTGGCGTGCCGGACGGCGGCGTGCCGGTCGCAGGCGTACCGGTCGACGGCGATTCCGCCTGGGGCGATTGCCCGCTGGCCGGTGCGCTGGAAGACCCTCCGGAACAGTTAACCAGAAATGGAGCCAGACAAACTATGACGAGGGACTTCCTGCACAGGGACCTGATGGATTTATGGATCATGGGGGCACATGGATTTGATTGGAAAAGCAAACTTGGCAATAACACCGCCAGAGAACGCTGAAACGAACATGCACTCGCGGCAAAAAAGTGATTCAGCCTGCAAAAGGTAAGCTGGCCGGCCCGCGCGCAAGTTCGACTAAATCAAACCTCCCAGCTAATGCGCCTTAAGTCACATTACTTACTTGAGATAACACAAATAAAGCTTCCCTCAAATTGTGGCTGTCACAGCACACTCGCCCCACTCCACCCTAGACAGAACCAGTAAATTGACCACCTTGCTCCCTACTGATTGCAAGAAGATTTGCGTGCCGTCATTGATGTAACGTATCACTGTGTTTCACTAACGAGAACGTTTGCGCCCCTCCCAAATCCAATCGCTAACCATGATCAGGCCGGTCGGCATTTGTCTTGATTCTGCGAGCCATGGCGCATTTCAATTTCCGTAAACAGCACGAGCATCAACAAGAGAATCAACAATGTTCATACCTTCAACTCATCGACACGCAGCGGCAATCATGGCCTCGGTATTCCTGTGTGCCGGTTGCGGCGGCGGCGGAGGCGCTTCGACGGCGACTGGGGGAACAAGCACCGGCAGTGGTTCGGAAACGCCTGCCAGCAGCACGGCAGTGACGACCACCAGCCTGATTCCCGAAATGACTTCCAGTACGAACTCCACCACGAGTGCCACGACCTCTACAACAATCACTACGACCACAAGCACGACGTCCACGCCCGTAACGCCTCCACATACACGCTCAATCTGGAGCCCTGTGATCGATCTGCCGATCGTGCCTGTGGCAGCGGCGAACCTGCCAAACGGCAAGGTACTGACATGGTCGGCCTACGCTCCCGACAATTACGGGGACGAAAATGCCTGGGGCCAAACCTATTCAGCGATTTTCGACCCGGCCACATTGAGCAGCCAGCAACGCGTCGTCACCGAAACGCAGCACGACATGTTTTGCCCCGGCACGACGCTTCTGGAAGATGGAAAAATCCTGATCAACGGCGGCAGCAGCAGTCAGAAGACCACCTTTTACGACCCGTCGAAAAATGCATGGACCAGTGGTCCGCCGATGAACATCGCTCGCGGCTACCAGGGCAATGCCATTCTTGCCGATGGCTCGGTACTGACCTTGGGGGGGGCCTGGAGCGGTGGCGAATCCGCCAAGAACGCAGAAGTCTGGAGCCCTTCGGGCTGGCGCCTCCTTCCCGGCATCCCGATCGCGCCATTTATCGGCCCCGACCCGCGCGGCACCTATCGCGGCGATAACCACCTGTGGCTTTTCCTGCAAGCCAATGGCAAGGTCTTCCATGCCGGACCTGATGCCCACATGCACTGGATTGACACCGGCGGCGCTGGCCAGGTCATCGATGCCGGATCGCGGGGCAATGACGACTACAGCATGAACGGCAACGCTGTCCTGTACGACGTCGGCAAGATTCTCAAGATCGGCGGTGCGCCAGCCTACGAAGACATTGACGCGGGCGCTGCGTCCTACATCATCGACCTGAATGCCAAATCAGTACGACAAATCGCTCCCATGCATTATGCCCGCGCCATGCACAACAGCGTGGTGCTGCCAAGCGGCCAGGTTGTCATTACCGGAGGACAGACCTATGTCAAGCTGTTTTCCGACGATCGCTCGGTATTGATGGCAGAAATCTGGGATCCGCAAACAGAGAAGTTCAGCAAGCTGTCGCCCATGAAAACGCCACGCAACTACCACAGCTTTTCGCTGTTGTTGCCGGACGGGCGAGTACTGGTTGGCGGCGGAGGGCTATGCGGCGCCTGCACGACGAACCATCCCAATGTGGAAATCCTGACGCCCCCCTATCTTCTCAACGCCGACGGCACACCGGCCTTACGGCCCGCCATCACATCGGCGCCGCCAAAAGGAACTTATGGCAACAGCATCACCGTCACCACTGACACGCCCGTCGCTTCGTTTGCACTGATCCGGCTTTCTGCAGTCACGCACTCGGTCAACAATGACCAGCGGCGTGTCCCGCTGAAGTCGAGCAGCGTTGACGGCCGCAGCCACCAGTTGACGATCCCGATCAGCCGGGGCCTTCTGCCGCCAGGCTTTTACATGCTGTTTGCGATGAACGCGGACGGCGTGCCCAGCGTAGCCACCTCCTTGCAGATCCGCTAGAACTCAAAGACTCCTACAGGGAAATTCCTGCGTGTCCTACAGATTGCCCCGGCCTGCCGGGGCAATATTTTTTTGCCAGTCATACACTTGCGATTTATTGAATCAGAACAAATGAGTCATTGAGGAAAATCACCTTGTTACAAAGCATGCCTTCTAGAGTACAAGTTCTGGGTAAATTTCTTGTTCACCATTCACAGCAGGCGGCATCGTTGACAGGGCCAATTGCATAGGAATGGCAGCGGATATCCCCAAGAAACTTTTTCCGAAATTTGGATCACGAAACTGGAGGCGAGATTATGCGCAATTTCCGAACATTCTCAGGACCTGTAATGGCAGCAACTGCATCGCTGCTGCTGATGACCGCCTGCGGCGGCGGATCAGACGGCGAGGCATCAGCCAACTCAACCACGTCGACTTCGACAGCGGATACCACCACGACGGAAGCGACTACCAGTACAACGGAAGCGACGACATCCACGACGGCAGCCACGACCACCACGGCAGGGACTACGACCACAACGCTGGCCGATCCATTCAATCTTGCTGCAGCGACCCTGGCAGTCCAGCACAGTGGCTTCTGCATGACGGTGTCAGATGCAGTTGTGGGCAGCAATGCGCGTCAATTCGCATGTGTAACGGGTAACGTTTCGCAAAGCTGGGAGATCAAGCCCGCGGGAACCAGCTATACGATTCGCAATCTGCAAAGCAATCTCTGTCTGCTCGTAAATGACGCGGCGCTCAATGTCGATCCGAATGTTCTTTCCTTTGCAGTTCAGGGGACTTGCGACGGCTCTGCCAAGACGCTCTGGAATTTCCAGCAATCACCAACGGCTGGCGAGTTCAACATCGTTTCAAAACATAGCAATCTTTGCCTTGACGTAACAGCAAGCGATGTAACGCCTGGTAAGGAAATCATTCAGTACACCTGCAACAGTGTCGCCAACCAGCCTAACCAGCGCTGGAAATTCACTTCTGTCGCGCCGTAATATTCCGGCCTAGCCAGGTCCGCACACGGCACGTCGTGGCGCAGCAAATGCTGCGCCACGACGGGGCTGTTCCGCACGGCTGCACGCCTTCGCGCCTTTACACCCCGCTGCGGCTTTCCTGCACTGAAGACACGGGCTACGTTGACCAAAGTCATTCTGCACAAGATACAAATCGACTATATTTAATGTCTAACAGGATTCGTCCCCTGAGACCTCCGCCCCTTGATTTTGCAGTCAGCATCACCCATCGCACCTCCCTGGCGAGTTCATTATGCCCACCTCCTGCTTACCTTTCATTCGTATTGGCATGTTCCTGCTTGCCGCATGCTGCAGCCTGCTTTCACCATCGGCCTTTGCCCAGACGGCATACAGCACGATGGTTGCCAGCCATAGCGGCAAGTGCGCCGACGTCGAGGCAGGAGGCTGGAACTCGGGCGACCGCGTCATCCAGTACGCCTGCCATAACGGCGACAACCAGCAATGGACGATCACCGCGTATAACGGCGCTTTTCAGGTGATTGCCAAACGTACCGGACAATGCCTGAGCGTTGCCGGAGACTCGTCGCAGGCGGGAGCCCAGACAGTGCAGTTTCCCTGTGGCGGCTATACCAACCAGTTATGGGATATCAAGTACGTGGGTAACGCGGTGCAACTGCTGGCCAGGCAGACAGGCATGTGCCTGACCGTGCAAGGCGGATCCCAGCAAGATGTCGTGCCGTTGGTTCAGCAGGCTTGCACCGGCTCAGCAGCCCAGCTTTGGAATTTTTCCAATGCCGCCGTCCTTCCGCCACCGCCGCCGCCGCCACCTGCGCCGGGCACGCCGGCCTACAGTGCCATCGTCAATGCCGCCAGCGGCAAATGCGTGGATGCCGAAGCCGGCGGCTGGAATACGGGCGCGCGCATCATTCAGTACACCTGCCATACCCAGGACAACCAGCAATGGAGCCTGGCGCCCGCCAATGGTGCTTACCGGATCGTCGGCAAGCGCATCGGTGAATGCATTACGCCGACTAACGGCTCCGCCCAGGCTGGCACACCCATGGCGCAACTTGCCTGCGGCGCGTTTGCCAACCAGCTCTGGACCATCAAGTACGTGGGCAACTCGGTACAGCTGACCGGCCAGGCCACTGGCCTGTGCCTGGGCGTGGAAAACGGTTCGCTGCAAGATGTCGCGCAACTGGTCCAGCAATCCTGCAGCAGCGCTCCCAGCCAGTTGTGGAACTTCAGTAATGCGGCTGTTCTGCCTTCCCCGCCTTCGCCGCCGCCAGGCGCCACGACCACGACCATCAGTCCCAGTCATAGTGGGAAGTGCCTGACCATTGCCGGTTCCCAGACTGCGGCTGGCAGCGCCGCCACCCAGGCAAGCTGCGACGGCTCAACACGCCAGGCATGGAAAGTGACTGTTGCCGGCGATACCTACACAATTGCCCTGAATTCAAGCGGGCTCTGCCTCGCAATCCAGGGGGCCAGCCAGACGCCGGGAGGCGCCGCGGTCCTGGCGGCCTGCGATGGGGCAGCCAATACTTTGTGGACCTTGCAAGCCAGCGGCAACTACAAGCTCTTGTTGCCGCGCCATAGCGGACAATGCCTGGACATTGACGGGAACAGCCAGTTCGACGGCGCGGCGGCAATCCAGTGGACCTGTAGCGGCAATGCCAATCAGGCATGGACTCTCAATGCGCCCCCACCCACTGCCAGCCAGCTCCCGACAGCCTGGAGCGGATTGATTCAATTTCCGATTGTGCCGGTCGCAGCTGCCAATTTGCCAGATGGGAAAGTACTGACCTGGTCAGCTTACGCCCCCGACAATTTTGGCGACGACAATGCCTGGGGAAGGACTTATACCGCCATCTTCGATCCCGCCACCCAATCCGTCTTGTCGCGCGTCGTCAGCGAAACAGGACATGACATGTTTTGCCCGGGCACCAGCCTGCTGCCGGACGGCAGACTGCTGGTCAACGGCGGCAGCAGCAGCCAGAAAACCAGCATCTACAATCCCGCCAACAATACCTGGAGCACGGGAGCGCTGATGAACATTCCGCGCGGCTATCCTGGCAACACCACGCTAGCCAATGGCTCCGTCCTGACCCTCGGCGGTTCATGGAGTGGAGGAGAAGGTGGCAAGATCGGTGAAGTATGGACAGCGTCCGGTGGCTGGACGCGCAAGACCGGCATACCCGCGACGCCGTTCACCGGCCCGGACCCGCGCGGCGTCTTCCGTGGCGACAATCACCTGTGGCTGTTCCCCCATACCAATGGACGGGTATTCCATGCCGGGCCGACTGCCGCAATGCACTGGATCACCACGGCCGGCAATGGCAACGTGACGTCCGCCGGCAATCGTGGCGACGATACCTACAGCATGAATGGCAATGCCGTGATGTACGACATCGGCAAGATTCTCAAGACCGGCGGGGCGCCGGCCTATGAAGAAGCGAATGCGAATGCCTCTGCGTTCGTGATTGACCTGAACGCCAACGCGACGCGCCGGATCGCCTCGATGAACTATGCACGCGCCATGCATAACAGCGTGGTTTTGCCGAACGGCCAGGTCATCATCTCCGGTGGACAAACGTATGTAAAGATCTTTTCCGATGAGCGTTCCGTGCTGATGACAGAACTGTGGGATCCCCGTACGGAATCATTTACCAAGCTGTCGGCCATGCAAGTCCCTCGCAATTATCACAGCTTCTCATTGCTGCTCCCGGATGGCCGCGTGCTGATCGGCGGTGGCGGCTTGTGCGGTTCCTGCACCACCAACCATTTCAATGCGCAAGTTCTCACGCCTCCCTATCTGCTGAATGGCGACGGTACGCCCGCGACCAGGCCATCCATTATTTCCGCGCCTGCAAACGGTGCGGCAGGCGGCACCCTTGCCGTCTCCACAAGCACGGCCGCTACGTTTGCGATGGTTCGACTGTCGGCCGTCACGCATTCCATCAACAATGACCAGCGCCGGATTCCGTTGCAGATTTCGGCGCAAAACGGCAATAGCTATACGCTGCAATTACCTGCCGACAGAGGAATCATTTTGCCGGGCTATTACATGCTGTTTGCATTGAACGCGAACGGTGTGCCAAGCGTTTCAAGAACCATACGGATTCAGTAACCAGGGCAGGCAAACATGTTCCGAAGCCAGTTATGGAAAAAATTACCTGCCACCCTGTCTCTGTGTGCATTGTGCCTCATGACCATTTCCTGTTCAGCCGGGAACCAGGAAGAGATGACGCTGCAAAAGCAATACCGGCAAGGGAAGGATATTTTCACAGGCAAGGAAGCCATTCCGGCGATGATTTCCGGACATCAGGCCAGGCTGCCGCCTCAGGTTGCAAGATGCATCAATTGTCATGTCCCGGATAAATCGGGCGTCGCCAAAAAGGAATCGGCACCGTCGCTCAGCAGCGCTTGGCTGCAACAAGCCCGCACGCGACGAGGCGGGCCGGCATTTGCGTATGAAAGGGAAAATTTTTGCAAGACCTTGCGTTCCGGCGTCGATCCAGAATACGTCGTATTGAACCGCGCCATGCCGCGTTTTGAACTAAGTAATGAGCAATGCCTGGCCTTATGGCTGTACCTTACGGAGAAGCGTGACGATGAGTGAGCTGAAACGGCAAGTGATAGATCCACGACGGCGCAGCGTCCTTTGCTGCATGGCTGGAATGGCACTTGCTGCCAGCACCATCTCTCGCCTGGCGCATTCGCACGCCCTCGTCGGAGCGATACGGCCGCCTCTGGCACTGCCGGCCATCAAGCTTGTTCGCCATGATGGCGCCGCCACCGACCTGCACACCCAATTGCGCGGCAAAACCACAGCGCTGCAATTCATGTTCACTGGCTGCAGCCAGACCTGTTCCCTGCAAGGGGCGCTGTTCGCGGCAGTCCAGCATCAGCTGCCCGCCAATGTAAAGAATAACGTCCAGTTTTTATCGGTCAGCATCGATCCATTGGGTGACGATGCACGCGCGCTTTCTGCCTGGCTGCGGCAATTCGGCGCCGGCCCAAACTGGGTTGCCGCCCTGCCCACCGTCAAGGAACTGGATCAGTTAAGGACAGCCTTACAGATCCGCAACGATGGCCCCGACAGTCATACCGGGCAGGTTTTCTTGATTGACCGCCAGGGGCTGCTGGTATGGGGCACAGAGGACTTGCCGCCGGTGGAGGTAGTGCTGCGCCAGCTGGTGAATATTGCTCGCGCATGAAAAATGGCCGCTTGCGCGGCCATCCTGTGTACTGCATTACCGCGGAGCGGAGTTCGCAGAAATTATTGCAGCGGCGGCGGGTTCTTGCGGATCTCTTCCATCGTGCTGCCGTAATTCTTGTTCGGCACCAGAAGGGTCGCGGTACGCCAGTCCTTGCTCGCCAACATCGTACGACCGGTACCGATACCCGGCGCATAACCCAGGCTCCAGGTTGACTGGCCGTTGCCAGGCCAGTAGTCGGCGCCGGCATTCACCACGTATTTCGCGCTTGCACGGTCATCCGGCTTGCTGGTGTTGTCGACCGCCAGTTTGAAATCCATCGATACATACACTGCACGGACATCCTTCGGATCAATGTTAACCGAGTTGCCATAGCCATGATAGAAATTCGGATAAGTAGGCTTGACCGAAACACCGCCAGACGATTCATTGCGCGGCGAACCGGCACCGGCATAGGCAAATGGATATTTCCACTCTTCCGAGTACGGCGCAGCCTTGACGTCATACTGCTTCCATGTACGCGTCGCCTCCGAGAGGATGTAAAAACGCAGGTTGGCCACCTGGACACGGGTATTGGTAGCAGCGTTGCCCTGCGCTTCCTGGGTCGTAAACCAGGTCAGCACGCTATAAGTCCACTCCGGGCGATTGCCGGTCCACCAGCTGGGGATAGCATCGCCGCGCGGTGCATGCATGACGATCGCCGGCTGATATTGCCAGTCATAGCGCGGATCGATGGCGACCGCTTCGCTCTTGGATGTCATGTCGGCAATGATCTGATCGATCGATGCCGTGGCAGCCGCTGCTGGTGCGGCTGATGGGCTAGTCGTTGCGGGCGCTGCGGACGTCGACGATGACGGTGCCGCCTGCACGGTGGCTGGTTCTGTTGCTACCGAACTATCGAGAACGACACTGGTGCTGGCAGAGGAAGTCGGGGTGGATGAACCGGCTGCTGCGGTATCGACTGCACCGCCGCCGCCGCCACCGCAGGCAGACAAGATAAGGGAGAAAATTAATGTAGAAGGTATAGCAATGCGTTTCAAATCGTTACTCCTGAAATTGCGGATTGGCGATTATTTGCACTAACGCAAGTTGGACGGCAAATAATCCTGACACGAAGGAAATGGCGAAAGACTCAACCAACTTCATTCATCATTTTTCCGTTCGGAAAGTGCAGTAACAGACCTTGCCCCGCAGAACTAAGTTCCGCCTGGATAGAATTTACTGGGCGAATTTCTTTATTTTTGGCAGTTTTCTTGTCAGAGCGGAATGCTTCTTATGAGGTGTTGACGCAACGCCAATCAGAAATGCAGGCGCTTGAACATTAATCAGGCGCAGCCATTTGTCAGGTTCTGATTGCGCCTTTGACAGTGAGCAAAATACAAAAACAACAGCGGGCTATCGTAAAAGCCATCAGCTATTGCTCTTCCCTTACAAGCCCGACAACACGAAGACTGTTGCCCCGAACAAGCTCTTCTCATCACAGGAAATGAATCTCATGCCTGAACAAATCACCAAAGCAGTCTTCCCGGTTGCCGGACTCGGAACGCGATTTTTACCGGCCACCAAAGCCAGTCCCAAGGAAATGTTGCCAATCGTTGACAAGCCGCTCATTCAGTACGCAGTTGAAGAAGCTGCAGCGGCGGGCATCACCGAACTGATCTTTGTTACCGGACGTAACAAAAGGGCAATCGAAGATCATTTCGATAAGGCTTACGAACTGGAAAAGGAACTTGAGGCAGACAACAAGCACGCATTGCTGAACGTGCTGAGCAGCATCAAGCCGAGAAACGTCGAATGTTTTTATGTGCGCCAGGCCGAAGCATTGGGCCTGGGGCATGCTGTCCTGTGTGCAGAACGGCTTGTGCATAACCAGCCGTTTGCCGTCATCCTGGCTGATGACTTGCTGGAAAGTGAAATTCCAGTACTGCGCCAGATGACCAGATTGCATGCACAGCATGGAAGCAGCGTCATCGGTGTCGAATCCATATCACCACAACAAAGCCGCTCCTACGGCGTAGTCGCCGGCAAGCCCGCAGGAGAGCGCCTGCTTCGCCTGCATGGCATCGTTGAAAAACCGGCGCCAGAAAATGCACCATCGAACCTCGGCGTGGTGGGCCGCTATATATTGACGCCGGCGATATTTTCACACCTGCGCAATATTGGACCGGGTGCCGGCGGTGAACTGCAACTCACCGACGCCATTGCCAATTTGATCACCGAAGAAACCGTATATGCCTATGAATTCGAAGGCATACGCTATGACTGCGGCTCAAAGAAAGGCTATCTCGAGGCGACTGTGCAATTCGCGCTCAGGCATCCTGAAGTCGGCGCGGCATTCAGGGAATACCTTGAGAACACCATACACCAGCAGCTTGGCGGTGAACTTGAGACGCAATTTCACCGCGCACCGCCAACACAGACGTTCGACGCCATACGCATTTAAATCGACGCATCAAGGCCAATTCAACCATCAGGAAGGTGTCTCGCTTGAGTACTCTGCTGTCGATTAATAACTATTACTACCGCCGAGGCGGCGCCGAGGTGGTATTCCTCGAGCAGAACCGGCTATTCGAAGAGAACGGCTGGAAAATCGTGCCGTTTGCCATGCGCCACGAAAAAAATCTTCCGAGTGAGTGGGCAGACTATTTCGTTGATGAAATTGAATATGGCGAAGAGTACACGTTCATGGAAAAGGCATTGCGCGCCCAGAAAGTCGCCTATTCTTTTGAAGCACGCCGCAAGATCTCCCGTCTGCTGGACGCCGCAAAGCCGCAGGTGGCGCACGCACATAATGTCTATCATCATCTCTCCCCGTCTTTTCTTGGCGTGCTTAAAAAACGTGGCATCCCCACCGTCATGACGGTGCACGACCTTAAGCTCGCCTGCCCCGCATACAAGATGCTGGCGCGTGACGGTGTCTGCGAGCGCTGCAAAGGTGGCGCCATCTGGAATGTCGCGCGCCAGCGGTGCGTCAAGGATTCTTTTGCGCTCAGCACCGTAGTCATGGCGGAAACCGCACTGCATCGCCTCCTGGGCAGCTATGAAAATGGCATTGACCGCTTTGTCGTCCCGAGCCGGTTCTGCATGGACAAGCTCGTCGAATGGGGATGGCCCCGCGATCGCTTCACTTACATCCCCAATTTCGTCGATGCAGAACATCTCGAGCCCCATCACGCTCCGGGCAAGGCTTATCTTTACATGGGCAGGCTTGCCGCTGAAAAAGGCGTCGCGACATTTGTTCGCGCAGTCGCCGAAGCTGGTGTTCGCGGATGGATCGTAGGTACCGGCCCGGATGAAGAAAAGCTGCGGGCATTGACCGAAAGCACCGGCGCCAATATCCAGTTTTTGGGATACCAGCATGGCAAAACACTTTTCAGCATCCTGAGTTCGGCGCGCGCCCTTGTTTTGCCGTCCGAACTGTATGAAAACGCTCCCGTCAGCATCATGGAAGCCTATGCCCTGGAACGTCCTGTCATAGGCGCCCGCATCGGCGGCATTCCGGAACTGATCCGGGAAAACGAAACCGGTGCCATGTTTACCAGCGGCGATTATCTTGAACTGGCTGAGAAATTACGGCAATTTGAAAACATGGATCGCAGCCAGGTGCACGATATGGGCAAGGCCGGCCGCGCGTGGATGCTTAAGGAATTCACCGCTCGCCATTATCTCCAGCGCTTGCTTGATCTCTACCAGAGCCTCGGAGTATCGCTATGAAAAAACCTTTGTCCATCATGTGGCTTGGCTTGCGTGGATTTCCCATGGTACAGGGCGGGGTTGAAACGCATGCCGAGAACCTGTGCCCTCACCTGGCAACACTGGGCTGCGAAGTCACCGTCATCGTCCGTTCATCGTACCAGCGTCCAGACGTGGGGCCGGAATGGAAAAATGTGCGATTTCGTACGATTTGGTCGCCGCGATCAAAACGCCTGGAAGCCATCGTCCATACTTTCCTTGGTGTGATGTACGCTGCGATCAAGCGTCCCGACATACTGCATATCCAGGCAATCGGTCCTGGCCTGATGACACCGCTTGCGCGCCTTTTCGGCCTGCGTGTCGTCGTCACGCATCATGGTCCCGACTATGATCGCCAGAAATGGGGGGCACTCGCAAAACAGGTATTGCGTCTGGGCGAGTATTGCGGCATGCGCTTTGCCAACCGGCGCATTGCAATTTCAGACGGCATCCGTCAACTCGTGCGGCAGAAGCACGGCCTGGATTGCGCAGTCATACCGAATGGCGTGGAAATGCCGGAGCGCACCGCCAGCATTACCAGTATTGACCGCTTCGGCCTGCAGCCGCAACGTTATGTTTTGCTGGTCAGCCGCTTCGTGCCGGAAAAACGTCATCATGACCTGATTCAGGCATTCGCCAGCGCTGCGCTCCATGGCTGGAAGCTCGTACTTGTGGGCAGTGCGGACCATCCGGACAGCTATACCGCCTCGGTCCTTGAAATGGCCAAAGCAACGCCCGATGTCATCTGCACGGGATTTCAGACCGGCATGGCGTTGAAAGAGCTCTATCAGCATGCCGGGATCTTCGTCTTGCCGTCTTCGCACGAGGGCTTGCCCATCGCACTGCTGGAAGCCATGAGCTATGGCCTGCCGGCGATTGCCAGCGACATCGGCGCAAATCGTGAAATTGACTGCAATGACATTGACTACTTTCCTGTTGGCGATGTGCAATCACTTTCTTCTCTTCTCAAGCAACGCGCAGCGGCCAGCCAGGAAGCGGGCCAGCGCGACCGGCTTCGCAGCTTTGTTCTCGAACGCTACAGGTGGCTCGACATCGGCAAGCGAACGTTTGAAATTTATACTGGCCTGCTGGCCGAGCGCGACCAGTACCAACCAAATCATGGGCTACTGAAATGGCTGGATCGGCGTTGAGCGGCTCGTAATCCCTCCTCTGACTTAAGACAATAAATTCATTTCCATCGGTCGACAACCAACCGGAGCCAAAACATGACCGTTTTAAAACATCAGGATGCTGAAGTTTATATAGAACAGCTTCCAAACAACAAAAACAAAGTCAATGTCAGGATGACCAGGGACTTGTTCATTCCAATTGCGCAATGCGAAACAAGCTATCCCGTTGCGTTAATCGAAAAAATACTGGAAATCAAGGGGCCCAACTGGCTGTGCGATGAAATCATGCGGGAGGAATCGCCTGATCATGTTGTTCAGAAGTCCTTGAACTATGACTTATTGAGCTTCCAGGACCTGGAACATTTCAAGGGCAAGTGCTTGCTTGACTTTGGCTGCGGCAGCGGCGCTTCGACGATGGTGTTGGCAAGGATGTTCCCGCAAACAAAAATCATTGGTGTCGAACTGGAAGAAAAGCTTGTATCAGTCGCAAAGCAACGCGCAGCACATTATGGCTACAACAATGTCGACCTTCTCCAGTCTCCGGATCCGGATTCATTACCCGCCGGGATCGGTGAATTCGATTATGTGGTATTGAGCGCAGTGTATGAACATCTCTTGCCGAATGAGCGGGAGCCCATCCTGCATCAACTCTGGAGTGTCTTGAAACCGGGCGGCATCCTGTTCCTCAACCAGACGCCGCATATCGGATTTCCGATTGAAACGCATACGACCGGTGGTCTGCCATTCATTAATTACTTGCCTGACAAACTAGCCTGCTTTTATGCACGTCACTTTTCCAAAAGGGATTTGCAGGATAAATCCTGGAAAGAACTGCTCAGAATGGGCATACGTGGCGGCAGCGTCCAGGAGGTTGTTGAAATCCTCAATCGGACAAGGCGAAATTCGCTGCTGTTGAAACCGGTGGCGCCCGGCATGAAAGATAATATTGATCTCTGGTATGTGCAGTCGCGCGGTGACAACCGCTTCCCGCTGGCCAAAAAACTCATATTCCTGTCGTCCAAGCTATTGAAAACAGTTACCGGCGCAGTCATGGTGCCCTACCTGTCACTGGCAATCATGAAGGACAAGAACCAGAACGCCTGAGCAAATCCCCCCGTGGGGGAACATGCGTTTGCATCGCAGCATAATGCATGCCGTCATCTAGTCGCGCGCCCTACAGGCACAATCACGAAGGCAGGTGCACGAGTTCAAAATAGGTAGTCGGACCGTCGGGGAGCGCATTGGTATCCAGTTCAATTTCCAGAACCTTCCCGGACTTCTTGAGCGGCAGCTCAACACTGCGCTCACCGTTCAGCGTCAATGCAAACAGGCGCAGCTTTTCCGGGCTTGCATGCAACAATTCAAAACGGATCTTTGCCGTTCTCAGCAAGACTGGCTTGCCACCCAGTTTTTTTAAAACCTTGGCTTCTGCATCGCCGAATTCCATGCCAGTGTTGCGCGCATCCGTCGCAAATATAAGCAATATGCGTGAACTGGACTTCAATGCACCGCCGTCCATCGCCGAGGCGGATAGTAATGCAGGAGCGCTGGACTCCTTGATTCGCAATTGACGCAAGCCCGTCGGCGGCACACTGTCAAATGCCGCCGCCTCCGTTCTGGCGCTTGCCACGCTCAATGTACGCATGCGGGCATCGAGGTGAATCTCGCCGGTATCACTTTCAAGTATGCCCCTGGCTGCATCGCTGGTATTGGTTGCTGGAAGGATGGCTGCCTTTTTCAACATCGCAAGACGTTCCTCGTCTGCACGGGACGGCGCATTGATCGCCACCAGGTTGCCGACCTTGCGCATCAGGCGGGAAATGCCAGTGGGCGCGGCATCATCCGGATCGATGGCAAGATCCAGTTTGACCCCGGCGGCCGCTTTCACACGCGGCTCCCAGATCACGCCCATGCCGCTCACCAGGCCAATCAGTTCGACGTCGTCGGCTAGAAGGCCGATTCCTGACTGCCGCTTGAACACATAGTCGCCATCCAGCTTGAGTGCCACGCGGGATACCGAAGGCCTGACGTCACCGCGCAGGAACAGCAATGCTGCCAGTGTCTCGCTGGCGCGCAGTACCGGATCTGCGCCGGCCGTGAATGGAAACAGGTACTGGTGGCGGGCACCGCGACGACTGCCATATTCGAGCTCGATCGGACCACTGGCGTGGCGGCAGATGGCATCCCAGTCCTGAAACGCTGCATAGGCCCCCATTGCCAGGCCGGATTCATATCGGTAGCGGTTCCAGAATGGCTGGTCGAATTCGGTGACGGCGAATGGCTTGTTCCAGTAACGTCCGCCAGCCAGGTCGCGAATGTACGCCAGCCTGTCGGACAGCGAACTAAGCTGCTTGATGGTCGACCCGGGTGCGGTGAATGCGCTCGCCTCATCGTGGTAGGAGTGCGCTGCAACCAGGTCAAGCTGGGCACGCGCGGCGATATCCTGCATGGTGAACCAGTTATCGAAGCTGGAAATCATGCCGGGGTAACCCTGACTGCGCAGGTGCGCCGTCATCCATTGGTGCGTGCGCGCTTGCAGGTCGAAGTGGAAACGCTGCGCATCCTGCATCCGGGGCGATGCGCTCCATTCGTGCCGAGGCAATTCGATGCTCTCTTTCGTGCCGGCGTGAGCGCCCCATTTTTTCAGTGCATGGCCTGCCGAGCCGTATTCGCGCGCCAGCCAGCGGGCGAACTCCCGATTCAACGCCGGGCTGGCATTGTGGTTCAACAAGGGATTCAGTCCGCCTTCATTGACGGTGATCACCGCCATCAGCGCCGGGTCTTGCAGCGGGCTAAGGCCTGTGTAGGGGTTTTTCAAGGCCAGTATCCGGTCGACCAGCTGGCGCCAGTGTTGCTGGTCAGCGGGATCGAGATACACTCCCAGCTTGACATTGCGGCGATCCGCCCACCGGTCCGGCCCGACATCGCCATAGGCGCCATTCCACGACGTCAGGGCATCCATCATCCAGTAAATTCCCTCGCGCTTGAGCGCAGCCAGGAAATAGTGGAATCTGTCCAGCTGCACCGGATCAAAGTCGAAATCCTTGCTGCGCCCATGCATCAGGACATTTTCGACAAAATGAAAGCGCGCCAGGTTGTACCCATGCATGCGCAACTGGCGCGCATAGCGGTCCGCGGTTTCATGATCCGGGAAGCCTTCCTCGACGCCATACGGCTGAGAGGCACACATGAAGCGCTGGCGCTGCCCCGGCTTCTTTTCAAATGCGATGTGACCGTCCGGCGTGGCAATCGCACGCCCATGCCTGCCTGCCTGTCCAGTACCGACATGTGCGGAAAAATCCAGAATGCTTCCGGGCTGTATGCTCAGGTCCTGGTCCTTGAGCGGGCGCCACTCCCCTGCTTCGGCCGGCATTGCCATCAGCAGGGGAAAACATAATGCAATCAATGCGCCGTGCGCTTGCCTACGGCGGCAAAGGTCAAGCACCCGACCATTCATGCTGCATCCCGCTTGTCTTGCGAAAAAAAATGACGATAAGTGTGCGCCACTTCCTGGGCGAGCTTGTCATAGCTTCGCGCATGGCGCACGTAGAGTTGGCCCGAGAGGGCCATCTGGCTGCGCTGGTGGGCATTGCCCAGCAACTGGATGACGGCTGAGGCAAAGGCCTGCGGCTCGAGCTTGACGCAGATGCCGGCATTTCCTTCGCTGACCACCAGTGCCTGATCAGGATTGTCGTTACCAACGACGGGCAGCCCAAGCGCCATGTATTCCACCGCCTTCGTCGGCGATCCGCAATCCAGCAAAAAGCCGCGGGGAATGACTGACAAGCCAATTTCTGCCGCCCGTACGTAGCGCCATGCCTGCTCGGTGGGCAGCCAACCTGTCCAGAGCAATGCGGGCATGACGCCCAGCCGGATTGCTTCCTGCTGCAGCCACGCGCGGTGTTCCGTATCCGGTGTATCACCTGCCAGCACCAGCATGACGTCAGGAACTTCCTGGCGTACGATGGCCAGCATCTCGAAGAGCGCCTCGATCTTGCGCACGCGGTCAAGCGCGCCCAGATAGACAAGCACGCGCTTGCCGGACAGGCGCGAATCGTCGCTGGGCAGGATTTGTTCCGGGCGCGCCATTTCCAGATCCACCCCCATTGGTACAGCCGTCATGCGATCGCGGGCAATCCCCTGGCTGGCCACGTCTTCTGCCATCTGCCTGCTCTGGACGAATACGTGGTCGGTCCGCGGCAGCACGACGCGATACAGCAGCCATTTTCCGACAGTGCCCTGCAGCAGCGGAAACCAGTAACGCATCCCGGCACGCGGCCCGCGTGCCTGTGCCCGGATGATCTGCCCTTCCGATTGGGGAAAGGACATCCAGTAAAAAAACGGCACGCCCCGCAGCCGGGCAATTGCCAGGCCGGCCAGCGCCATCATTGGCATGTCCCGCACCTGGATGGCATCGTATTTCGACCGGTCGAAGCTGGCGAGGACGCGCAGGTTATGCCAGGTCTTGACGATATGCTGTCCAGCCCGCCCAGCGGGCAGCCGGCACAACAGCGCCTTTCCGCCACCCCAGGCCCGCCCCTCCTTCGCATCGCCCGCCTCGTGTTCCGTCACAAGGTCGCTGGTGACACCCAAGCGCGGCAAGTATTTCCCGAACAGCACAGCCACATCCGGACGAAACGTTGGCCAGGATTCATGTGAAACGAACAGCAGATGGATCTTGTCGCGATAGCTCATGGATGGAAAAATTGTTGGTGAGAGGAATAACGGTGAGGCTTTCCAGCCATTTCGACCAAGGCAGGATCGGTACGATAGAGATAGCCCAGGTAACCCAGCAAGGTGGCTATGAGTACCTGGTACGGCAAGATATTGACTGCGCTGTTGTTATAAAAAAGAAAGACCAGAATGATGGTAAGGGCGGCTTGAATGGCAAGTGCATCGGCGCGTGTTGCCGAATCAAGGCTCTTCAGTTCCAACTGATTCGCCGTATGCCAGGCCGCGAAAAAAACCATGACATAGAGCGAAACACCGATCAGCCCGACATCCCACAGCATCGAGGAAACTGCGGTCAGGTCAATGCTGTAGCGGGCAAACTGCGTGCCGATGTGCCCCGCCAGGAGATTGCTGGGAGACCAGTAGGAACTGCCAAGACCATGACCGAACAGCAGCGTGAGCGGATCATCCCAGCCATGGCGCTCCCACCAGAAACTGAGGACAGTTGTGCGGTTCAGGTAAGCATCGCCGTATCCCGCCTGTTCGAAATTGTAGTGAAGTGTATTCGCAAGTACGCCTGCAAATGTGCTCTTCATCATCACCGTGACGTAGATATAACCCAGCAGCAGGGTGATTGCAAAAAATCCCAGGATGACCGGCAAATAGCGCATCGGCGCCTTCAGAAAGTCGCGGCGCAATACCACGCATACCAACAGGGGCAACAGCAGCACGACAATCTTTGTTTCGCCAAGCCCCAGGGGAATGAGACATATCAGCGCATAAAACAAATAGGGGCCTGTGCGCAGCAAGCCGGCGCGCCAGCGCATGCTGAGAAATGCCACCACGATCAGGAGAAATGCGGCCATTTCCGCATTCGGGCTGCCACCGCGAAGGTTGGCGCCGAATGTTCCCGCGACCACATCAAGTGCCGCGCTGCCTGCCTCCAGGCCACCGCGCAACGGCACCAGGAAAATTACCTCATACAAGGCAAATGGCAGCTGCAATAGCGCAATCGCCAGCAAGAGCTTTTGCCACCGGCGCATGTCGTCGGAACTGAATGCCAGCACGGCAAGCGCGAACAACAAGCCATAGCCCTGAAAATAGCGCTTGAAGCCGGCCACGAATTCATCCAGCGAATGCCAGTCGAATACACTGGTCGCAACGCAAAGCAAGACAAACCCGAGCGATAGCCAGACAAACAGCGGAACGCGCTTATGCTGCAGCAAATGAAACAGGGCCAGCGGCCACAGGATGAACGACACCAGCGAAAGCGCCCACGGCAACCGAACGTATGCAGGGCCGGCAAGAGACACCAGAACCCCCGTAGTCAGGCCCAGTCCGATCACGATCCAAACAACCAGTCGCGGTGCCGCCAGCAGGAAGCCGCCCGCCAGCAATCCCAGGCCTGCCCCGATCATGACCATGTCTGCGCTGGTTGCCAAAACGCCCAGGAACAAGGCGCTGGTCAGCAGCAGCGCGCCGATCGCCCCCCAGAGCGGCAACCTGTGTTCATGGCGCCGAGGTGTGCTGAAGCTCCCCGCATAGGCGCCTGATGGCTTGATATTCATGATTTTGCGATCTCCTCCATTGTCTGCAGAAACGCCGGTTCGATGCGCTGCCAGATATAGGGTTCGCCGCTGTCTCGCGCTTGCCGCTTGAGTTGGTGCAAGTCGCCTCGTCTATGCCACATCTGCGCGATCGCCTTTGCCAAGCTAATGCTGTCATAGCGGAAAATGAATCCATTGCTGCCGTCGGCCACATAGGCCGTATGGGTACGAATGTCGCTGGCCAGCACCGGGAGTCCGGCCACGAGGTATTCAAACAGTTTGGTCGGCGGATTGAAGCGCCACCATGGCCGGTCTTCCCAGAGGCAAAGGCCTGCGTCTGCCTGCTGCAGACACCCCGGAATCTCTGCCCCCGGGATGCGCCCGCGTACGTTCAGCGCATCGTCTATCCCGATCTGGCGCGCATATTCGCGGCAATAGGCCAGTTCATCATCGCTTGCGCCAACCAGGGTCAGGCGCGCAATGCAGGAATCTCGGTTGGCAAGCGCCAGTGCTTCGAGCATGATGTCCCGTCCCCGCTCCTTGCTGATTGATCCAACGTAGACAAGTTCCAGAGGGGTAAGCCCATCGTCCGGCGTGCGCCCCAAGCCGCGCAAGGATGCGGAATCGAATGCAGCGTCCACGCCCATATAAAACAGGCGCACGCGCTGCGGCACGCAGCCTTGCGCAAGCAAGTCATCGCGATGCGCTTCACCGATCGGCATGACGATTGTGGCCTTGCGCGCGCCCTGAAATAGTAGCCACCGCGCGAGGAAGCGGCTAAGCCGCCTTAGTGGCGCAATTTCGTCCGGCGCTGCGGCAAAATGGGTGGGATGTTCATTCCAGTACAATGCCGTGGCGATACCCGGCGCCAGCAGGGCGACTGGCGCTACTGCGGAATGCAGCAGCACGGCGCACTGGGGCTGGCGCGCACGCAACAGCTTGCCGCACGCCCAAATGTAACGCAACCAGCCAGCGCGCCCGTCACCGCCAGGAAGTACCAGATACTCAACGCCTTCGACGACAAGTTCTGCATGATTGAGCGGAAAGTCACTGACGACAGTCAGCTGGAAAATCTTGGCCAGCGCCCTGATCCGATAGGAAAAATCCAGGAAGCCCGGCTGCTCCCGGGCAAAGCGGGTAACGACGATACAGCTTCGTGCAGCAGGCTTGCCGGAATCACGCATCATGCCTCCTTCGACACCTTATCGACGCCATTGGGCTCCGACAATGTGGATCTTTCACTTGAGGAGGCTTGACGATTGGTTCGCGCAATTGCCTTGATAGATTTTAAAAACTCGGGCTCAATCCTGTCCCAGAGATATTGTTCTCCCGATTTGCGGGCAGTGGCCTTCAGCAGTGACAAACTCTCGCGCCGCTCCCAAAGAAGCGCAATCGCCCCGGCAAGACTATGGCTGTCATACTGGCAGATCATGCCGTTATACCAATCCGCTATGTACTGGGTATGGGTGCGAATATCGCTGGCCAGAACAGGGATTCCTGCGACCAGGTATTCGAACAGTTTGGTGGGAGGATTGAAGCGCCACCATGGCAGGTCTTCCATAAAACACAAGCCGATATCCGCATTGCTCAGAATGCCAGGAATATCCCGACCTGGAATGCGCCCGCAAACTGTCAGGGCATCGCCGATGCCGAAATGCCTTGCATATTCGCCGCAATACCGTAGTTGTTCCTCATTCGCGCCAACGATTGTCAGATGGGCGATCTTGCCTTTCTGATTGGCCAGTACAATAGCTTCCAGCATCACGTCCCTGCCGCGCAACTGATTCACTGTACCGTTATAGACGAGCTCGAGCGGCGCGTCTTTATTGGGCGGCATCTTGCCTGCACGATGCTGGAAAAAAGTCGCATCGACTCCCATGTACAGGAGACGAACCCGCTCGGCACGGCACCCTATGCGAAGCAATTCCTGTTGATGCGCTTCGCCGATCGGCATCACCAGGTCGGCCTTCTTCGCCGCATGCAGGAAAAATAGTTTCAAAGCCAAATTTCTTGCTACTCGCTTGAGCCAGGGATGCCCCGGCGGCGAGGCCGTGAAGCGGCTTGGATGTTCGTTCCAGTACAGAGCGACAGGCGTGCTGCCTGCCAGCAGCACAAGTGGCGCCAGCATGGAATGCAGCAGCACGGCACAGGCCGGCCTGCGGGCACGGATAAGCCGGGCGCTGTCCAGCATGTAGCCAATCCAGCCCAGCCTGCTGCCGCCATGCGGCAATACGAGGTGCTCAATGCCGGCAATGGCAAATTCCGGCTGTGTCAGCGCATAAGGACTGACCAGCGTGGTGCGATAATGCTGCGCCAGCGAACGTACCCGATAAGCAAAGTCGAGAAAGCCCGGCTGGTCGGGCGACAGCCATGTGAAGACAATGCATTCATCCTTCACGATTCACTCCTCGCTGCGATACGGCAGATCCGTCTGGAGCATGATCTTGTCCATTTTTTCGATTCAATATCCCGCGCAAGCTCTGTAGCTCGCCTGGCTCGACGACCCGCAACAAGGCAATGCTCAAGCAGAAAAGTGCCGCAACCACTACGCCGGCGAGCAAGACTTGCCCCAGCGGCGATGCAATTTGCGCGCAGGCGAATAACGCCCCTGCCCACGCACCGGCAGTTGCCAACAGCAGCTTCGCGTGGAATCGCCATTGCAGGTCATAGGGCCAGCCATTCTTTCCAAGCAGGGTAACTGCCGCCAGGTTATTTACCATTTCATAGACCAGTGGTGCCACGACCAGCCAGGAATATTCGCCGCTGAAGAGCACCAGTCCAATGGCCAGCATCATTGCGACCAAAGCCGAACAGCCTGAAACCGTCAGAATGCCGCTCTTGCCGATGGCATTGATAATGATTTGCAAAATGGTGGCGTGACTGCCGACCGCTATTTGGGCAATCAACAGCGGCAGTATCCAGGCATGCTCGGTGTACTTCCCACCCGTTAAAATATGTGTCATCGGCACAGCGACGGCACCTAGCCATGCCAGCGCAGGCAACAACAGCAGCAAATTCAATTTGTACAATAGCCGGCCATGGTGGCAGAGGCGGGCAAAATCGCGGTCGCGGATATAACTGGCTATCAACACAGGCTCAGCCAGATTGAGCATGAATTGCAGCGGCAGATATTGGCGAAAACGCTCGATCAGATTAATGTAAAACCCATATACGGCCACAAAAGGCGCCGCCAGCAAGGCTGCTGCCAGAATGATCATCGACGACCCTTGCGGCAAGGCTGCGAGCAGGTTATAGCCATAGTTATTGAGGGACAGCTTCCCGACCTGCTGCCATGGCGGCCATGGATCATTCTCGTCACGCTCCTGCAGCTGCTCATGTTTCGTGCTGGCTGGTGGTGTCCTCAGGCACTTGTGTATAGTCCAGGCCAGGATGACTGTGCCTATGCCATCAGGCACAGCCATCAGCCATAACGCCTGTTCCAGCGTGATGCCTGTCCCGCCACTGAGGATCGCCAGTACGAGGACCAGGCGTCCTGCCCACTGCACGACAAGAATCCTGGTCAGATTTTTTTGCTGAACCATGGCCTGCATGACTGCTGAAAAAAGCTGGAACATGGCATTGCTTGCCAGTACAGCTGCGAGCGCCAGAGGAAACTTCGGTACCATTGCCAGCCCTGCGAAACGCTCCGCGAGCGCAGGCCAGAAAGCATACAAAATACAAACAAGCAGCAGAAGGATGGCCATCCGGACAGCACTCGTCCACCAGATAAAGCGCCTCAACGGTAGCCCGGGATGCTGCATGACCCCTTCAGGTATGAAGCGTGTCAGCGCCCTTTCCATGCCTAGTCCGGAAAGCATGCCTGCCAGCACGCAGAATCCCAATATCGCCGTATACGCCGCATAAGCTGCTACCTCCATGTGGCGCACCAGCAAAATCACTGTCAGAAAGCCCGCTGCCGCCGACATTCCGCGTCCGAGAAGGTAATGCAGAACGCCACGGCGCACATTGTCGTGCGAATAGGGAGTGGCAGCCATTGCGCCGACGCCAGCGATGTCAGGACTTGGGGTTGTCATTTTTCTCCAGGATAACGGACGAGACGCTACAGCACTGCCATGTGCAGCGCAGTTGTCTGGGTCATTGGCGAACCCCTAGAATTCGAGTAATACTGACCCGACCACCTCCACGCCTGCGCGGCGCATCTTTTCGCGCACCGTGCTGAGGTCGGCCAGATAGGTGCCATCCCGCCGCGCCACAAGCAGGACACCACCTACATTTGCTGCAATCGTCAGTGCATCGGAGCCAGTCGAGAGCGCAGGCACATCGATAAGAATGGTCTTGAAATGGCGTCGCAAATTCTCCTGCAACTCGCGGAAGCTGGGCCGGAACAAAAGCTCCTGGGGATTGGGCGGCACCGTTCCTGCCGGCAAAATGGAAAGATCTTC
This sequence comes from Janthinobacterium sp. 17J80-10, assembly GCF_004114795.1. Classification (NCBI taxonomy): domain Bacteria; kingdom Pseudomonadati; phylum Pseudomonadota; class Betaproteobacteria; order Burkholderiales; family Oxalobacteraceae; genus Janthinobacterium; species Janthinobacterium sp. 17J80-10. The sequence goes on along the minus strand of NZ_CP035311.1, from coordinate 2,130,574 downwards.
GAAATAATCCACGCGACAGACCGCGTGCATGCCGCAACGTCCGGCCAGTATTTCCGACAGCCCCTGCCTGCCACGAAGGCGGAAAATCTCATGCTGCTGGGGCGAACGCATGTTGGCGTCCAAAATCAATGTCGGCTCCCCCAATTGGGCAAAGACAACCCCCAGGTTGGCTGCGAACAGGCTCGCCCCTTCTTCCGGACCGATGCTCACGATAACCAGTGCATTGTGACCATTACCGAACCATCGCTGGACCAGTTGGGCTCTGACGCCGCGCAGCATTTCAGCCTCGTCGCTGAATGGTTCGTAAGCCGCAATCAGTTCTTGCGGATATTCGCCCTGCCCCGGATGCAGGTAAGGGAAACCGAACTGGTTTGCCAGCACCTGTTTTACATCGGCTTCCGTAATCAAGCCAAGCGACTGGGCAGCTTCGCCAAAGCGCATTCCCTGCTCGCGTTGCAGGCGCAAGATGCGTTCGGTATCGGTGGCTGTGATTTTGCCCTGGTCCAGCAGGATCCGGCCCATCGTCGAATCCTGATTGATCGAGACAGGCAATGTTGCCATTGGAGGGACGCGCTGATTCATATAAATAACCTTTCCTAATTCGCCAGCATGGGACGCTGCATCGCCAACCGCGGTGCCTTGAAGCGTTCGCCTCCGCGTCGTCCCCAATCAATCACTCCCAGCACCGGCGCATCCAGCACATCGACGAGGTCGTTCACCGTGCGCACGCGTCGGTCAGCCATTTCGGCCAGAACGCCAATGCCGATGCCCAGAGCGGTACCGAGCAGAGCGGCCAGCAAGGTATTGAGCAACACCTTCGGACCTGCAGGCATGGTTGGCGGCACGGCCACATTCAATACTGCGACATCAGTCTGATTGGCCTGGCCTTCGATGTTGGTCTGGGTGAAGCGCTGCGCTGTCGTATCGTAGGAGCGCTGGGCGTTTTCCACCTCGCGCACGAGCATTGTTATTTCGTCCCGCGCACGGTTCAGTTCGAGCACCTTGGTTTTCTGCTGATTGAAGGCATTGCGCAGTTCAGCTTCGCGCTGCTGAAGTATGCGTGCATTGTTGGCAACGCTTTGAGAAATTGCCGAAGTCTGGGCATTCAACTCTGAGCGCAGTCGCCCCACCTCCGCTTGCGTGGCGAGATATTGCGGATGGTTGTGGCCCAAATTCTGGCGCGTCTGGGAAAACCGCGCTTCAGCACGCGCCAGATCCGCCTTCAAGGTTTGAATGAGCGAATTGCTCACCACATCAGGCGATTCACCGGCATGAGCGCCCATTGCACCGGTGCGTCGCGATGTTGCTTCCAGCAACTGTGACTGCGCCAATACGAGCTGGCTCGACAATTCGTTCAGACGATTAGTTTCGACATCCATGCGCGTATCGGCATTGACGATGCCTTTTTCCTGTTGATACTTGGATAGCCGGTTTTGCGCTTCCTCGAGGTTTTGTCGCAACAACTTGGCCTGGTCATTGAAAAAACCGGAGACTTTCTTCAAGGGTTCCACTTTCAGTTGCACGCCGGTTTTCTGGTACGCGCTGGCAAACGCATTGGCAACGGATGCGGCAAATTTAGGATCGGCACCCTTGAATGTAATATCGATCACGCTGCTTTCACGAGACGGCACAACTTCCAGGTTTTTTAACAGCAAACCCGCAAGCCAGTCCCGCAACGAGCCTTTGCCATCGGTGGCTTCCTGAAATTGCTCCTTGACCTCTGCCCCTTGATCAAGCTTGAGTTCGTCAACCACTTTGAGCGCGACGTTCTTGCTGGCGATAATTTCGACTTGGGTTGCCATGTAGCCAGGCAGCAGTTGCGCAGGCAAGGCCATCCCGTTGACGGGATCGACACCACGGTAATTGAGCACCAGCGAGGTAGTGCTCTTGTAAACCTTGGTTTGCACCAGGCTGACGGTAAAAGCTGTCAGCACTGTTACCAATAGCGTCATGAAAATGATTTTTCGGCGACCGCGGAGAATCTGTAAAAACTGGTAGAAGTTCATCGATACACTCTTCAATATTTTCCGGACGTACTTAACTTTCAGGGAATAAAGCGGGAAGTCCTAGAACAGGCTTTCCCGCACATAAACGACGTCATCGGTTTGAACGATATCCTCATGTTTTGCGGTAATCTCGCGCAAGGTGCCGTCGGCATCACGTCGCTTCAGTCGTACGCCGCGATCCGTGCCACGCGGGCTCAAGCCACCGCCAACGGAAAGCGCCTGGATCACGGTCATGTTGCGTTCCAGCTTATAGGTGCCGGGGTGCTGGACTTCGCCATAAATATAGAAACGCGGCGCCCGCTCGACGTAAATCACGTCATCGGTCTTCAGCTGCAAATTTTTATGCATGTCGCCGGTCCTCACCATCGAATGGAGATCCAGGCTTTCCTTGACGGTCTTGCCGTTACGGGTGCGCACCAGCGTGACCACGTCGCCCGCATCTTGTGTCGTGCCGCCGGCCAATGCCAGGATATCGGTCAGACTGCGTTTGCCATCGACCGGGTAGCGCCCGGGGCGCGTCACCTGCCCCAAGACCGATACCTGCTGGCTTTGATTCTGGGCAACGGAGATGTTCACCTGGGGGTTGCGCAGGTAGCCGCCACGTTCAAGCATGCCGGCGATTTTTTTCTGCGCTTCTGCCGGTGATAGCCCGCTCACCTTGACCTCCCCGATCAAGGGATAAGAAATGCTGCCCGATTCAGACACCCTGGTTTCAAGGGAAAGGTCAGGATGACCGTAAACATTGACGCGTAAGGTGTCTCCCGGGCCCAGCTCAATATCGGCTGCGGCAGCCGCGCCGACGACCAGAAACGTAATTAGCGCCAACATCCATTTGAAATAGCTTTTCATTTTGAGATCCCCTAACTGGTTCATATCCAACGGTTTATCCAGCGCGCAAGGCACTGCCCTCGCCTCACTGAGCGGCCCCTTGCCGAGTCTCCGGCGGCGCGACTCGCGCACCGGCAGCAGCTTGCATGGCGTCAACGTGCGTAATAGCAAGTGACTCTGAATTTTTGCCTGGCTGATAAGCCACTTTCGCTCCGGCGCGCAGGCGCGCCAGTTGGGCATCACCCCGCTCGCGTCCTTTTTCATCCAGCAAAACCCGATCGATCTGTGGCGTGGCGGCTTCCAGGCTGAGCGGACTTTCCTGAATCGATGCAACGGCTATCAGGTAAGCATCGCCTCCCTCTCGCACCGCCATCATCTGGCCCGGCTGCAGCTCCTGGATCTTGGCGAGCAACGCTGCCGGCATGTCTGCAGAACTGCGGGTATGCCGACCCAGCTTATAGACAATGCGCCTTCCATCCAGCCATGCAGCGATATCCTCAATCGAATGCGCCAGATCCATCGCTGACTTCAGCTCTCCCGTCAGCTCGGCGGACGGAAGCACGATTTCCTTTAAATGAAATAGTTTTCTTTTGGAAAATTTTTCGGGATGCCGGTCGAAATAGGCTTGCAGCTCTTCCCTGGTTGGTGCCGCAACATAGGCAAGCTGGCTATCGAGGTAGGCCTGGGCCAGGATCTTTGCCTTCGCATTTTCAATGGCCGACAAAACGTGCGGATCACGATCCAGACTCTGACGCTGGGCCTCGTCTTGCAACAACTGGCGATTGATCAAGGTCTGTAGCGCGCCGGAGCGATCCGCATTGGCGTGGCCCGCTTCCGACTGCGCCAGTTCCCTGTCCAGGTGGTAATCGGTGATTGCCTTGCCATTAACTTGGGCAACAGGCACGCCCGGCACATCCTGCTTTCCGCAAGACACCAGGAAAAATGGGAGCCCCACCATGGCAAGCATCAAAAACTGATGCCCGACATAATCAAAACAGGTTCGCGTTTTTAAAAAATGCCCGAAGCGCACGAGTCCACTCCCTTACCACGTGAGAAAGCCTGAAGATATGGAGGCTAGGCAATTGGATTGCCCTAAAACCTCCAAAACTTTTGCATGGACTCAATTTAGCATTGGGCTCTGCAAGAGCTTTGTTCTAGCGCAGGGGATGGAACGCAAGGGGAACAGGTGTGAGGCTGTTCAGTGAATTTGTAGCAAAAATAAGAATTCTTGCCGCCTGAACAGACGGCCAGATTGCTGTAGTCAGCGCCAGCGAGCGAGAAATAACGATTCCGGGAAGCGGGTGTCAGCTTCCCGGAATCGTTAACATTTGCGCCTGAGCGACCGGGTTAGAACTCGTAGCGGGTGCCCAGGCTTACACCCAGGTTGCGGTAGGGTATGGCCGCGACATCGGAATTTAACACCGTACGGTAGACCCCTGTCTGGATCCGCAATTTGCGGATGGGGTAGTAGGAAAGCTGCAGCGAGCTGTAATTGACCCGGTCATTGCGTGCCAGATTGGCCGGGGTATAGTCGCGACGCTCATGCTGCAAATATCCATCGAGTCGAATCTGGCGCGTGATTTCCCAGCCGGCGCCGAGGCTGATGCCGCGGTTGAGCGAATAGGATGCGATCTGGTCATCCAGGGCGCCGATTTCACGCCAGAGGCTGGCAGAGACCGTGGTTTTCCCGGTTGCGCGCCAGGTCGCGTTCACACGTCCGTTAAACCCGGAAAAATCATTGGCCGGCGCCAGGTCATTTTCGCGACGCACCCACCCGGCGAGGAACAGCAAGTCCGTCTTGCCGGTAACTTTCCAGTCGACCCGGGCCTTGAGTTCATCCTGGCTGTAATCATTGAGCGGGCTCTGCGCGAAGTCGCCTTCGGCGTGACGATACTGCAAGCCAGCACTGCTGCCGCTGCGTGCCAGGTAGTCGATTCCGACTTCCCCATCCTTAACACTGCGGTTACCGACTTGCTGGGCGGCTTGATCATAGTCAAGTTCATAGTGACTTACCCCGCCGCGCAAGCGCCAGCTGGGGTGCAGGCGCCAGCTGGCATCGAAGTACTGGCGATCCTGCGTTCGGACATTCGGCAATTGCGAAGGCAATCCTGTTGCCTGAAGACTGTCCTGGACAGAAGTCAGCGCCTTGACGTGCGTGAGGCCGAGATTGCCTTCGAACTGGCTGCCGACATGCCAGTTCCAGTTGGCGCGGACATCGCGTCCGTTGTAATCGAGATTGCCGAACCGATTGAAGCTGGTCCGGTCCAGGTTCAAACTGGCTGTCAGGCGTTGCTGGCTGATGGTCTTGTCGAAGATCAGTCCCGCTTCCACACGGCGTGCAGTATCAGACAGCTTGGGCGTGCCTGCGGCAATCGCGGCGTTGCTCGTCCCGAGAATGTTGTCGTCGTGCGTCAACGACAAGCCGACATAGGCGCGCACTACCTCGCCCTCCTCGTTGACAGCAGACTGGGCCTGTGCCGCTGTACTGAACACCATTCCGGGAATGACCAGGAGAGGCAACAGGTACTGGCGGCGCAATGCAGGCAAGCGCGCGCATGAATGCTTGAACATCATGGAGTTCCATCCCTATCGAAAAAAGAAAGCGATATCGTGGTTTTATCTGCCACGGTAAAAATTCGGGTATCGGGCATACCACCACCGCACCCGTTATATCAGCGCAATGATTATAACCAGAATTATTGCTTTTAAGCCAAGCGGCAATCGTGTTCATTGTCTCCCATGCACACTTGAAATCGATCCAAAAGCATCAATCCTTTGCCAGCGGTGAGGCTAACACACCACAGTTGCTCGCCTTATATCAAGCTTCTGGCAGATCGATCCTTTCCTTCCAGCCTTGCTTGAGTGCGCTCAAAAAAACCTGGGGGCGGTTTATTAAGATGCAAAAGAAGCAGTGACTCCATCAGCACCAGCCAAATGGCAGAGACCTATGCGTGACATCCTCATCGACAATTCGCCACGGCTGGAACTTTCCATGCGCATGGTAGATGTGCTGGCCATTATCGGAGCTGCGCATCTTGCGGGCATCCTGCATTTTGCACAGCTTCTTGATTCAGTGGCGCCGATTCATACCGTGCTGATGTATTTCTGCTGCGCCCTGGCATTTTTCCTGTTTCCACGATTCGGCATGTATGGCTCATGGCGCGGCCGCCCGATGCTGACCATGCTGGGGCAACTCAGTGCTTCATGGGCAGTGGTCTTGTTGATTGGCCTGTTTTTCAGCTTTTTGATCCACCATGCGGGAAACGTTTCACGCGTCTGGATGTTCTACTGGTACTTTGCCGGTGTCGTGCTGCTGGTGTGCTATCGCCTGCTGCTGTATTCGACTTTGCGACTTCTTCGCCGCAAGGGCCTGAACAACAAGCGGGTGGTCATTGTCGGCTACGGCCATACCGGGCAGGAAATGCATCGCCGCGCGCAGCAGCAGGATTGGTATGGTTACGATGTCAGCGCCATTCATGCCGATGACCAGGATGCGCACCTTTTGCAAGGCGCAGCGATTGCCCGCATCGCCAATCTCGAAGAAATTCCGGAATATGTGCAAGAAAATCATATACACGAAATCTGGATTACCCTTCCCTTGGCTGCATCGCCAAAAATGGCGCAACTCCAGTATTTACTGCGCAATGCACTCGTTGATATCCGCTGGGTGCCCGACACAATCGGCATTCAAATGCTCAGCAACCGGATGATCGATTTTCTCGGGGTTACTGCAATTGACCTGAACTGCCCGGTATCAAGCGGTGTAGGCGGGTTGTTCAAGGAGATTTTTGACAGGGTGTTTGCGCTGGTCGCTCTCATTTTGCTGCTCCCCCTCTTTCTCATTATATCCATCGGCATCAAGATTTCTTCACCCGGCCCCGTTTTTTTCAAGCAACCGCGCCTGGGGTTGAATGGAAAAAAAATCGCTGTCTACAAATTTCGCAGCATGAAAGTGCACCAGGAATGCGGCACTGTCACGCAGGCCAGCCGCAATGATCCCCGCATCACCCGGCTCGGCCAATTTCTGCGCAAAACCAGCCTCGATGAATTACCCCAGTTTGTGAATGTTTTAATGGGCGACATGTCGGTCGTAGGACCGCGCCCCCATGCCCTTCAGCATAATGACAAATACAAGGATTTGCTTGAAATGTACATGTTGCGCCATCGTGTCAAACCCGGCATTACCGGATGGGCACAAATTCATGGACACCGGGGAGAAACCGATACGATCGAGAAGATGCGCAATCGTGTGCAGTTCGATATTTACTACATCAAGAACTGGTCTTTTATAATGGATATAAAAATTATAGTTTGGACAACATTCAAGGGCTGGACCGGAAATAATGCTTATTAATCAATGTATTTCCTTGATCTACGCAGACTATTTGCCTTCTTCGGAGATGCCATCTTCAAGAAAGCACGCAAGGAGCATTCACGCCACATGACACAAAATTTTATTTCCCCAAAGCATATCTTCCAGAACAAAACAGGCAATAATATGCAATCAAATTACAGAAAAAATCCGGGGACTAGAATTGGCGTATTACTCCATTGCCGACAAATGCGTACTGCTGGAACAAATCAACAGCACCATCGACCTGCCAACCTTACTGGACTTGCTCGGTGAACAAATCGAGAAACTTGGTCTGCTGGATGGATACCTGATCAATCTGGTCGATGCGAGCGAAACAGCCCTTTTTAGCCGCAAAGTACACTTCACCAGCGAATATCAATTTCTCGAAAATACCTATGCAGGTTACAAGATCGAGATAACGCCGGAAGCGACAAATCTCAGCGTCAAGGCTTACCTTGAAAAGCGCATTATTCAGGCCGACGTTGGCAACGCAACGGGCGAGGTCAAGCGGCTGCTTGAGCTTTGGAAGCTCGAAGGCATGGCAGCGATTCCGCTGATCGCCACCGATAGTCGCACATCAGGAAAATTGCCCGGCACGATCGTTCTGCTGAAACAGCAAGGACAAATTTCCCCTGAGATTCTTGAAATATTCGACGAACTGGCAGCGTTGTTCCACGCGCCCTTGTGCAATGCCCTTGAATATGCCTACCTCAAGGACTATCAAGACCGCATGGAAGCAGCCGCAGCCGAACAATCGCGTTTCCTGCAATTCATCGTTGAAATGAACAACATGACTTCGCCGGACCGCATTTACGACATGTTTGCCCAAGAGCTTTTCCATAAGCTGCCATTCGATCTCGTCGGCTTCTTCGTTCTCGAAAATGAAGTTTTAGTCAGTAAAAAAATATCGATCGTCAATCCGCGTTATGAAGCACGTCGCGTGAAATGGGAACAGTTTCTGCTTTCCCATCCGTATCAGCAAAACACGACGGACGGTGGCATCTCGCACACCTTCATGCGAAATACCCATTTGCTATTCCCGGATGTCCAGAAAATCAAACATCTGCCCATGTCTGCCAATGACCAGGCCACGATGAAGATCCTGGGCGGCGTGCGTACCTTGCTGATGGTTCCCATCCGCCACCAGAACCACCCGATTGGCGTACTCACTTTTTTCACATTTACCAATACTCTCGATATTTCCGAATCGGATTTAATCCTGTTGAATAACCTGTCGGCATTTCTGGGTACCGCCATCGTCAATGGGCGAAATTACCTGCTGAGCCTGGAGCAGCATAGGGAAATCGAGCGGCTGAACCTGGTATTGCAAGACAAGGTCAAGGAATTGGCGGAACAAGCCTCCACTGACAAGCTCACGGGCCTGTTCAATTTCCGCACCTTTGAACTGGAGCTGAACAGGAGAATTAACGAGTTCGAGAGGCAGACCGATAAAACAGGCTTGTCGATTGCAATAATCGATATTGATCATTTCAAGAAATTCAACGATACCTACGGACATAATGCCGGCAATGTTGTGTTGGCTGGGGTAGCCCGGGAAATCGGCAAACTGGTGCGCAAGATGGATCTTGCCTGCCGTTACGGTGGCGAAGAATTTGTCGTTATCCTGTCCAAGTGCGATCCCGAAGGCATTCGCCTGTTCGCCGAACGGGTGCGGTCGGCAATTGCCGAATCCGTATTTGATACGGATGCCGGCAAGCTCTCAGTGACCGTTAGCGTCGGTTGCACTTCCCATGAGCCGCAAGACTCGTACGACTCGTTTTTCAAGCGTGCCGACAAGGCCTTGTATAAAGCCAAGGAAAACGGGCGCAACCGCGTGGAAATCGCCTGAAACCTACGTGTTAGAACCTGGGTTGCCGGCCCAGGTCTTTCCTGCCCCATCCGCGAGAACGCTGCTGCCGCAGTGGCAATTCCGGAAAACTGGAAAGGCGCATCCTCCGTACGCATCCATCGTGCCGAATTGATCAAGGCATAGCCGGCGTCACACGCCATCATTAAGCCAAACCGCTGAATTCGCCCGCAGATCACTTCTGGATGGGAAACGCATGCAATATCGGTATGGTGCAAAGTCCTTGGAACGGAACCAATTCGATGCCGTAAAGGCAAAGTTATTGCATTCACGCGCAATTAATTCCTGCCGCGCCAGCCTTCCTGGCGATTCCAGGAATTATGCCGGTCGCTTTATCGAGTTCGCTGGCAAGATCAGGTTTTTCACCGGAGGTCGGCCCCTTGAAACCGCAAGTGTGCCTCTGCATGCAGGACCGGCCAGCTTGTTGCATGGATATCCAGGGCCTGGAACCGAGTGCCTGCCTCCTGCTCCCGATGCCGCCGTCGTGCCACCAGTTCCTGGCAGCCGCGGCACTCCTCCGCAAGATAATTTTCTTCAAGACACCGCAGACGAAAGCGGACTGCGGGCTGCCGGCGAACATATCTCGACAGCTGTATTGGGCGGCGTGCTGAGCGTGACGGTCGCCATAGCCGCCGGACTCATCGTCGCCAACACAACTGCATTCAAATTGACTGTCGCTCCCGAAATGCATGCGGCGGCCGAGGTAACGAGCAATACGCCTGCCACAACGATAGCGGCAGATGTCGTCGTGGCTCAGCCGGCGAGGACGATACAGGCGCCACCGGCGCCGTCCCTGTCCATATCAAAACAGGAAAGCCAGCGCACGGAAAGTCCTCTACGTTTATCCACAACTACCACCCGGCGAAAACTCGCCTCGCCCAGTAACAAAGTTCTCCATACCAAGATTGCCAGGCGGGCGGAAAAGCCGAAAATGGCGCGGTCAACGCGTCGAACCGCACCCGCCCCGATAGTACGTACCGCTCAGAAACAACCTGAACCAGTCGTACAAGCATACTCAGAGCCGAACACGCAAATCCGCCCGGCAGTGCCCAGTCTGGCCACCCAATATGCACGCTGCACGCAGCAGCAAGGTTTTTTGCGGCGGGAACGATGCAAATGGGAGGTTTGCGGCGGCAAGTGGGGCAAGCAGGGTTGTCCTGCATACAAGTACAGGGTTGCCCCGGAAATGGGCCTGGGACAGTTTTATCCTGCCGATGCTGTCAGCCAGCGCGAAGGCGGCTAGCCGTATGTTCAGGCAGTGGTATTGATATTGCGCCCCAGATGGTCGGGCAATCTTGGGGCGGTCGCTACGGGAATGGCATCCAGCAAGGCCAAGGCCCCTGCACTTTGTGTATCAAGGGCTTTTTTAAATACGGCAATGCTGACGTCCTGGGCTGTTCTCGTCTGCGCCATGCTGGTGGCAAGACTGGCGATTGATCCGATTTCCATATTTCCCTCTCCCTGACCCTGTACGTCGTTATCGGCAGCAATTAACCCAACTTTAGCCAGGCAACGCAAATTCCGTCCAATTGCCAGCCGGCTACCTTTACTACCCAACGAACAGAGGGGTGCGTTATCGGGCAATCATGTAGAACATTCAAACTATTTCAATGTCCACTCTTTCAATACCCTGAATAATGTATTAAACAACAGGCCGCGGGAGACAGGTGCCATGAACCAGAACAACGTTCTAAACGCAGCGCAACAGGACAGCTTCATGACCAACCTTGTTGCTTTTGCTCAAGAGCATCGCACCCAGCACTGGTCCGGCAAGCTCGGAGACTTCCTGGAAAAAATTCTGCCCGCCGATCCCTATGGCGTCGCGCGCACCTCGCACCAGTATATCTGGGACATGATTCGCTGGACTCGCACCGAGGATGCGGACGGCAACCCCCAATGCCGCCTGTTCCAGGATGAATTGTTCGGGGTCGACGAATCGATTGCCCGGGTCATGGACTATTTCAAGGCGGCTGCAGCCGGTTCCGAAGTCGGTCGGCGCCTGCTCCTGCTGCTGGGCCCGCCCTCGGGCGGCAAGTCCACCCTGGTCATACTGCTGAAGCGCGGCCTGGAAGAGTACAGCTATACGGACGCCGGGGCGATGTACGGGATTGCCGGATGTCCGGTCCACGAATCGCCGCTGCACCTGATACCGCACAGCCTGCGCGCGACCTTTCGCGACACGTATGGTGTGGAAGTCACAGGCGAGGCCTGCCCCTTTTGCCGCAGCCGCCTGGAAGAACAGTACGGCGGCGACTTCATGCAAATGCCGGCCGAGCGCATTTTCATTTCCGAGGCGGACAGAAGCGGCATCGGCACCTATGCGCCCCACGATCCGACGACTGCGGACCTTGCCGACCTGGTCGGATCGGTCGACCTTTCCAAGGTGGCCGAATATGGCGACGAGGGCGACCCCAGGGCGTGGTCATGGTCCGGCGCAGTGTATGCGGCCAGCCGCGGCATGCTTGAAATGATCGAGATACTCAAGGTCAAGCGCGAATTCCTGTACCTCCTGCTGACGCTCACCCAGGAAAAAAACGTCAAGGTGTCCCGCTTCCCGTTGATTTATCTTGATGAGACAATCATTGCCCATACCAACCTGGCTGAGTTCCGCCGGTTTTTGCAGGAAAGTGAAAACGAGGCCCTGCTCGACCGCATGGTCATTATCCAGGTGCCCTACACCCTGAATTACAAGGATGAGGCGCGCATCTACCGCAAGCTGATTTCCTCGGCCGCGCCCGCCTTTCGTGAAGTGCACCTGGATCCGCATGTGCTGCACGCGGCTGCCGTATTCGCGACCCTGACCCGGCTACAGGATGCCGACGACAAGGAGTCCGACCTTGGCCGGAAATTGCGTATCCATGCTGGCGAGGACGTCGAAGGCGTCAACCGCGGCGAAGCCGAGCGCATGAAACACAAAGGCGCAGAGGAAGGCCTGGGCGGCGTCTCGCCGCGCTTCGTCATCAACGCACTTTCCAATGCCATCATCCGCTCCGACAGCAATAGCCTGACCACGATGGATGTCCTGCTGGCCTTGAAGGACGCCATCGAAAACGATGCCCGCATCGACCCGAAGAAGAAGCGCAAGTGGGTGGATTACCTCGTGCTGTCACGCAAGCATTTCTATAACCGCTGGGTCAAGGAAGATGTCTACAAGGCCCTGTTCGTCTCCTTTGAACAGGAAGCCCAGGATTTGCTGGATAAATATCTCGATGAGGTGGAAGCCAGCATGGACAACCGGCCGGTGCGCGACCCCATCACCAGCGAGGAACGCAAGCCGGATGAACGATTCTTGCGCACCGTCGAGGAAACGATTCATATCACCGACTCCGGCAAACAATCCTTCCGCCAGGAAGTCGTACGCAAGGCCATGGGGGCATTCAAACGCGGTGAAAAATTCACGCTCGACAGTCATGCCCTGTTGCACGAGGCAGTCCAGCAATATCTCTTCGAGCAGCGCCGTGATGTCTTGCGCCTGGTAAGTTCGAGCATGCGGCCGGATGATGATGTCCGACAAAAGATCTCCGTGGTAGAGCAGCGCCTGGTCGGGGAATACGGTTACGATGCCCATAGCGCGCGCGAAGCCTTGAACTACGTAACCACCCTGCTGGCACAGGAATGACCGCGACCGGTTTGCCGCGAATGCGACGCGCCAGGCCAATCGGCTAGTCAGGATACAAGATGGGTCGTCACCTCAGGATTTGCATGGAAACACCCTGGTACGAGCTGTTCTCGCGGGGCGCCCGCGACATGTTGCGCCACAATGAAAAAGTGCGCCAAGGTGTCCGGGACAATCTTGCCAACCTGATCGCCGGCCCGGACCTGATTACCGGCCCCCAGCAGGACAAGACCGTGCAAGTGCCGGTACGCATGCTCGAGCATGCCCGCTTCCGCCTGGCCCAAGGTACAGAGGAAGTGCCCACCGCCGCCGGCCAGGGTGCTGCCCAGCCGGGCGATGTCCTGCGCCATGCGCCGCGCATGCCGCCGCACGAAGAGGCGGGCCAAGGCGGCCGGGGCGAAGGCGAAGTCCAGCTACTGATGGAGCTGAAGGTTGACGATATCATGGACTGGCTATGGGAAGAAATGCGCTTGCCGGACATGGCGCCGCAACGCATGGCGGCCATCGAAGAACGCGAATATGTGCGCGAAGGCTGGGACCGTCACGGTGCGCGTGCCCGCCTGGACCGCCGCCGCACGATCAAGGAAGCGATCAAGCGCCGTGCCATCCAGCCGGGCGGCGCGCCCTTCTCAAACGAGGATCTGCGCTTTCGCCAGCTGGTGCAGCGGAAAAGGCCGACCACCAACGCGGTCGTCCTGTTTGCTCTCGATGTCTCCGCCAGCATGACCGATGCGGAGCGCAAGCTGGCGAAGACCTTTTTCTTCTTTGCGCTTCAGGGCATACGCCGCAAATATGCCAAGGTTGAAACCCGCTTCATCGCGCACACCACGCATGCCTGGGAATTTTCTGAAAGTGAGTTCTTCCAGGTTTCCGGCGTCGGCGGAACGGGGGCTTCCAGTGCTTTCAGGCTTGCGCAGGAAATGCTCGATGAAGATTACGACCCGCATCAATACAATATTTATCTCTTCTATGCCTCGGATGGCGAAAATTTCACCGAGGATCGCATTCCTGCCACCGAAACGCTCACCAGCCTTCTGAAGCAAGTGAATTACGTCGGCTATGTCGAAACCACGCCGGGTTCGCTGCGCACGACCAATACTGAAATGAAGGCCATCTGCGCGGCGCTCGAGCAAAGCGGCCTGCCGATCGCCACGAGCGTGCTGGGCCGGCCAGACGATGTCTGGAAAGCGATTAGAAAATTTTTCATATCGCAAACGGAAGGCAGCGCAAGCCTGGAACCGCCATGACCGCAAAGATAAAGACCACGCCTGAACAGCTGGATGACTATACGCGGCGCATCGAGCATCTGGCAGAGCGACTTGGCCTGGATTTTTATCCGGTCGACTTCGAACTCGTGCCGGACAACTTCATGACGGAGATTGCCGTCTACGGCTTGCCGGTGCGCATGCCGCACTGGTCGTTTGGCATACGCTTCATTCATCAGTTGATCCAGCAAGGCATGGGGCATTCCCGCATATTTGAAGTCATGTTTCCCGGCGACCCCTGCCACGCTTACCTGGTCAATGGCAATTCCCTGGCTGAAAACACCCTGGTGGTCGCACACGTGCTGGGCCATGCCGATTTTGCCAAGAACAATCACCTGTTTCGCAAATTCATGGAGATGGCCGGCGGTCACATCCTTGAACAGGCTGCCTCGCGGGCCCATGCCATTGAAATGGCGCTGGAGCGGCATGGGCAGGAAAAGGTCGAAGCAGTGCTGGATGCCGCGCTGGCCCTTGAGCCGCATGTCGACTTCAACCAGGAATTGCATCGGGAAGCATCGAAGTCGGCGCCAGCGCCGGCCGCCACGGCGAAAGCACCGCTTTCAGCAATGCAAGCTGAACTGTTTCATCAACGTTATCGGGAATTGCCGGGCGAGTCCGGCGAACTGGCACTGGCGCCGATGTCATCTCCGCCAGTCCAGCCGCGGATAGCCGAATACGATTTATTATGGTTCATTGCCCAGCATGCGCCGGAAATGGCAGGATGGGAACGCGACATCTTTCTCGCAGTGCGTGAAGAGTCCTTTTATTTCTATCCCGTTTATGCCTGTCAGATCATGAACGAAGGCTGGGCGTCTTACTGGCACGCGCGGCTGCTGCGGGAAGCCGATTTCCTGCCGCAAGACCTTTACCTCTCCGCCATCAAGGCCCATTCCGATGTCGTGCGCCCGTATGCCGGAGAACGGCAACTTTCGCTATCGGTGAATCCCTACCATCTCGGCTTTTCCATGTGGGAAAACATCGTCGAACAGCATGGCATTGACGTTGCCAGGCGAATTTGCCGTGAAGAAGACGATTTTGGCTTCGTGCGCAATTACCTCGATGCCGAGCTCGCGCAAAAACTCGACCTGTTCGTCTATGTAACCCATGCCGAGGGCGATATCCATGTCGCCAGCCGTGACATTCATGCCATCCGCGAAGCAATCCTTGCCCCGAAATTCAACTATGGCGCACCGCGCATTGCCGCCACCGGCATCGGCCAGGACGGCAGCCTGGAATTGACCCATGACCATGGCAGCGATGGCCGGGGCCTCGATGTCACGCGTGCTGATCAGGTGCTGGAATACATTGCGCGCGTCTGGCGGCGGCCCGTGACACTTCACACGGTAGACGAGCGGGGCAATCCACGTGCCATCAGCAGCCGGAAGGCCTTCATCTAGAAAAGTACCCTGCAACTGCTGGCACCACCGGCATTAAGCCCTCCAGATTGTATGATATTCCTGTGGCAAAATTCAGGTTCATCGATCCCGTTGAAGGCATGAAATCCATGCAATCCGCCCTCCAGCCAAACGAACGCGCCACGCTAGAAACCCTTACCGGCATCCGCCACTGGGCCCCGGGCCTGTATTCGTTCACGACCACGCGTCCGCCGGACTATCGCTTCATTGCTGGCCAGTATGCCCGGCTGGGCTTGCACAACGCGGTAGGCAACGTTGTGTGGCGCGCCTACTCGATCGTCTCCGCCACGAGCGCAACACATCTTGAGTATTACGTCATCGACGTGCCGGGCGGCGCCTTTACTTCCACCCTGCAACGTCTTGTTCCCGGCGACACTATCCTGCTGGACCGGCAAACCCATGGCGCGATGACGCCGGATCGTTTTGCCGATGGGGAGGATTTATGGATGCTGTCTACGGGGACCGGCCTGGGTCCGTTCATTGCCATCCTGCGCGAACCGATGGTCTGGCAGCGCTTTCGCCAACTCTTGGTGGTGCACTCCACGCGCACCGCAAAGGAGTTTTCCTATCAAGATGAATTGCTGGAAGCTGAACGGCAATATGCCAATGCGCCGGCGCGCCTGCGCATTTTGCGGACCAGTACGCGCGATGACGTGGAACCTGCTCATGCCAGCCATTTGCGCGGACGCATTACCACCCTGCTGACCAATGGCGAACTGGAGCGGCACGCCGGCCTGAGTCTGCAGGCTGAAAACTCGCGTGTCATGCTATGCGGCAATCCAGCTATGACGGATGAAATGCGCGAACTGCTCAAGCAACGCGGCCTGCGGCCCTGCCGTCGCGACATGCCCGGCCAATACGTCGCTGAAAATTACTGGTAAATGCCAATACGGAGTTGGCCGGCCACCGCATACGAGGGCCAATTGCGGCAAGTTTCTTGCACTCAGATTTCCAGCCACTCGCGGCGCACCGGCGCATTAGCGCCCAGTTCAGCCGGCGTACCTTCGAATACCACCTGTCCCCGCCCAAGAATGTAGAGGCGCTGCGATATCTCCAGCGCCATTGCCAGCTTTTGCTCGACCAGCAGCACCGCCACACCGCGCTGCTGCAGGAACAGCAGAAACTGCGCAACCTGTTCCACCACTTGCGGCGCCAGGCCCTCGGTCGGTTCGTCCACCAGCACGACGCACGGATTTCCCATCAGCGTGCGGCACAATGCCAGTATTTGCTGCTCGCCGCCGGAAAGCACGCCGGCCTGGGTATCGGCGCGTTCGCCAAGGCGGGGAAAGAGCCGGTACATGTCGTCGGTGCGCCAGGGAGACAGGCTCCCGCTACCAGCTTGCGGATTGACGTTGTAGCCGGGCTTTTGTCCGAGGAGAAGGTTTTGTTCGACAGTCAAGGTGGGAAACACATCGCGGCTCTCCGGCACATAGCCAATGCCCCTGCGCGCCACCTCGAACGGTTTCAGGCCAACGAGTTCCTTGCCGGCGAACCGGATGGCCCCCCGAACCTCGACCAATCCCATTGCCGCCTTGACGAGTGTCGAGCGGCCAGCGCCATTGCGCCCCAGCAGGCCGACGATTTCCCCCGGCTTGACGTGCAAATCGATCCCGCGCAATACCTGGCTCTTGCCGTAAAAGGCATCCACGCCTGCAAATTCGAGCAATGCCGTCATGCCCGATCCTGCACGGCATGTTTGCCAAGATACGCTTCCTGCACCGCCGCATTGGCGCGCACCGCCGCCGGCGCATCGCATGCTAGGAGTTCACCGCCCACCAGCACGGCAATGCGATCGGCCAGGCCAAATGCCACGCCCATGTCATGCTCCACCATGAGCAGCGTCTTGCCGGCGGTCACCGTGCGGATCAAAGCCATCGTTGCATCGGATTCGGAGCGGCTCATGCCGGCGGTGGGTTCGTCCAGCAGGATGACTTCCGCACCGCCGGCTATCGTAATGCCGATTTCCAGCGCGCGCTGCCCGGCATACGTGAGCATCCCGGCAGACCTGTCCCGGTGCGCTTGCAAGCCGATCAATTCCATGACGGCGTCAGCGCGCTCCCGTGCGTCGCGCAAGCCATTCAGGCGCTGCCAGAAGGAATGGCGATAGCCGAGCGGCCACAACAGTGCGCAGCGCAGGTTTTCATGGACGGATAGATGGTGAAAGATATTCGATACCTGGAAGCTGCGCGACAGGCCGAGGCGGTTGATCTCGAAGGGTTTTTTGCCTGCGATTGCTTGCCCGCGCAAAAGGACTTCCCCGGCATCCGGCCGGACCAGGCCGGAGATCAGGTTGAACAGCGTGGACTTGCCAGCGCCATTGGGGCCGATGAGCGCCAGGCGCTCGCCCTCGTCGATCCGCAGGCTCACGCCGTTGATAACGGCAGTCTTGCCGAAATGCTTGCGCACGTCCCGCAATTCGAGTGCTGGCGGCTTCAAGTACGCTCCTTCATGCGCCGCCGCCGCTGCCAAGGCCAAGCGCATCGCAGTGCCGGCGAAAACCCGGCAGCAGCCGCATGAACGCAACTGCTCCCGCTGCCAGAAGAATCGTCCCGAAAATCCACCACGCAGGCCTGGCCGCGTCCAGCAGCACTCCGAACAGGTTCACTGTGCTGCCATCCGCAGCTGCCAGGCTGCGCCGGTACAGCATCTCGATCAGCATCACCGTTCCGGCCAAAATAGCCAGCGCCGCAGCGGCCAGTGCGGCCCAAAGCCCCAGCAAGCCGGCGCTGGCGGCAAAGCCCTCCCGACACACCGCTTGCAGCAGCTCCAGCAACCGGCTTGCTATTCCAGCCAGCCCGCCCGGTGCGCACATGACCATCAGGATGAATACTGCGCCGAGATAGAACTGCCATGCCCCGGTATAGGTCGACAGCACGACCGTCAGGAACACACCGGCGACAGCACCCAGCAGCGGTCCGAAAAAGTGCCCGATGCCACCGATAAAACAGAACAGCAGGACACCGGCCGAACGGGCCACGCCGATATTCTCGGCGCCGACGATTTCAAAATTCAGCGCTGCAAGACCGCCCGAGACGCCGGCAAAGAAGGCCGACAACACCAGCGTCAGAAAACGCACGTGGCGCGGATCGTAACCGATGAATTCGGCACGCTGCGGATTGTCGCGCACGGCATTCAGGATCCGCCCGAGCGGCGTGCGGGTAAATCCGTACATCGCGGCGCTACAACAGAACAGCCAGGCAGCGATCAGGTAATACACTTCGATCTGGGGACCAAAGCTGATGCCGAAGAAAGGCGCACCGATGACCCGGTTGCCGGATATGCCGCCCTCGCCGCCGAAAAAACCCGGGAACATCAGGGCGCTGGCGAACACCAGTTCCACCATGCCCAGGGTGATCATGGCAAAGCCCGTGCCGGACTTGCGCGTCGAGATATAGGCGAACACCAGCCCGAAGGCTACGCCACCCACGCCGCCGGCCAGCGGCACCAGGGCCACCGGCAAGGGCAAGCTGCCGTCTGCCGCCAGGTTGAGCGCATGGATTGCCGTGTACGCACCCAGGCCCGAATAAACCGCATGGCCGAAACTGAGCATGCCGCCCTGCCCCAGCAGCATGTTGTAAGACAGGGCAAACACCATGGCCGTGCCCATCTGCGACAGTATCGACAAGCCCGCGCCCTGGGAAAACAGCAGGGGTGCGACCAGCAATGCAAACGCATAGCCGCCCCACACCAGCACATTGCCGGCGCTCCGGGAGGAAATGCGTGTCACGCGCACCGCCTCAACTTTCCCGTACGCCGAGCAAGCCGCGCGGCCGCAACAGCATCACGATCACCAGCAGCAGGTACGGCAGGATGGGTGCGACCTCCGCCACAGTCAATTTGAACAGGCGCAGGCGCGTCAGTGCTTGCGGCGCCTCGACGCCAAGCGCCTGCAGCAGTCCGGCAAGGGAAAAATCCAGCGCCACCGCAAAGGTTTGCAACAGGCCGATCAGGAGCGATGCGATGAAGGCGCCAGCGAGCGAACCCAGGCCGCCGACCACGACCACCACGAAAATGATGCTGCCGACGGCTGCCGCCATCGCCGGCTCGGTCACGAATGCATTGCCGCCGATGACACCAGCCAGTCCCGCCAGCGCGCAGCCGCCGCCAAACACCAGCATCGTCACGCGCGGCACGTCATGGCCGAGCGATTCAACCATGTGCGGGTGGGTCAACGCAGCCTGTATCACCAGGCCGATGCGGGTTTTTTTCAACAAAAGGTAAATCGAGAGCAGCATCAGCGCCGCCACCAGCATCATGAAACCGCGATAGGCCGGAAAGGTGGTGCCGTAGAGCGAAAACAGCGGCCGGTCCAGCACCGCCGGCACCTGGTAAGGCACGGCAGCGCGCCCCCAGGCCAGTTGCACGAACTCGACCAGCAAGTATGACAGTCCAAACGTAAACAGCAGCTCGGCCAGGTGGCCATGCCTGCGCACCGCACGCAGGCCGAAGCGTTCAATCGCGGCGCCCAGTATTCCCGTCAGCGCAGGCGCCATGAAAAGCGCGGTCCAATAACCGGTGTGGCTGCTGATGGCATAGGCCAGGTAGGCGCCCAGCATATAAAAACTGGCATGGGCAAAATTGAGTACACCCATCATGCTGAAAATCAGCGTCAGGCCTGCCGACAACAGGAACAGCAGCAAGCCGTAGCTCAAGCCGTTCAACAGGGTAATCAGGGTGAATTCCACGTGGGGCGGCGCGACTTCGTTAAAATGAAGTCGCTATTCTAGCGGATGGGCCCTGCCCCGGCCTCACTCCGGCCGCTTCATCTGGCAACTCGTTGGCTGGCTGGCGACATCGCTGGCGATCTTTTTCTCGGTTTTCCAGCCATAGCCGGTGTCTTCGCGGCCAAAGCGCACTTCCTTGCCATCGACCTTGTGCCAGCTCGCGACATACAGCGGCTGCTGCAGCTGATGGTCGGCCCGGCGCATCTCCACTTCGCCGTTCAGGCTTTCCATCTTCATCCCGGACATGCGTTGCGCCACCTTGAGCGGATCGGTCGAGCCGCCTTCGCGTATGGCTTTGGCCAGCATGGCAGTGGCCGTATAGGTCGCGATGCCATAGAAATCGTCGTTGTGCTTCTTCCTGAATGCCGCAACGATCTCGGCGCCGGAATAGGTCTCGTTATTCGCATGCCAGTACGCCACGGTGCGCATGCGTCCCTCCCCGGCTGCACCAATTGCGGTCGGCACGCCGGTAGTGCCGGCGTACAAGGTATAGAAGTTCGCCTTGAGGTCGGCTTCCTTGCCCGCCTTGATCAGCAGCGCCAGGTCGGCGCCCCAGTTGCCGGTGATGACAGTATCCGCGCCAGACGCCTTGATCTTGGCGATATACGGCGCAAAATCCTTGACCTGGCCGATCGGATGCAGATCGTCGCCGACAATTTGCACATCCGGGCGCTTTTGCTTGAGGTATTCCCTCGCCGCGCGCGCCACCTGATGCCCGAAACTATAGTTTTGGCCGATGATATAGACCTTGCTGATTTCCTTGCGTGCCGCCATGTAAGAAGTCAGGGCTTCAAGCTTCATGTCCGAGTTGGCGTCAAAGCGGAAATGCCAGAAACTGCAGCGCGCATTGGTCATGTCAGGATCGCTCGCGCCGTAATTCAGGTACACGACTTCCTTGCCCGGATTGCGCTGGTTATGCTTTTCAATCGCATCAATCAGTGCCAGCCCCACAGCGGAACTGCTGCCCTGGCTGATATAGCGGTAGCCTTTGTCGATCGCGCTTTGCAACAGTATCAGGGTTTCCTGAGGACTTCCCTTGCTGTCGTAACCCGTAACTTCAAACGTGTGCTGTCCGGCCCACTTGCCGGTATTGGCCAGTTCGGCCATGCTTTGCCAGCTTCTCAGCAGGTTTTGACCGACCGGCGCAAAGGGGCCTGACAGCGACTCGATGAAGGCAATCCTGACTTGTTCAGCCCTGGCGGCGGGCGCGGCAAGCGCAATGCCAATGCCTGCGACTGCGGCGATTGCACGAATGGTTAACATGAAAATAGTGCCCCTATTATTTTGCTTATTTGTTACGAAGCATAACCAGTGAAAAAGTTTCTGTAAAGCACTAAATCGGTGCAAAGAACCGTGGATCGCAACCGTAACTTACGCTGCGCCCGAGACCGGTCCCAATGCGGGCGCCGCGATTCTGTCACAATACCCACAATACGTATGCACGAAAGATTTCAGAAGGAATGTCCATGATCGCCCCCGGCTTGCCTGCGGCCACACTGTTGCTGGAACAGTTGCCCTTTAGCCATTCGTTCGGCAGCCTGCCACCCGCATTTTTCACCCGGCTGCAACCGACACCGATGCCGGCACCCTATCTCGTCTGCGCCAGCGAAGCCGCTGCCGCCCTGATCGGTCTGAATCCGGCAGAATTGACGACGCCGGGGTTTGCTGAAACGTTTGCCGGCAACCGCATCCTGCCAGCGACGCAACCGCTGGCAGCAGTCTATTCCGGCCACCAGTTCGGCGTCTGGGCCGGCCAGCTTGGTGATGGCCGGGCCATCCTGCTTGGCGAAGTCGCCGCAGAGGCGCCGGGAGGCGCACTGGAAATCCAGCTCAAGGGCGCAGGCCTTACCCCTTATTCCCGCATGGGTGACGGTCGCGCCGTATTGCGCTCCTCGATCCGCGAATACCTGTGCTCGGAAGCGATGGCTGCGCTTGGCATCCCGACTTCGCGCGCCCTGTGCGTGGTCGGCTCGGACCAGCTCGTCATGCGCGAAACGCCGGAATCCTCGGCGGTAGCAACCCGCCTGGCACCGACCTTCATCCGTTTCGGCTCCTTCGAGCACTGGTATTACCAGGACAAGACCAGCGAGCTGAAGACCCTGGCAGATTACGTCATCGCGCGCTTCTACCCGGAATTGCAGGACGAAGCCAAGCCCTACCAGGCGCTGCTGACCGAAATCACCCGCAGGACCGCGCGCCTGGTGGCGCAGTGGCAGGCGGTTGGCTTCATGCATGGCGTGCTCAACACCGACAACATGTCGATCCTTGGCATTACCATCGACTATGGTCCCTTCGGTTTCATGGAAGCGTTCGACGCCGGCCATATCTGCAACCATAGCGACAGCCAGGGCCGCTATGCCTACGCCATGCAGCCGAAAATCGGCCACTGGAATTGCTACGCCCTGGGGCAGGCGCTGTTACCGCTGATCGGCGAGGTCGACGATGTGCATGCGGCGCTCGCCGGCTATGCCGACGCGTACCAGGAAAAAATCGACGAACTTTTGCATGCAAAGCTCGGATTGCAAAGGCGCGAAGAAGGCGATAGCGCGCTGATCGATGGCATGTTCAAGCTCTTGCAAGACAACCACGCCGACTTCACTTTGTTTTTCCGCCGGCTAGGGGACTTGCAGCAATCGAATCCCGCTGCAGATAGCCCCTTGCGCGACCTCTTCATCGACCGCGCCGCCTTTGATGCATGGGTAGCCCAATATCGGCTAAGATTAGGACAGGAAAGCAGTAACGAAGCGGCACGCCGCGCCGCCATGCATGCGGTTAACCCGAAATACGTCTTGCGCAATTACCTTGCACAGGTTGCCATCGAGAAGGCACAGGACAAGGATTTTTCGGAAATTGCCCGCCTGCAGAAAATCCTGGAACACCCTTTCGACGAGCAACCCGAGCATGAACGCTACGCCGCATTGCCACCCGACTGGGCCAGCCAACTGGAAGTGAGTTGCTCGTCATGACAGATAAAGTGCAAAAGACCGACGCCGAATGGCGCGCGATGCTCGATCCCCTCGAGTACGAAGTCACGCGCCATGCCGCCACGGAGCGCGCCTTCACCGGCCGCTACTGGGACCACCATCAGCAAGGCATCTATACCTGCGTCTGCTGTGGCACGCCGCTGTTCGAATCGGATGCCAAGTTCGATTCCGGCTGTGGCTGGCCCAGCTATTTCCGGCCGCTCGATCCGGACAAGGTCGAGGAACGGGTCGACCGTTCGCACGGCATGGTGCGCACCGAAATCCTGTGCAAGGTCTGCGACGCCCATCTGGGTCACGTATTTCCCGACGGGCCGCCACCGACAGGCCTGCGCTACTGTATCAACTCCGCGTCCCTGCGCTTCGATCCCCAACCTTAAGCGCATTCAGAAACCATTCCCAACTAGCCATGAAGAAATTCCTTTTTGACCTCTTCCCAGTCATACTGTTTTTTGCGATCTTCAAGTGGGGCCAGGGCAACCCTGCCGATGCCCACGCACTTTTAAGTCATTACCTGTCGGGCTTCATGGCCAGCGGAGCCGTCCAGGAAAGCCACGCTCCTATCCTGCTGGCAACAGCAGTAGCCATCCTCGCCACCTTCGGACAAATCGGCTACATGCTGTTAAGGCGCAAGAAAATCGATGCCATGTTGTGGCTTTCGCTGGTGATCATTACCGTCTTTGGCGGCGCCACGATTTATTTCAACAATCCCACATTCATCAAGTGGAAACCGACCATCCTGTACTGGTGCTTCGGCGCAGGGCTCCTGGTCTCGCAATTCCTGTTCCAGAAAAACCTGATCAAGACCATGCTGGGCGCGCAAATCACATTGCCTGAACCAGTCTGGTTCAAGGTCAACCTGTCATGGGCGGCTTTCTTTGCAGTGATGGGTTTCGTCAACCTGGCTGTGGCATTCGCCTTTGGATTGTCGGAGTCGGCCTGGGTGAATTTCAAGCTGTTCGGCTTCACCGCCCTGATGATCATTTTTGTTGTGGGACAAAGCATGTTCCTGTCCAAATACATCAAGGAAACACCATGAGCCCCCGCGAAGAGCGCATCCTTTCCCTTGTCAAGGCAACGTTCGCGCCCATCGAATGTCAGCTTGAGGATGATTCCGCAAAGCATGCTGGCCATGCCGGGGCTGCTTCGGGTGCCGGCCATTATCGCCTGCGCCTTGTTTCCAGCCAGTTTGAGGGGCAAAACCGCATCAACCGCCATAGGCTGGTGTATGATTGCCTACGTGATTTGATGCATGCCGACATACACGCGCTCAACATCATCGCTTTGGCGCCGTCAGAACTTCAAAAACAGACGCCAAGTGTATAATTGACCGTTTTTTAACTTCCCTGTTAGGAAAAAAGAATGACATTTAAACCCGCCCGCTTGCTGGTCGTACTTCTCGCAGCCGCCGCACTGCCCGTCATGGCGCAGAACGTCGCTGTCGTCAACGGCAAGGCGATCCCCTCTTCACGCGTTGAAACCATGGCCAAGCAAATGGCCTCCCAAGGCCAGAAGGACACGCCGGAACTGCGCGCGATGATCAAGGAAGAATTGATCAACCGTGAAATCCTGATGCAGGAAGCCGACAAGAAAGGCCTGTCCAACAGCACCGACGTCAAGAACCAGCTCGACATCGCCCGCCAGGCCATCGTGATCCGTGCCCTGATCGGCGACTTCCTGAAGAAGAACCCGGTTTCCGACGCTGAAATCAAGGCTGAATACGACAAGTTCAAGTCGCAGGCAGGCGACAAGGAATACCTGGCGCGCCACATCCTGGTCGAAAAGGAAGAAGACGCCAAGGCCATCATCGCCAAACTCAAGAGCGGCACCAAGTTCGAAGAACTGGCCAAGCAATCCAAGGATCCGGGTTCGGCTTCCAACGGCGGCAGCCTCGACTGGGCCTCGCCCTCGGCTTTCGTGAAGCCCTTCTCCGACGCCATGGTCGGCCTGTCCAAAGGCCAGGTCACCGAGACGCCGGTCAAGACCCAGTTCGGCTACCACGTCATCAAGCTGGAAGACGTGCGCGCCGCCAAGGTACCGGCAATCGAAGAAGTCAAGCCGCAGATCGCCGAATCGCTGCAGCAAAAGAAATTGCAGGCTTTCCAGAAAGACCTGCGCGACAAGGCCAGCGTCAAGTAAGTCAGCTGTTCGACGTCAGGCAAATAAAAACGGCGCTCCTCGGAGCGCCGTTTTTCATGGCGGGTCGCAACCCGCCCCCTCTGTTTATCCCACCCACTTGCGGGCGTTGCGGAACATGCGCATCCACGGCGCATCCTCGCCCCAGCCCTCGGGATGCCACGAATTGACGGCGCTGCGGAAGACGCGTTCGGCGTGCGGCATCATGACAGTGAAGCGGCCGTCAGCCGTTGTCACCGCGGTGACGCCGTTGGGCGAGCCGTTCGGGTTGTACGGATAGGTTTCGCTGGCCTGGCCGCGGTTGTCGACATAGCGCATTGCGACGATCGCGCGATCGATGTCACCGGTCTGCGAAAAGTCGGCGAAGCCCTCGCCGTGCGCCACTGCGATCGGGGTTTGCGTGCCGGCCATGCCATCGAAAAAGATCGACGGCGAATCCGTCAGTTCCACCATCGCAAAGCGTGCCTCGAACTGCTCCGACTTGTTGCGCGTGAACTTCGGCCAGTCGCGTGCGCCTGGAATGATCGCTTTCAGATTACTCATCATCTGGCAGCCGTTGCAAATGCCCAGGCCGAACGTATCTTCGCGCTGGAAGAACACGGCAAACTCCTCCGCAAGCTTGGCGTTGAACAGGATGGTCTTGGCCCAGCCTTCGCCCGCGCCCAGCACGTCACCGTAGGAGAAGCCGCCGACGGCAATCATGCCCTTGAAGTCGGACAGCCGTGCACGACCGGCGATCAGGTCGCTCATGTGCACGTCGACGGCGGTAAAGCCTGCCTTGTGCATTACATAAGCCGTCTCGATCTGCGAATTGACGCCCTGCTCGCGCAGGATGGCGACCTTGGGCCGCACGCCGCTGGCGATGAAAGGCGCGGCGATGTCCTGCTGCGCATCGAAGGAAATTTTCGGCGAGATGCCAGGGTCTTGCGTATCGAGGATGCGGTCGTATTCGGCGTCGGCGCAAGCCGGGTTGTCGCGCAGGCGGGCAATGCGCCAGGATGTCTCGCTCCAGGCGCGCTGCAGTTCGCTGCGCGGCTGGCTGTAGATGGTCCTGGCATCGCGCATGATCTCGATGACGTCGGTTTCGTTCGGCTTGCCGATGATATGGCTGCAGGCGCCCAGATTGAAGGCGCGCAGCACGTCCATGACTTCGGATTTCTGCGCTGCCTTCACCTGGATCACCGCGCCCAGCTCTTCGTTGAACAGTGCGCGCAGGGTCAGGTCATTGCGGCGCTCGCCCACTTGGGTTGTCCAGTTCTTGGCTTCGCCGCTGTCGGCAGCGTGGCCGTTATCCATGGCGAGGATATCGACATTGAGCGACAGGCCGCTGCGGCCGGCGAAAGCCATTTCGCACAAGGTGGCAAACAGGCCGCCATCGGAACGGTCATGGTAGGCCAGCAGCTTGCCTTCGCGGTTCAGCTGCTGGACCGCATTGAAGAATGCCTTCAGGTCGTCGGCGCTGTCGACATCCGGCGCATCGCAACCGATCTGCTGCATCACCTGCGCAAGGCAGGAGGCGCCCAGGCGGTTCTTGCCGCGGCCAAGGTCGATGGCGATCAGCACGGTGTCGCCGACGTCCTTCTTGATCTGCGGCGTGAGCACGCGGCGGATATCGGCCACCGGCGCAAAGGAAGAGACGATCAGCGACACGGGCGAGGTCACCGCCTTGGCGCCCTCTTCATC
Source organism: Janthinobacterium sp. 17J80-10 (assembly GCF_004114795.1). Lineage (NCBI taxonomy): Bacteria > Pseudomonadati > Pseudomonadota > Betaproteobacteria > Burkholderiales > Oxalobacteraceae > Janthinobacterium > Janthinobacterium sp. 17J80-10. The sequence goes on along the minus strand of NZ_CP035311.1, from coordinate 2,103,699 downwards.
CTTCCAGGTGGTGCGCATCGACAGCGAATCCTTGCCCACGGGGATGGATACGCCCAGCGCCGGGCACAGCTCCATGCCCACCGCCTTGACGGTGTCAAACAGCGCGGCATCCTGGCCGGGCTGGCCACAGGCCGCCATCCAGTTGGCGGAGAGCTTGATGTCGGAAATATCGGCGATTGGTGCTGCCGCGATATTGGTGATTGCCTCGCCCACGGCCATGCGGCCGGAGGCGGCGGCATCGATCACTGCCAACGGGGTGCGTTCGCCCATCGCCATGGCTTCGCCAAGATACCCCTCGTAACCCATCGCCGTCACCGCGCAATCGGCCACCGGCACTTGCCATGGGCCGACCATCTGATCGCGCACGGTCATGGCGCCGACGGTGCGGTCGCCAATGGTGATCAGGAACGACTTGTCGGCCACGGTCGGCAGGCGCAGGACGCGCAATGAGGCTTCCAGCAAGTCGATGCCGGTCAGGTCCAGCGGCGGCAATTCGCGCACAATGTGCGTCACCTCGCGGTGCATCTTGGGCGGCTTGCCGAGCAACACATCCATCGGCATGTCGACAGGGTTATTGCCCTGCTCTGGATCAATCACCTTCAACTGGCGTTCTTCGGTCGCGGTGCCGACCACGGCAAAGGGCGCACGCTCGCGCTGGCAGAAGTATTCGAACAGCGGCAGCGATTCCGGCGCGATCGCCAGCACATAGCGCTCCTGCGATTCATTGCTCCAGATTTCCTTGGGCGCTAGGCCGGACTCTTCCAGCGGTACGCGGCGCAAGTCGAAGATCGCCCCGCGCTTCGCATCGTTGGTGATTTCCGGGAAAGCATTGGACAGGCCGCCGGCGCCGACGTCATGGATCGACAGGATCGGGTTGGTATCGCCCATCGCCCAGCAGGCATTGATGACTTCCTGTGCGCGCCGCTCCATTTCCGGGTTGCCGCGCTGGACCGAATCGAAATCCAGGTCAGCCGTATTGGTGCCGGTCGCCATCGACGAAGCGGCGCTGCCGCCCATGCCGATGCGCATGCCCGGGCCGCCCAGCTGGATCAGCAGGCTGCCCACCGGCAAATCGTTCTTCTTGGTGTGTTTCGCCGAAATATTGCCCATGCCGCCGGCAATCATGATGGGCTTGTGGTAACCGGCCACATGGCCGCCGACATTCTGCTCGTAGGTGCGGAAGTAACCGCCCAGGTTGGGCCGGCCGAATTCATTGTTGAACGCCGCGCCGCCAATCGGCCCGTCGATCATGATCTGCAGGGGCGAGGCGATGCGGTCGGGCTTGCCGTAGATGGTTGCTGCGCCGGGCGCGCGCTGGTCGGCCGGCAGCGTGACGTCGCGGGCGTTTTCCCACGGCTGCACCGCATGGGTGATCATCAGGTTGGAGACGGTAAAGCCGGTCAGCCCTGCCTTGGGCTTGGCGCCGCGGCCGGTTGCCCCTTCGTCGCGAATTTCGCCGCCGGCGCCGGTGGAAGCGCCCGGGAAAGGCGAAATCGCCGTCGGGTGGTTGTGCGTCTCGACCTTCATCAGGATGTGGGTCAGTTCTTCCGATGCGGCATACACATTGCCTTCGGCAGCGCCGCGCGGATAGAAGCGCGCAATGCTGGCGCCTTCGATGACCGAGGAATTGTCGCTGTACGCCACCACGGTGCCCCTGGGCTGCAGCTGGTGGGTATTCTTGATCATGGCAAACAGGGATTTATCCTGCTGCACGCCATCGATGGTCCAGTCGGCATTGAAAATCTTGTGGCGGCAATGTTCGCTGTTGGCTTGCGCAAACATCATCAACTCGACGTCGGTCGGATTGCGCTGCGCCTGGGTAAAGGCCTTGACCAGGTAGTCGATTTCATCATCCGACATGGCCAGGCCCAGTTCGGTATTGGCCTGCTCCAGTGCCGCCTTGCCCCCGCCAAGCACATCGACGAACGCCAGCGGCCTGGCTTCGAGTTCGCCAAACAGGCCGGCGGCATCCTCGGGATTGCGCAAGACATTCTCGGTCATGCGGTCATGCAGCAGCGCGGCCACGGCGTCCGGGTCGGACAGCTTCTTGGTGCCGCCCAGCAGGCCGGACTTGACCTGGACGTAATACGCCACGCCGCGCTCGATGCGGTGGATCTGCGCCATGCCGCAATTGCGGGCGATATCGGTGGCCTTGCTGGCCCAGGGCGAAATGGTGCCAAAGCGCGGAATCACGACAAAGCGGTCACCTTCATCCCTGCCATCGAAGATGTCGCCATAGGTCAGCAAGGCTTGCAGGCGGCCCACGTCTTCTTGCGAGGGCGCGGTCGCCGCATCGATGAAATGCAGATAACGGCCGCTGATGCCGACAATGGCCGGATCGATTTCTTGCAGTTTGGATAACAGTCGTTGGCTACGGAAGGCAGACAGGGCATTGGAGCCCGGCAGAATCAGCATGGCGAGAGCAAAGTTGGGGGTTAAGCGGAATCCATGATTATACCTTGATGCCGTGCCGATTCGCCGCTATTGCCCCGGATTCGGCAATGGTGGCTGCTGCCATGCCAGTGAATTTGCCCACCGCTCAGGAGTAGAACCAAAGCAATTTCTTGCTGTCCATGGATTTGCCGGTGGGGCGGGCGGGGCTGTCACAATGTCCACGTCGGCTTCAATCCGATAAATTAAGCCGGCAATCGCCACAAAAGGACGCCGCCGGCATGCTATATTCGCTGCTCTTTTCGGGCTGCGGACAAGCGCACGCATCACCAGTCAATCCATGCCACATCAACAGCAGATCGCAGTAATCGGGGGCGGCGTCATCGGCGTCTGCACCGCCTATTTCCTGGCCGAGGCCGGCTATCAAGTCGTGGTCATCGAGCGCCTGGGCAACGTCGCCGAGAAAGCCAGTTTCGGCAATGCCGGCGTCGTAGCGCCAGGCTACGTGACGCCCTGGGCTGCGCCGGGAATGCCAAAGAAATTACTGTCGACGCTTTTCCGCCCCGAAAGCCCGGTGCTGCTCAAGCCGACGCTCGACCGCGCCTTGTGGCGCTGGGTCCGGATGTGGCTGGCCGAATGCGAACTGGAGCGATTTCGCATCAACAAGGCGCGCATGCAAAGGATTGCCCTTTACAGCCGCGACATCCTGCAGCAGTTGCGGGATCACCATCAACTCGACTATGAGCAAACCAGAGGGTATCTGCAATTGTTCCGCAGCGAGCGCGATATAGCGCTCGCGCAACCCTCGCTCGGCCTGCTCGCCGAGCATGGCATCGCGCACCAGCTGGTCGATGCGGAGCAGGCGCGTGCCATCGAGCCGGCATTGTCTGCCGCAACGCCCCTGGCCGGCGGCCTGCACCTTCCGGACGACGAAGCAGGCAATTGCCCGCTTTTCACCAAGCAGCTGAAAACCATTGCCCAGGACATGGGGGTGGAATTCCACTTCAGCAAAACCGTGACGGCGCTGGAAGTGCAAGGCAAACGTATCGGCATGCGCATCGATGAGCGCGAGTTCAGCGCCGACGCCGTGGTGGTCGCCGCCGGCATCGACAGCGCCCGTCTGCTGGCGCCGCTGGGCATTCGCCTGCCCCTGTATCCGATCAAGGGCTATTCAGCCACGGCATCGATCCGCAATTTCGACGAAGCGCCGCAAGCCGCGCTGATGGATGAATCCTACAAGGTCGCGATCACCCGCATGGGCAGCCGCATCCGCATTGCCGGCCTGGCGGAACTCGGTTCGGTCAGCACCGACCTGCATGAAGTCGCGCTGCGCACCCTGGCCAAGGTTGGCGAAGACTGGTTCCCGGATGCCGCCAATTACAGCAATGCCAGCTACTGGAGCGGCATCCGCCCGATGCTGCCGGATGGGCCGCCGGTGTTGGGCGCCACGCCGATCCGCAATCTCTACGTCAACATCGGCCATGGCTCGACCGGCTGGGCCATGGCCGCCGGCTGCGGCATGGTGTTGGCCGATGTCATTTCGGGACGCACGCCGGAGATCGACATGGAAGGCCTGACACTGGCACGCTACGCGCGCTTACCGTAATATCCGTTAATCCCTTTTACTTGTCAGCCGGCGCCATGAACGAGCTCTATACCGTCACGGAAATCCGCCAAATCGAACAGGCAGCGCTGGCCGCGCTGCCGACCGGCACGCTCATGCAGCGCGCCGGCGCCGCTGCCGCGCAACTGGCGCTGGAATTGCCGGGCACCGTCGCCGCACAGCGCATACTGGTCCTGGCCGGCCCCGGCAACAATGGCGGCGATGCGCTTGACGTTGCTGCCCGCCTGGCGCACGGCGGCATCGACGTGAGCGTCGCACTCTTTGCCGTTGCCGGTACCCGGCCGCAGGATGCCCGCGACGCGCTGTCGCGCGCGCAATCGAGCCAGGCAACGTTTATTGAACCGGCCGAGCCTGCTGCCATGGCGGTACTGCAGGCATCCCACTGGGACCTGGTCATCGATGGCCTGCTCGGCATCGGCCTGGCCCGACCGATTGGCGGCGTCATGCGTGCCATGGTCGAATTCGTCAATGCCCTCGACTGTCCGGTGCTGGCGCTGGACGTGCCCAGCGGCCTAGACGCGGATACCGGCGATATCGTCGGCCCTGGCGGCATTGCCGTGCGCGCAAGCCATACCATCACCTTCATCGCCGACAAGCCGGGGCTGCACACCTGCCATGGCCGCGACCATGCCGGCAGGGTCAGCGTCGCGCCGCTCGATATCGATGCGACCCTGTTTCCAGCCGCGCAGGCGCACCTGAACGGGCCCGCAATGTTTGCCTGCGCGCTGCAGCCGCGTCCGCACAATTCCCACAAGGGCAGCTTCGGCGACGTTGCCGTGCTGGGCGGCGCCCACGGCATGCAAGGCGCCCCGCTGCTGGCGGCGCGCGCCGCCCTGTACGGCGGCGCCGGACGGATCTTTGCCTGCTTCATCGACGAAGCGCCCGGATTTGACCCGGTGCAGCCGGAGCTGATGTGCCGCCACGCCGGCGACTTTGATTTTGCCCACGCCACCGTGGTCGCCGGACCCGGTGCGGGAGGCGGCCGGCGCGCAGCCGAATTGCTGGCAGGCGTCATTGCACTCGCTGCGCCCGTGGTGCTGGATGCGGACGGCCTCAACCTGGTCGCCGCCGATGCCGCCCTGCAGCAGCGCCTGGCCGCACGCGCCGGCCCGGCCTTATTGACGCCGCATCCGCTGGAGGCGGCGCGCCTGCTGGCGGTCTCGGTGGGCGTAGTGCAGGCCGACCGGCTGGCTGCCGCACGCCAGCTGGCAGCGCGTTTTCAGGCCGTGGTGGTGTTAAAAGGTTCCGGCAGCGTGATTGCCCGACCGGATGGCATGGCGGCGATCAACCCGAATGGCAACCCGGCGCTCGCCACCGCCGGCACAGGCGACGTGCTCGCCGGGCTCTGCGGCGCACTGCTGGCGCAGGGCATGCCGGCATGGGAAGCAGCGCTGGCGGCGGTCTGGCTGCATGGCCATGCAGCCGACCGGCTCGTTGAGGCAGGCATCGGTCCGATTGGACTGACCGCTGGCGAACTCATCCCGGCAATCCGTGCCGCCCGCAATACCTTCACGGATTGTTGAGCCAGCGGCTACCGCGATTCAAGCCAGCCGGCCTGCCGCAATCGTGATGGTACGGGAGCAGCGCGCCGCGATCGAGGGATCATGGGTTACCAGGACCAGGGTCGAACCGCGCTCCTGGTTCAGTTCGAACATGAGACGGATCACAGCGTCGCCGGTGGCGGCATCGAGACTCCCGGTCGGCTCATCCGCCAGCAGCAGCGGCGGCTCGGTCACGAAGGCACGCGCCAGCGCCACGCGCTGCTGTTCACCGCCGGACAGGTATTTTGGATAATGCTTCAGACGGCTGGCCAGGCCGACCCGCTCCAGCATGGCCTCCGCCCTGGGGCGCGCGTCACGGTCGCCGCGCAGCTCCAGCGGCAGCATGACATTCTCAAGCGCGTTCATGTGCCCGACCAGCTGGAAGGACTGGAATACGAAGCCGAGCTTGTCCTTGCGCAAGTGCGCGCGGCCATCCTCGTCGAGGGCAAAAATATCGGTGCCATCGATTTTCACGCTGCCTGACGTCGGCGTATCCAGCCCCGCCAGCAAACCCAGCAGGGTGGACTTGCCCGATCCGGAAGCGCCGACGATGGCCAGCGTGGCCCCGGCTTGCACGGTAAAATGGATATCATCAAGTATCGTCAGTTCACCTGTCGCATCTGCCACGCGTTTGCACAAGTGGCTTACCTCGATGGCATACTGCAAATTGGAAGGTTCAGTCATGCGCTTTGATTTTTGTCCATGGGCGCCGCGCTTGCTAATGCGGCGTGGGCTGCTTGCCCTGATGTTATTGGCGTTGGCGCTATTTGCGTCGAGCGCCTATTCTGCATCAAAAACCGTCGTCGTGCTCGGCGACAGCCTGTCTGCCGAGTACGGCCTCGCGCGCGGCAGCGGGTGGGTCAGCCTGCTGCAAAACCGCCTGCACGCCGAGAAACGCAATGCCACCGTCGTCAACGCCAGCATCAGCGGCGACACCACCAGCGGCGGCGCCAGCCGCTTGCCGGCCCTGCTAAAAAAACACCGGCCGGATATCCTCATCATCGAACTGGGCGGCAACGACGGCTTGCGCGGCCTGTCTCTGGCTGCCACGGAATCCAATCTGCGCACCATGATCAAGGCAGGCCAGGATGCCGGCGCCAAAGTACTGTTGCTCGGCATGCGCCTGCCGCCAAACTATGGCGCGACCTATACCGAAAATTTTTACGCACTGTACGGCAAGCTGGCGCGGGAAAGCCGGACGGCACTGGTGCCGTTCTTGCTGGCTGGGGTAGCCGATCGCGCGGAGCTGTTCCAGCCCGACCGCATCCATCCGGCGGCTGCGGCGCATCCCGTCATGCTGGACAATGTCTGGCCAGTCCTGAAACCTCTCCTGTAAAAATCAAGCACATGAAATACCCCGCCCTGCTGACGTTTGACGCAGTGCTGCCGCTGCTGGAAGAATTCGACACCATCATCGATGCCCGCAGCGAAGCCGAGTATGCCGAAGACCACATTCCCGGCGCCATCAATTGCCCGGTCCTGGACAATGACGAGCGCATTCGCGTCGGCACCCTGTACAAGCAAGTCGGCGCCTTCGAAGCCAAGAAAGTCGGCGCCGCGCTGGTGGCGCGCAATATCGCCACGCATATCAATGCGCTGTTTGCCGACAAGCCTCGTGAATGGAAACCCCTGGTGTACTGCTGGCGGGGCGGCAACCGCAGCGGCTCGATGGCGCACATCCTGGCCAAGATCGGCTGGCCTGTGATGCAACTCGATGGCGGCTACAAGGAATACCGGCGGCACGTCAATGCCGCGCTGGCGGAACTGCCGTCGCACTTTTCCTACCGCGTGATCGGCGGCCCGACCGGCAGCGGCAAGAGCGAACTGCTGCGTACGCTGGCGCAGCAAGGCGCGCAGGTGCTCGACCTCGAACAGCTCGCTTCGCATCGCGGTTCCGTGCTGGGCAATATTCCTGCAGAGCCGCAGCCCAGCCAGAAAGCATTCGAAAGCAGCATCTGGCAAGCCTTGCGGCGCTTCGACCCGGCACTGCCTGTCTTTGTCGAGTCCGAGAGCAAGAAAGTCGGTAACCTGCGCGTACCCGATGCATTGATGGAAAAAATGCGCAGCTCGCCCTGCATCGCCCTGAGCTTGTCAGTCGCCGACCGCGTGGCACTGCTGATGCGCGAATACGCCCACTTCGTCGCTGACCCTTCCATGTTGAACCGCCAGCTCGATTGCCTGCTGCCCTTGCATGGCAGGGAAAAGGTGGGTCGCTGGCAGGCAATGGCGCAAAGCGGCACAATGCCGCTGCTGGTGGGAGAGTTGCTCGCCCAGCACTACGATCCAGCCTATCTGCGCTCGATTGGCAAAAACTTTGCCCTCTTTCCAAATGCCCGGAAGCTGGCGCTCAGCGACATCTCAGTCCGGAGTTTCCAGGTCGCCGCGCAACAATTGCTTGCCAGCGCCGCACTCGATTGAGGTGACCCTGCCAGCAATAAATTTCGTCCCGCCATAAAAAAACCGCTCGACAAGAGCGGTTTTTCATTTGAAGCGACGCGCTTACTGTTCGGCAGGCGCCTTGGCTTGATCCACCGGCTTCAGCAGCTTCACCTTGGCTTTCTGTTTCAGTGCCTCGACATAGGCGGCAGCTTCCTGCTGCGCCACGATGCCGGCAATTTGCTGCTCTTCCGCCTGGCGGCGTGCCGCATCGGCAGCAGCAGGTTGCGTCACCTTGGTGATGCGGTACACGGCATAGCCCTGCTGCGGCACTTCCACGCCAGCGTAGGCGGGCAGCTTGGTGACATCGGCCTTCATCACGGCTTCCAGCGCGACACCCTCGATGCCTTCACGCTTGCTGCGCGAAACCACCTGGGCCGCGCCAAAGACGGCGCCATCGTCCTTGGCTTTCAGTGCAGCCAGTTTGGCTTCGCCAGTCTGGCGCGCCAGCTTGGCCGCTTCTTCCTGGATAACGCGCTCGCGGATGCCGGCCTTGACTTCTTCCAGCGGGCGCTTCGAGGCCGGCTTGTGCTCGACCACGCGGCCGGCAATCAAGGTATTCGGCGCAACTTCCACCGCCTCGGTATTGCGCTTGTTCTTGACCACGTCGTCGGAAAACAGCACGGCCAGGAATTTCTGGTTGTTGAAAGGCACATTCGGCGCGGCTGCCGGGTTGGGCTGGCGCGTCAGATTCGCGGCAGTTTCGATCTTCAGCTTGAGCTTGTCGGCAACCGGCTTGAGACTGTCGGCCTGCTCGTACACGGTATCGGTGAACACTTCCGCTAGCTCGGCATATTTTTTGGCAAACTGCTGCTTCTTGATATCGGCAGCGATCTCGGCCTTGACTTCATCCAGCGGCTTCACCGACCCCGGCTTGATGCCAGTCAGCTGAATGATGTGGAAGCCGAAATCGGTTTGCACCAGGCCGCTGATCTCGCCTTGCTTCAGCTTGTTGGCAGCTTCCTCGAACGGCTTGACCATTGCACCGGGGCCAAAAAAGCCCAGGTCGCCGCCCTTTTCGCCCGAACCCGGGTCGTCGGAATTTTCCTTGGCCAGTTTGGCAAAATCCCCCGGCGTCTGGCGCAGTTGCGCAAGCAGCTTCTCTGCCTTGGCGCGCGCTGCCTCCTTGTCCGCGCCATCCTTCTTCATGCCGACCAGGATATGGCTGGCACGGCGCTGCTCCTGCACAGAATAACGCTGCTTGTTCTGCTCGTAGTAAGCCTTGACATCATCGTCGGAAACCTGGATCCGCGCTTCGATCGTAGCCGCATTCAACACGACATACTCGATCGTGGCCTGTTCCGGAATGGCGAACTGGGCAACGTTCTTGGTGTAAAAGTCTTGCAGCTGCTGGTCGCTCACCTTCACCTGGGAAACGTAATCGCCAGCCTTGAACAGCAAGAGCTGCACTTCGCGTTGCTGCTGACTGAAATCGGAAATGCGGGCAGCAACAGACTTTGGCACGAAGGCAGTGCTCTGCACGGCGGCATTTACCTGCTGCACGGCGAGGTCGCGCCGCAAGCTGGTTTCAAACATCACTGGCGTCATCCCCTGCATTGCCAGCAGCGATTTGTAGCGGTCATGGTCGAACTTGCCGTCAGCTGCGGTCAGGCCTTCCATGCCAAGGATCGCTTGCTGCAAGGCCTGGTCGGAGGCGAGCAGGTTGTTGCGCGCAGCCTCGGCGGCCAGCGCGCGCTGGGCGATCAGGCCGTCGAGAATCGTTTTGCGCTGCTGCGGCGTATCGAACAACTTGGGATCGAATTGCCCGCCCAGCATCTGGCGGTACTGCTCCGTCTGCCGGCGCTGCGCCTCATCGAATTCAGCCTGGGTAATCGACTGGCCGGCGACTTTCGCAACGGCATTGTCACCTTGCTGGAAACGCGTATAGCTTTCCAGGCCAAAAAAAGCAAAGGAAGGAAAAATGAACAACAGCAGGATGAACTGCATCAGCCGTTGGTGGGTGCGGACGAAATCAAACATGTTCAACCTATCCAGTACAGATTACGACGCCTAAACGTAAATTGCGTATCGCGTTTCGCATAAGAAAAAAGGCGAACTTGCGTTCGCCTTTTTAGTGTTGGCGGAGCGGACGGGACTCGAACCCGCGACCCCCGGCGTGACAGGCCGGTATTCTAACCAACTGAACTACCGCTCCAATTTACTGCATCGTTGTTTGACCGCGTCTGGTGGGTGCTGAGAGGCTCGAACTCCCGACCTACGCCTTGTAAGGGCGCCGCTCTACCAACTGAGCTAAGCACCCGATACACTGCCTAACCAGTCAAACTACAGCGTTTATCACCACGCTGCGAAGAACAACATTATATACAAAATTCCGAATCCTGCCACTGGTAAATTTCGTTTTTTTGCGTTTTTTACCAGTGATGAGAAGCCAATTAGTTGACGGCGTCTTTCAGGCCTTTGCCCGGCTTAAACTTCGGCACCTTGGCTGCCTTGATCTTGATCGCCGCGCCAGTTTGCGGATTGCGGCCGGTGCGCGCAGCGCGCTTGCCTACCGAGAAAGTACCAAAGCCCACCAGGGTCACAGTACCGTTCTTTTTCAACGTGATCTTGACTGCATCGACCAGCGCATCCAGCGCACGACCTGCATCGGCCTTGGACAGATCGGCAGATTCGGCAATGTGATCGATTAATTCGGATTTATTCACTTACGCCCCCTGAGTAGATTAATTGCCGCAACCATGTGTGCCCTTGATTGATGGACCCACACTTGCTGCGGAGTACGAAAAACCGGAAGCACGTATTAAACAAGTCGCCACGAATTGTGTCAAGGGATTTACATTCCGATCACGAGCTACAACGTTTCATTTTCAACGTGCGCACAAAAAAAGCGCTCCGAAGAGCGCTTTTTTTTGTGCAGCGATTTGAGCGCTGCATTTCAGGTACGCACAGATTCAATGCGTGACCACGGTCGAGTCAGTCGCCTCGGCACCCTTGGCAGCCGCCGCGACCGCAGGCTCTTCGTCAGGCAACGGCACTGGCTGACGTTCCAGGGCAATCTCCAGCACCTTGTCGATCCAGCGCACCGGCACGATTTCCAGCTTGTTCTTGACGTTGTCAGGAATGTCGGCAAGGTCCTTGACGTTCTGCTCCGGAATCAGTGCGGTCTTGATGCCGCCGCGATGCGCCGCCAGCAGTTTCTCCTTCAGGCCACCGATCGGCAAAACTTCACCGCGCAGCGTGATCTCGCCCGTCATGGCCACGTCCGCGCGCACAGGGATGCCTGTGAACACCGATACCAGCGCCGTCGTCATGGCAATACCCGCAGACGGACCATCCTTGGGCGTTGCGCCTTCCGGCACGTGGATGTGGATATCGTTCTTGTCGAACACATCGTTCTTGATGCCGAGCGACTTGGCGCGGCTGCGCACCACGGTGCGCGCCGCCTCGATCGATTCCTTCATCACGTCGCCCAGGGTGCCGGTACGGATCACGCCGCCCTTGCCGGGCATGCTCATCGCCTCGATGGTCAGCAGTTCGCCGCCGACCTCGGTCCAGGCAAGACCCACCACCTGGCCGATCTGGTTTTCTTTTTCAGCCATGCCGAAATCGAAGCGGCGCACGCCGAGGAACTTGTCGAGATTTTTCGGCGTCACCGAGATCTTTTTCTCCTGCTTTTTCAGCAGCAGCATCTTCACGACCTTGCGGCAAATCTTTGAAACTTCGCGTTCCAGCGAACGCACGCCGGCCTCACGCGTGTAGTAACGGATGATGTCGCGGAGCGCGCCTTCGGACACGCTGATCTCTTCTTCCTTCAAGCCGTTGGTCTTGACCTGCTTGGGCAGCAGGTAGCGCTGGGCGATGTTGGTCTTCTCGTCTTCCGTGTAACCGGACAGGCGGATGACTTCCATGCGGTCCAGCAGGGCCGGCGGAATATTGAAGGAGTTCGACGTCGCCACGAACATCACGTCGGACAAGTCGAAATCGACTTCGATGTAATGGTCGGAAAAGGTATGGTTCTGTTCCGGGTCCAGCACTTCCAGCAATGCCGAAGACGGGTCGCCACGGAAGTCCATGCCCAGCTTGTCGATCTCGTCGAGCAGGAACAGCGGATTACGTACGCCGACCTTGGTCAGGCTCTGCAGGATCTTGCCCGGCATCGAACCAATGTAGGTGCGGCGATGGCCGCGAATCTCGGCTTCATCACGCACGCCGCCCAGCGCCATGCGCACATACTTGCGGTTGGTGGCACGCGCAATCGACTGGCCGAGCGATGTCTTGCCGACGCCCGGGGGGCCGACGAAGCACAGGATCGGCGCTTTCAGCTTATCGACACGCTGCTGCACGGCGAGATATTCGAGGATGCGTTCCTTGACCTTGTCCAGGCCATAGTGCTCGTCTTCCAGCACCTTCTCGGCATTGGCGAGATCGTTGTTGACCTTGGATTTCTTTTTCCACGGCAGGTTGATGAGCGTGTCGATATAGTTGCGCACGACGGTAGCTTCCGCCGACATCGGCGACATCATCTTCAGCTTCTTCAATTCGCTCGCGGCCTTGTCGCGGGCTTCCTTGGGCATCTTGGCCGCGATGATGCGCTTCTCGAGTTCTTCGAGGTCGGCGCCCTCCTCGCCTTCACCGAGTTCCTTCTGGATCGCCTTGACCTGCTCGTTCAGGTAATACTCGCGCTGCGACTTTTCCATCTGGCGCTTGACGCGGCCGCGGATGCGCTTTTCCACCTGCAGGATATCGAGTTCGCCTTCAAGCTGGCCGAGCAGGTGCTCGTAGCGCTTGGCGACATTGAAAATTTCGAGGATGACCTGTTTCTGCTCGAGCTTCAGCGGCAGATGCGCGGCAATGGTATCGGCCAGGCGGCCCGCATCGTCAATGCCGGCCAGCGAAGTCAGGATTTCCGGCGGAATCTTCTTGTTGAGTTTGACGTACTGGTCGAACTGCTGGACGATCGCGCGGCGCATCGCCTCGACTTCGGACTCGTCGCCGATCTCGGATTCGACCGGGGACAGCGTCGACATGAAATGGGTTTCCAGCTCGCGAATTTCATGGATGCGCGCACGCTGGGCGCCTTCAACCAGCACCTTGACGGTGCCATCAGGCAATTTCAGCATTTGCAGGATATTGGCGATACAGCCGATCTCGTAGATATCGTCGGCGGAAGGCTCATCCTTGGCGGCGGCTTTCTGGGCTGCCAGCATGATGCTCTTGCCCTGCTCCATCGCGGCTTCCAGGGCCTTGATCGACTTTGGACGGCCGACAAAGAGGGGAATCACCATGTGCGGGAATACGACCACGTCACGCAAAGGCAACAGCGGCAACTGGGTGTGTTCGGTTTGATTGGTTGTCGTCATGGCGAGCCTTATCAAGAATGTTTAATTGATGTTGGCACGATCGGGCAAAAGACAAGCCCCTGCGTCAATAATCATCACTTTAAATTGGGAAACACATCAATAAAAAAAGCCACACGAGAGCTTGCCCTCGAGTGGCTTTGCGATGGAAGCCTGAGTGATTGTTGTTTCAATAAATTGTACTGCTTTTGGGCAAAAAAGGTTTGAAAACCGTAAATTTTCAAGGTTTTTCCAACAGCAGCCTCATTATGCGCCCGACACTTTGGGTTGTTCATGGTAAATCAGTAATGGTTTGGCCCCGTTGGTAATGGTATTTTCATCCACGACCACCTTGGAGACATTCTGCTGATTGGGCAATTCATACATCACATCAAGCAAGGCATGTTCCAGGATGGAGCGCAAGCCACGTGCGCCGGTCTTGCGCGCCAGCGCTTTTTTAGCGATCGCATGCAGTGCGGCAGGACGGATCTCCAGTTCAGCGCCCTCCATTTCAAGCAATTTGGCATATTGCTTGATCAAGGCATTCTTTGGTTCAAGCAAGATCTGGATCAGCGCTTCCTCGTTCAATTCCTTCAGCGTTGCCACTACCGGCAAACGACCGACCAGTTCCGGGATCAGGCCAAACTTGACCAGGTCTTCCGGCTCGGTATCCATCAGCGTTTCGCTGGCATTGCGTTCGCTCTGGCTCTTGACCGAGGCGCCGAAACCGATGCCACTCTTTTCGGAGCGATTGGAAATGATCTTGGCGAGACCATCGAAAGCGCCACCGCAGATGAACATGATATTGGTGGTATCGATCTGCACGAAATCCTGGTTCGGGTGCTTGCGCCCGCCTTGCGGCGGCACCGATGCCATCGTGCCTTCGATGAGCTTCAGCAGCGCTTGCTGCACGCCCTCGCCGGAGACGTCTCGCGTGATCGAGGGATTGTCGGACTTGCGCGAAATCTTGTCGATCTCGTCGATGTAGACAATCCCCTTCTGCGCCTTCTCGACTTCGTAATTGCAGTTCTGCAAAAGCTTCTGGATGATGTTTTCCACATCCTCACCGACGTAGCCGGCTTCCGTCAGCGTTGTCGCATCCGCGATCACGAAGGGCACATTGAGCATGCGCGCAAGAGTCTGCGCCAGCAGCGTCTTGCCAGATCCGGTTGGACCGACCAGCAAGATGTTGCTCTTCGCCAATTCCACATCGTCTTTTTTGCCGAGATGCTTCAAGCGTTTGTAATGGTTATACACCGCCACCGAAAGGATGCGCTTGGCCGCTTCCTGGCCGATCACGTACTGATCGAGCATCTCGCAGATTTCCTGGGGCGTAGGCAAGTCCGAACGATGCTCGCCCACCGCTTCGACGCTGGCAGCCTCGTCACGGATGATGTCGTTGCACAGGTCGATACACTCGTCGCAAATGAAGACCGAAGGTCCCGCGATCAGTTTTTTCACCTCGTGTTGGCTCTTGCCGCAGAACGAGCAATACAGGAGTTTCTCGCCACTGGAGGATTTTTTGTCAGACATAAGGCTAAGTAGGTAGCAATGGTGGATCGATATTACCCGTGAATTCAAAATCCGTCACGAGACAGCGCAAAAAAACCGCCTGCGAGAGGCTTTTTGGCATAGTAAAACAAAAACGCCCGGACTGTGTTTGGGCCGGGCGTTGTTGAAAAGCACGAACGATACCGCATCAAGCCCGGCTGGTGAGTACCTTGTCAATCATGCCGTAGTCCACCGCCTGGTCTGCCGACATGAAATTATCACGCTCGGTATCCTTGCGGATTTGCTCGATGCTCTGGCCGGTTTGTTGCGACAGGATATGATTGAGACGATCCCGCAAATACAGGATTTCGCGCGCCTGGATTTCGATATCGGTGGCCTGGCCTTGAGCGCCGCCCAGCGGCTGATGGATCATGATGCGCGAGTTCGGCAGGGAAAAACGCTTGCCCTTGGCGCCTGCAGCCAGCAGGAAGGCGCCCATCGACGCCGCCAGGCCCGTGCACAGGGTCGACACGTCCGGCTTGATGAACTGCATGGTATCGAAGATCGCCATGCCGGCCGAGACCGAACCGCCCGGAGAATTGATGTACAAGGAAATATCCTTGTCCGGATTCTCGCTCTCCAGGAACAGCATCTGCGCCACGATCAGGTTGGCCATCTGGTCATTGACCGGGCCCACCATGAAAATCACGCGCTCCTTCAACAGGCGCGAGTAGATATCGTAGGCACGTTCGCCGCGCCCGCTTTGCTCGATCACCATCGGCACCATGCCCAGCATCTGGGGTTCGAGTGCGGAATTTCCATTCATGCGTGTCATCTAGCTTCCTTTATGGAGAGCGCGGTCCGCGTTATTACGCTTGCGCGTTGTTGCCCATCAGTTCGTCGAATGCAACGGCCTTGTCGCTGACCTTGGCCTTACCCAGTACATAGTTGACGACGTTTTCTTCCAAAACAAGGGCTTCGACTTCGGCCAGACGGCGGCGGTCGCTGAAGTAGTACTTCACCACTTGCTGCGGATCTTCATAACTCTGGGCGAAATCTTCGACTTGCGCCTTGACCTGTTCGGAAGTTGCTTGCAGGTTATTGGCCTTGACCAGTTCAGCCAGGATCAGGCCGAGGCGCACGCGGCGCTCGGCTTGCGGCTTGAACAGTTCTGGCGGGAAAGGCACGTTACCGACTTGCATGCCGCGCTGGGCCATGTCCTGGCGGGTCATTTCCGACAGGCGCTCGACTTCCTGGTCCAGCAGCGCGTTCGGCACTTCCAGTTCGGTGATCTTGATCAGCGCGTCCATCACGCTGTCCTTGGTCTTGGCCTTGGCGCGGCCACTGACTTCGCGCTCCAGGTTGGCCTTGATGTCGGCGCGCATCTTGCCCAGGTCGCCATCGGCCACCCCGAGCGACTTGGCAAATTCCGCATCGACTTCCGGCAGGTGCGCCCATTCCAGCTTTTTCAGGGTCACGGTGAATTCGGCAGTCTTGCCGGCGACATCCTTGCCGTGGTAATCCTCAGGGAAATTCAGCGGGAAGGTCTTGGCTTCGCCGACTTTCAGGCCAACGGTGGCGGCTTCGAATTCCGGCAGCATGCGGCCTTCGCCAAGCACGAACGGATAGTCTTCAGCCTTGCCGCCGGCAAATTCAACGCCGTCAATCTTGCCGACGAAATCGATGGTCACGCGGTCGCCATTCTGGGCCGACTGGTCCGCGCCGCCGTCGCCGTGCGCGCCCTGCTCACCCTTGACATGGTAATGGACGCGCTGCTTGCGCAGGATATCGATGGTCTTGTCGATTTCAGCTTCGCTGACTTCGGAAACCACTTTTTCGACTTCCGCCGCAGTCAGGTCGCTGAACTTGACTTCCGGATACACTTCAAAGGTTGCGTCGAAGGCGATCTGGCCATCCGGCACGCCTTCGCTGCCCTTTGGCTCGATACGCGGGAAACCGGCAACGCGCAGGTTATTGGCATTGGCAGCATCGTTGAAAGCGCGGCCGACCTTGTCGTTCAGGACTTCGGTTTCAACCTGGTAACCATACTGGGCTGCAACCATCTTCATGGGAACCTTGCCCGGGCGGAAGCCAGGGGCCTTGGCAGTACGTGCGCGCACCTTCAGGCGCTTTTCCACTTCCTGTTTGACGTCCTCGACGGGAACGGTCAGGGTGATGCGGCGTTCGAGTTTTTCCAGGGTTTCGACTGCAGTTGCCATGTGAATCGTCCAATAAATAAATTAATACTGTGGTGCGAGGAGGGGGACTCGAACCCCCACACCATTGCTGGCGTCAGGACCTAAACCTGGTGCGTCTACCAATTTCGCCATCCTCGCGCGATGTTCTTTCGCAAAGCCCAAAAACTAGGGGCGACCGTGAAGTTAACCCTGGTCGCCCCGTCGGAGCCTGCAACTATCGCCGCAGTCTCATAGCCTTTGTTAATGGCTCTTCAACTTCAACCCGCCATTCTACTGGATTTTTCCGGCGGTTGCCTGACTTTTGAGAGCCGGCTTTTTCACACGGAACCAGGCCGCATACAAGGCTGGCAAGAACAGCAGTGTTAGCCCGGTGGCAATGATCAGCCCCCCCATGATCGCCACCGCCATCGGCCCCCAGAATACCGAGCGCGACAAGGGAATCATCGCCAGCACGGCGGCGGCGGCCGTCAGGATGATGGGCCGGAAACGCCGCACCGCTGCTTCGACAATCGCCTCCCAGGGCGCGCTGCCGGCAGCAATGTCCTGCTCGATCTGGTCGATCAGGATGACCGAGTTGCGGATGATCATGCCGAACAGGGCGATCACCCCTAGCTGCGCGACAAAACCGAAGGGCCGTTGCAATGCCAGCAGCGCCATGGCTGCACCCGCCACGCCAAGCGGCCCGGTCAGGAACACCAGCAGCGACCGTGAAAAACTGTGCAATTGCAACATCAGCAGCGTAAAGATAATGAAGATAACCAGTGGCACATTGGCGGCAATGGAATCCTGCGCCTTGCCACTGTCGGCAGCGGCGCCGGCCAGCTCAATATGGTAGCCAGGTGGCAACTGCGCGCGCAGCCCCTCCAGCTTCGGATCAATCTGGCCAGATACCGTCGGCCCCTGGATACCATCCACCACGTCGGACTGGACCGTAATGGCCCATTCCCTGCCCTCGCGCCAGACCACGCCCGGCTCCCAGACAAAGCGCGGGCGCGCCAGCTGCGACAGCGGCACCGTCCTGCCGCTGCCGGTCTGCAGGTTGGCTTCATTGAAGGCGCTGATGGTGGCGCGCTCCTCAAAAGGCTGGCGGGCAACGATATCGATCAACCGGTCACCTTCGCGGAACTGGCCCACCGTACTGCCGGACAGGATGGTGTTGGCGGCACGCATGACCGTCTGCGAACTGATGCCAAGCGCGCGCATGCGGTCCTGGTCGAGATCCAGGCGCAGCACCTTGACTGATTCATTCCAGTTGTCATTGACACCGATGGCATTCGGGTTGGCGCGCATGACTTCCTTGACCTGGTCGGCGATGACGCGCACCTTGGCAACCTCGTCGCCAGTCACGCGGAATTGCACCGGGTACGGCACTGGCGGTCCGTTGGGCAAGAGCTTTACGCGTCCGCGCACTTCGGGGAAATCGCTTTTGAAAACATCTCCGAGTTTCAGGCGCAAGGCTTCACGCGCCTGCAGGTCTGCCGCCAGCACGACGAATTGCGTGACATTCGACTGCGGGAATATCTGGTCGAGCGGCAGGTAAAAGCGCGGGCTCCCCGTGCCGACATAACTGGTGACATTCTTGACGCCTTGCTGCCGCAACACGACCGCTTCAAATTTCTTCGCCTGGGCTTCGGTGGCCTGGAAGGAGGAGCCTTCCGGCAGCCACATCTCCACCAGCAACTCCGGCCGGCTCGAATCCGGGAAAAATTGCTGCTCGATGATGCGAAAGCCGAATACGCCCAGTGCAAACACGATCAGGGTCAGCGCAATGGTGGTCTTGCGCCATTCCACGCACCAGTTAACCAGGGCGCGAAAACGCGTATAGAAAGGCGTATCGAACAATTCATGGTGGCCAGCACCCGAAGGCTTTACCTTCAATAACACGTAGCCGATGTAGGGCGTAAACAGCACGGCCACGAACCAGGAAATGATCAAGGCCAGAGCGTTCACCGAAAACATCGAGAAGGTGTATTCCCCCGCCGCCGATTTGGCCATACCGATCGGCAAAAACCCGGCCGCGGTAATCAGTGTCCCGGTCAGCATCGGCATTGCTGTGGAGGTATACGCAAATGTCGCCGCATCGAAGCGCGACATGCCCTCTTCCATCTTGCGCACCATCATTTCTACCGCGATGATGGCGTCGTCGACCAGCAAGCCCAGGGCGATGATCAGCGCCCCCAGGGAAATCTTGTGCAAGTCGATGCGCAAAATACTCATGAACAGGAAGGTTACTGCCAGCACCAGCGGAATGGTCAGCGCCACGACCAGGCCTGGGCGCACGTCGATACGCCATGGCTTGGTATGCAGGCCGAGCGCAATGAAGCTGACGGCCAGCACGATCAGCACGGCTTCGGTCAGGACCTTGAGGAATTCGTTGACCGAAGAAGCGACGATTTCCGGCTGGTTGGAGACCCGCTCCAGTTCAATGCCGACCGGCAGCTTGGCCTGGATCTGCCCGACGGTGGATTCCAGGTTGCGCCCCAGCCGGATGATATCGCCGCCTTTTTCCATGGAGACGCCCAGGCCGATCACCTCCTTGCCATTGAAGCGCATCTTGTCTTGCGGCGGATCCTTGTACGTCCGCTTGATAACGGCGATATCGCCGAGGCGGAAAGTATTGCCATTGGCGCGCAATTCAAGGTTCTCAAGATCCTGTACCGTCGCCAGGGCACCGCTCACGCGCACCTGCAGGTTGTCCGATGGCGTGGCCAGCACGCCAGTGGCCTCGACGACGTTTTGCGCATTCAGTTGCGCCACGATGGCGTCGAACGGGATACCAAGCTGCGCAAACTTCTTGTGCGAAAACTCGATATTGATCTTTTCATCCTGCACGCCATACAGCTCGACCTTGGCCACCGCGGGCACCTTGAGCAATTGCTGGCGCACGAAGTCAGCATACTCCTTCACTTCCGCATATGAAAAGCCGTCGCCGGAGAGCGCAAAGATGCTGCCGAAGGTGTCGCCGAATTCATCATTGAAGAAAGGCCCGGACACGCCGGCGGGCAAGGTGCCGCGAATATCGCCGATCTTCTTGCGCACCTGGTACCAAGCCGCCGAGGTTTCCTTGGGTGGCGTGGATTCGCGCAGCTGCAGGATGATCAGGGTCTCGCCCGGCTTGGAGTAGCTGCGGATCTTGTCGATGTAGGGCGTTTCCTGGAGCTTCTTTTCGAGCTTGTCAGTGACTTGCTCGGCTACCTGCAAGGCGCTGGCGCCCGGCCAGTAAGCCCGCACCACCATGGCCCGGAAAGTGAATGGCGGATCCTCGTCCTGGCCCAGCTGGCTGTAGCCCAGCACGCCCCCCAGCAAGAGCACGACGATCAGATACCGTGTCAGCGGTATGTGCTCCAGCGCCCAGCGCGACAAATTGAATCCGCCTTTCATTTGGCTGCCTCGGTTGCTTTGCCGGACGTGGCGGCAACCGCACTGCTACCCGCCTGTGACTGTTCGTCCAGAATCCTGACTTTCTGGCCGGCGCGCAAAAAATTCACGCCAGCAGTCACAACCGTCTGGCCTGGCGCAAGGCCGGCGGCGATCAGGACATCGTTGCCGGCCGGACCGGCGAGCCGAACCGGGACAAGTTTCACAGCATTATTCTCCACCACCCATACTGCGCTTTCGGACTTGTTCTGGAATACTGCGGTCAGCGGTACCTTCAGCATCGGATGCGGGCTGGCTGCGGCGAAGCTGACATAGGCAGTCATCCCCAGCTTGATATCCGCCGAAGGCCCGGCAAGCGAGATCCTGGCAGTGAACGTACGCGTCGCAGGATCGGCCATCGGCGCCACCTCGCGGATCTTGCCGGCAAATACCTCGTCCGGCTTCGCCCATACCCGCACCTGGACATCGGTGACACGGCGCAGGGCATCAACCTTATCTTCAGGAATGCCAATCACAATTTCCTTTTCGCCGAGCTGGGCCAGGCGCAATACCGGGTTGCCGGCAGCGACCACTTGCCCGACTTCCGCCTCGATGGCGGTGACCACGCCATCCGCATCGGCCACCAGGCTGGCATAGCCTGCCTGGTTCGACTGGTTGCGAAAAGCTGCCTGGGCTTGTTCGAAACTTGCCCGGGCTGCCTGGTAAGTGGTGCTCTTGCTATCGAGTACGGCCTGGCTGACGAAATTCTTGTCCCGCAATTCCTGGTAGCGGAGCAGTTCCGCCCTGGCCAGTTGCTGGTTGCTTTCGGCCGCTTTCAAGGCGGCCTGTGCCTGGGTCTGGGCCAGTTGCAAATCCTGGGGGTCAAGCTGCATCAGCACCTGGCCACGCCGCACGCTGGCGCCAACATCCACCTTGCGGGCGACGATCTTGCCACCGACGCGAAAGCCCAGGCGCGACTCGATACGCGGCCGGACTTCTCCCGGGAACTCGGCGACCGCCGTGACCTGGCCAGCAGCCAGCTTCAGCACCCTTACCGGGCGAATATCCTCGGCTTTCGGTACCGGCTTCGAGCAGGCGCCGAGCAGCACCGTCAGGACGATGCCAATGAATGCAAGCCTGCTGCGGCTCGCGCTGACGGTGCGGGGATTTATCATGTGGGACACGATTTTTCCTTTAGTATGCGGCATGGAAATGTTGCAAGAACTCAAAACTTCGTTATTCCGTATGCAATATTCGGTGGGGTACACACGGCACATTTAATTACTGACTTGTCAGTTATTAATTATATGTCCAGCCACTTCGTTTGCATATGACTTTTTAGTCAGTTAAAAAAATAATGTCAGTCAATCATTACGAAAATTTTCCGGTCGCCTCGATTTTATTGCCAAAACGACTAAGACCTGCTGTCGCGGCAATCTATGCCTTTGCGCGCAGCGCCGACGACCTGGCCGATGAGGGCGACCTGCAGCCGCAGGAGCGCCTTGCAGCCCTCGCCGCATATGCCCGCCAACTGGACCACATCGATCATGGCACGCCTGTGGAGGACCCGATGTTTGCTGCGCTGGCGCGCGTCGCGGCGGAATACGCCCTGCCCGTGCAACCCTTGCGCGACTTGCTGTCGGCCTTCAGCCAGGATGTGGTGACGCCGCGCTATGCCGATTTCACCACGTTGCTGGATTATTGCCGCCGTTCCGCCAACCCGGTGGGCCTGCTGATGCTGCACCTGTACGGTGCCACAGATAGTCGGAATGTGACGCAGTCGGATGCCATCTGCAGCGCCCTGCAATTAATCAATTTCTGGCAAGACGTGGCGATCGATTGGGACAAAAACCGCATCTATCTGCCGCAGGAAGACATGCAGCGCTTCGGCGTCACGGAAAGTGACATTGCTGCCCAGCGCGACACTGCGGCATGGCGGCAACTGATGGCGTTCGAGGTACAGCGTGCGCGCGCCCTCATGCTATCCGGCGCGCCGCTGGCCCTGCGGCTGCCAGGGCGCATCGGCTGGGAATTGCGCATGGTGGTCCAGGGTGGCTTGCGCATCCTGGAACGGATCGAGGCAGCCGATTACGACGTATACCGACACCGGCCGAAACTGGGCAAGGCGGACTGGCTGGTGCTGGCATGGCGCAGCCTGTGGATGCGCGAGCATTGAAAAGCGCGGCAAGATGTGGGGCAATGCCATCGCATGCAAATTCAATTTGGCCGGGAGTGGCCAATTCGGCTAGCATAGCGCCTTTGCCAAGCAGCACTTTGAACGCTTCCATGTCGCCAGACGAATATTGCCAAGAAAAAGCCGCGAAAAGCGGTTCGAGCTTTTATTACAGCTTCCTGTTCCTGCCGCCCGAGCGGCGCAGGGCGATAACCGCCCTGTATGCGTTTTGCCGCGAGGTGGACGACACGGTGGATGACTGCACCGACGTCTCGGTGGCGCGCAACAAGCTGATGTGGTGGCGCAAGGAGATCACGGCGATGCTGGCCGGCAGCCCGAGCCATCCGGTGACCCTCGCCCTGCAACCGCACCTCGCGCCGTTCGCTCTGGATGGCCAGCATCTGCTGGCGATTATCGATGGCATGGAAATGGACCTGGACCAGACCCGCTACCTCGATTATCCGGGGCTGCAGCGCTATTGCTGGCATGTGGCGGGCGTGGTCGGCATCCTCTCCGCCAGCATTTTCGGCTATACCCAGCCACAGACTCTGCAATTTGCGGAAAAGCTCGGACTGGCTTTTCAGCTCACCAACATCATCCGCGATGTCGGCGAAGATGCGCGCATCGGCCGCATCTACCTACCGGTGAACGAGCTGCAGCAATTCAATGTAACCGCTGCCGACTTGCTCAATGCGCGCCACAGCGACAATTTCGAAAAGCTCATGCGCTTCCAGGTGCAGCGCGCGCAGACCGTCTATGACGAAGCCTTCGCCCTGCTGCCGGCGGCAGACCGGCGCGCCCAGCGTCCCGGCCTGATGATGGCGGCAATTTACCGTACCCTGCTGACCGAAATCGAGCGTGATGGCTACCACGTGCTGAACCAGCGCATTTCGCTCACGCCGATCCGCAAGCTCTGGCTGGCGTGGAAAACCTATGTGCGCGGCTGAGGGTGCCAGGGCATGGCTGACGTTGCCGTAATCGGCGCCGGCTGGGCCGGTTGCGCCGCCGCGGTCGAAGCCAGCGCGCGCGGCCATCGGGTCACGCTATTCGAGCGCGCGCGCACTTTGGGCGGGCGCGCCCGCGCAGTCGAACTGCAAGGCATGCTGCTCGACAATGGCCAGCACATCCTGCTTGGGGCATACACGGCGTCGCTGCGCCTGATGCAGGCGGTCGGCATGAAAGCCTCCGACGCCTTCCTGCGCCTGCCGTTGCAAATGCGTTACCCGAAAAATGCGGGCGGCATGGATTTCATCGCGCCGCGCCTGCCGGCGCCACTGCATCTGCTGGCAGCGCTGTTGCGCGCCAAGGGCCTGGCCCGCGCGGACAAGCTGGCGCTGGCGCGCTTTTCCAGCACGGCGCGCTGGATGGACTGGCAGCTGCACCAGGATTGCACGGTGACGGAATTGCTGGAGCGCTTCGACCAGACCGAGCGCCTGACGCAGCTGATGTGGCGCCCGCTTTGCATCGCCGCGCTGAACACCGTGCCAGAACGGGCCTCGGCGCAAGTCTTCCTGAATGTCTTGCGCGACAGCCTGGGGGCGCGCCGCGCCGCCTCCGACATGCTGATCCCGAAGGTTGACCTGACCGCGCTGTTTCCGCAGCACGCCGCCGCGTATGTAGAACGGGCTGGCGGCAGCATCGCCGCCGGCTGCACGGTGCTGGCAATCCAGGCAGGCAGCGACCCTGCGCATCGCGCCTGGACGCTGCACACCAATGGCGATGGCGCCGCGGCCCTGCAGCATTTCGATGCCGTCATTGTCGCCACCGACCCCGGGCGTGCCGCCGAACTCCTGGCAGCCATCCCGGGCGCGCCAGCCTTGCCGGGCTTCGAGCATGAGCCGATCACCACCTGCTACCTGCAGTACGATGCACACATCCGCCTGGCGCAACCTTTCCTTGCGCTGATCGATGATGCGGCGCGCGGCCACTGGGGACAGTTCGTGTTCGACCGAGGCCAGCTGGCTGCTGACCAGTCGGGCTTGCTGGCGGTGGTGGTCAGCACTTCCGCCACGGCGATCGAATCCGGACAGGAGGCCCTGATTGCGGCTGTGACACATCAATTGGCGCAGGCTTTGCAGCAGCCTGAATTGCTGGCGCCGCGCTGGAGCAAGCTCATTTCGGAAAAGCGCGCGACCTTTTCCTGCACGCCGGCATTGGCGCGACCGGCGGCGGCCACCGGGCTGGGCAATCTGTTTTTGGCCGGCGATTATGTCGCCAGCGATTATCCGGCGACGCTGGAATCGGCGGTCAGGAGCGGGGTTGAAGCCGCCCGGCTGGTCGCTGCCTGAACCGTACGATCCCGCTGAACGCACCGAAATTGATCGCCTGACCCTGCCGCAGCTTTCTTGCGGCTGGATTACAATGCAGCACACTCGCCCCTGCCGATAGCATTTGCATTTAGCAAAGCCGCTCTGGGCGAGAAAATCATCCAACCTTCCCGCTTCCGCGTTCCTTTCTGTGCCGATTAAACCCTCACCCTATCTTTGGTTGTGTTTTTGCATGTGCGTGGGTGTCATGGGCACTGCCCTTGCAAGCCCCCTGTATCCTCTGTATCAGCAAGCGTGGGGTTTGCAGCCAAGCCACATCACCATCGTTTTTGTGGCGTATATGGTCGCCGCGCTGGCAAGCCTGTTATTGCTGGCGCGCCTTAATGACCGTTATGGCTTCCTGCCCGTGCTGCGCGCCGGGCTGGTGATTGTCACTTTGGGGGTGCTGATTTCAGCGTGTGCATGGGATGTTCCCTCGCTGATCGCAGGCCGCGTGGTGATCGGTGTGGCGTCGGGGCTGATCACAACCTCGGCCTCACTGGGGCTGACGCAAGTGGGCAACAAAGGCGACATGCAACGCGCCTCGGCCACCACGAGCCTGATGATTGCCTTCGGATTCGGTCTGGGGCCGGTGGTGGGGGGTGTCGTCGCGCAGTGGGCGCCAGCACCATTGGTGACAGCCTATGTGCCATCGCTGCTGCTGGGCGCCGTGGCGATCTGGGCATTGTGGACAATGTCCCTGCCTGCCCATCTGCAGGCGCCTGCCGCGCATGAAGCAGTGCCGTTGCGCCTGCGCGAATGGCTACCCAAAGTGACGCTGCCAGAACCGCGCTTTGCACGCCACTTTGCCATTGCCAGCATGGGTGCCTTTTGCGCCTTCGGCATCTTCAGCCTCTACGCGTCGCTGGCGCCGAGTTTCATGGACCGCATGGTGCCGTGGCACGGGCCGGCCGTCTCGGGCCTGTCGGTCGGCGTGATCCTGTTTTTGTCGGCTGCCTCTCAACACCTTGCCCGCACCGTGCATCCCAAGACGGCTATGGTCGTGGGATTTGCAACGCTGGCGCTGAGTAATCTGCTGCTATTGATTAATAATTTCGTCGGATCAGGGCTGCTGTTTGTGTTGTGCGTACTCACCACCGCACTGAGTCACGGATTGTGCAACCTTGCTGGCATGATGTTGGTTAACAAGATCTCCACGCCGGCCAACCGGTCCGGCCTGATTTCAACCTATCTGATGATTGGTTACTGCGGCACCATCGTGCCGATCCTGGGCGTAGGCTGGCTATCCGACCACATTGGCCTGGCGCGGACACTGGTGGTGTTTTGCACGTGTATGGCCGCACTTGCCAGCGTATTGGCGGTGCTCGGCTGGCGCACGCACAAACTGGCCAACCCGCAAGGCTGACAGGCGCAAAAACCGTCGCCCTGCGCCTTGTACCTTGGCGCTACAGGTCGGTATTGCGGATCTTGTCGAGCGCCTCGTCGATGCGCTCGACGCCAATGATGGTCAGGCCCTCGATCTTCTGTTTCGGCGCATTGGCTTTCGGGATCATGGCGATCGAAAAACCCAGCTTGGCGGCTTCGCGCAAGCGCTCCTGGCCGCGCGGCGCCGGGCGGATCTCACCCGCCAGGCCGACTTCGCCGAATACCGCAAGTCCGCGCGGCAGCGGCTTGTTGCGCATGGATGATTGAATCGCCAGCAAGACTGCCAGGTCAGCCGCCGGCTCCGTGATCTTGACGCCGCCCACCGCATTGATGAAGACATCCTGGTCGAACGCGGCCACGCCGGCATGCCGGTGCAGCACTGCCAGCAGCATGGCCAGGCGGTTTTGCTCCAGGCCGACCGACAGCCGCCGCGCGTTGGGCACGTGCGAGGTATCGACCAGCGCCTGGATTTCCACGAGGAGCGGACGCGTGCCTTCCTGCGTCACCATCACGCAGGAGCCCGCCACCTGGCTATCATGTTGCGACAGGAACAGTGCCGAAGGATTGGAAACCCCCTTCAAGCCCTTCTCCGTCATGGCAAACACGCCCAGTTCGTTGACCGCGCCGAAACGGTTCTTGAAGGCGCGCACCAGGCGAAAGCTCGAATGCGTGTCGCCCTCGAAATACAGCACGGTATCAACGATGTGCTCGAGCACGCGCGGGCCTGCCAGCGCGCCTTCCTTGGTGACGTGGCCGACCATGATGATGGTGATGCCGGTCTGCTTGGCCACCCGGGTCAGTTGCGCGGCGCATTCGCGCACCTGGGCGACAGAGCCCGGCGCCGAGGTCAGCGCATCCGAATACATGGTCTGGATCGAATCGATGACCGCCACCTGGGGCTTTTGCTCGGCCAGCGTGGCGAGGATCTTTTCCAGCTGGATTTCCGCCTGCAGCTTCAGTTCCTGGGCATCGACTGCCAGGCGCTTGGCGCGCAGGGCGATCTGGGCGCCGGATTCTTCGCCGCTGATGTAAAGGACCTTGCGCTCGCGGGAAAGATTGGCCAGCGCCTGCAGCAGCAGGGTCGACTTGCCGATGCCGGGGTCGCCACCGATCAGCACCACGCCACCGGCGACGAGCCCGCCGCCCAGCACCCGGTCGAATTCCTCGATGCCGGTCGTAAAACGCGGCACGTCGATCGCCTCGATGTCGGCCAGGCTCAGGACCGGGGTGGCTTGCGCCAGCCCCTGCTGCGGCGTCGAATAGCGGTTGCCGACGGTTTCGACCAGGGTTTCCACCAGGGTGTTCCACTGGCCGCAGGCCGGGCACTGCCCCGCCCACTTGGCAGAGACGCCGCCGCATTCGGTGCAGGTGTAATTGGTTTTAGGCTTGGCCATGGCAATAGTCCGTTGCGCGATTGCGTTATTGGGCAGGATCGCCGTCGCGCTCGATGACGCGCACGCGCGGCGCCAGCGCGCACATCAATTCATAACCGACGGTGCCGGCGGCATTGGCCACCTCGTCGATCGGCAAGTGCTCGCCCCACAAGGTGACGGCACTACCGACGCCGGCGCCGTCAATATCGGTCAGGTCGACGCTGATCATGTCCATCGACACGGTGCCCAGCAGGCGGGTACGCACGCCATTCACAAGGACCGGCGTGCCGCTGGGCGCATGGCGCGGATAACCATCGGCATAACCGCAGGCGACCACGCCGACGATCATGGGAGCTGCGGCGGCAAAGCGGCTGCCGTAGCCGACCGTTTCGCCGGCCCCGATGCGCTGCACGCCGATGATGCGGCTGGTCAGGGTCATGGCCGGGCGCAATGCGAAGCCTGCCGCGCTGCGCGCCCCAGGCGTGGCGCCGTACAGCATAATGCCGGGGCGTATCCAGTCCGACAAAGCCTGCGCATCCTCGTGCAACAGCACGCCGGCGGAATTGGACAAGCTGCGCGGCCCGGCCAGGCCTTCCGTGGCACGCGCAAAACGCGCCACCTGCTCGGCCAGCGGCATGCCGGGATTATCAGCTGCCTCGGCATTGGCAAAATGGGTCATCATGCCAATCTCGCGCACGGCGGGAATGGCGCGCAGGCGCGCATAGGCGGCGCGAAAGGCATCAGGCCGGAAGCCAAGGCGGTTCATGCCGCTGTTGAGTTTCAGGTGCACATCGACGGGGTTCGACAACCCGGATTGCTCCAGCATGGCGATCTGTTCTTCGCAATGGATGGCGATATCGAGCCGGTGCTGCGCCACCAGATGCATATCCGCCAACTCGAAGACGCCTTCGAGCAACAGGATGGGCTTTTGCCAACCAAGCTCGCGCAACTGCACCGCCGCCTCGGTTTCAATCAGCGCCAGGCCGTCGGCCGCCGAAAAGCCGCGCATGCCGCGCGCCAGGCCATGGCCATAGGCATTGGCCTTGACCACTGCCCAGACCTTCGAGCGCGGCGCGCAGCGCATGGCGACTGCCAGGTTATGTCTTAAAGCGGTAATGTCGATGGTGGCGAGCAGCGGACGGGGCATGAATGCGATGGGTATTGGTAACAACGGATAACGGCGAAATCGCGTCCATTTTACCGGAGCGTAGAAATTCCGGTGGCGTCCAATTCACGGTTGGCGCCGCTTTTCATGGTATAAACGCTGGATAGAAACAATCCACCAGTCTAGAAATGCGGATGAATCGCGGGTTTTATACCATCATGGCGGCGCAGTTTTTTTCTTCGCTCGCCGACAATGCCCTCCTGATCGTAGCCATTGCAGTTTTGACAGCCATGAATGCACCGGAATGGATGACACCGTTGCTGAAGCTGTTCTTTGTGCTGTCGTATGTCGTGCTGGCGGCCTTCGTCGGCGCTTTTGCCGATTCCATGCCCAAGGGGCGTGTCATGCTGGTGACCAATATGGTCAAGGTATTCGGCTGCGCGCTGATGTTTTTGGACGTCCACCCGCTGGTCGCCTATGGCGTCGTCGGGCTCGGCGCGGCGGCGTATTCACCCGCCAAGTACGGCATCCTGACGGAATTGCTGCCGCCGGAAAAACTGGTCGCGGCCAATGGCTGGATTGAAGGCTTGACCGTTTCCTCGATCATCCTGGGTACGGTTCTCGGCGGCGCACTGGTCAACAGCCGGATTTCCAGCCAGTTGCTCGGTATTGATGTGCCGTTGATTAATACCGGCATCAACACGCCAGCGGAGGCGGCGTTGGTGGTCATTATGCTGACCTACGTTTGCGCTTCGCTGTTCAACTTCAAGATTCCCGACACCGGTGCGCGTTATCCGCACCAGGAACGCAACCCGATCCGCCTGGTTGCCGATTTCGCCGGCTGCTGCACCACGCTCTGGAAAGACCGCCTGGGCCAGATCTCGCTGGCAGTGACGACGCTCTTCTGGGGCGCCGGTGCCACCCTGCAATTCATTGTCCTGAAATGGGCGGAGCACAATCTGCATATGCATCTGGACAAGGCGGCAGCGTTGCAGGGTGTCGTCGCGGTCGGCATCGCCCTGGGCGCCGTCGCCGCAGCGCACTTCGTGCCACTGAAAAAATCGCTCAGCGTCATGCCCCTGGGTGTTGCGATGGGTGTGACGGTAATGACCATGACGATGGTCGAATCCGTCTGGATTGCCTATCCCTTGCTGATCCTGGTTGGCGCGCTCGCCGGTTATTTCGTGGTGCCGATGAATGCCCTGCTGCAGCATCGCGGCCATGTTTTGATGAGCGCCGGACACTCGATTGCCGTGCAAAATTTCAATGAAAACCTGTCCGTACTATCCATGTTGCTGCTGTATGCGCTCATGATCAGCCTGAACCTGAGCGCCAATGTCGTCATCCTGCTGTTCGGCAGCTTCGTTGCCGCGATCATGCTGCTGATCATGCGCTGGCATGCGGCCAACCAGCGCAAGCAGGATTCAATTTCCCTGATCGGCGAACCAAAACACTAGGCGCCAGCGATAGCGCGGGGACGCAGTACCCGATGTTCAGCCCGCGCCCGCCAGTCGTCGGGCACGATGAAGCCACGCGCAATTTCAATTGCCGCCTCGCCATCATCCTGCAGCAGCGCCACCAGCTGCGGCATGCTGTCATGGGTAAAATGCTCCTCGAGGGCGGCACGCAAGCCATCCCGGTCCAGCGTCTCCTGCGGCGCGACGCTCACTGGCGCCAGCCAGCGCAGCCGCGGCAGGATGAGTGCACGCTGCACGTCGAGCGATCCGACTTCCGCCAGTTCGCACCAGAACCCGCGGCAATGGCCGGCAGAAATCCCCTGCGCTGCAAAGGCTTCGTCGGCGTGGCGATGATAAAACAGCCAGCCTTTCAGCAGCGCCTGCGCGCGCGCCACTGGTTGCGGCAGGCAGGATTGCGCCGCCGGATGTTGCGACAGCATCAACTGCCGGGAAAAAATCTTGTGCATCTTGTTGCCGAGAGTATCGGCCAGGTTCGGGCCGACGAAGTAATCGGCGGCCTGCCCCGCGCCAGTAGGCTCCAGCAGGTACAGCTTGACGGCGAATTCCCAATGCAGCAATTCCTCGCCCTGCTGCAGCAGGAAATCAAATTCCCCGATGGTTTCATTGGCGGCGCTGCGCACTTGCACGCCGTGGGCGCGCAAGATGCCTTGCGCCGTGAAATAAAACGCCATCAGGCGTTCGGCGTAGCGGCCGAGACGGGTAAAAGGCTGGATGGCGAGATAGTCGTGCAGCGGCTCGGGGGCCTGGTCCAGGGCAGCGAGCCATGCGACCGTGGCCGGCGGCAGCGGCGCCGTCAGCGATGCAACTTGCCCCGACCATTGCGGCGCGGCGGGGTCAAGCAAATCCGGAGAATCGAGCAACCAGGCCAGGGCGCGCACGTGCGGATCGTGCAAATGGCCCCAGCGCAGATGGAATCGCTGCTGGCAAGTCGCCGCCAGCGATTCAGTCAATGGCGGCATGGGTTGCCATCGCAAGGCAGAGGTCGCGCCAGGCCTGGCCCTTGTCCTCCGGCTTGCGCAACAGGTAGGCCGGATGGTAAGTCACGACCACCGGCACACCGGCGTGGCGATGCACGCGCCCGCGCAAGCTCGCCACTGCCGTGTCCGGGCCGGCATTCAACAGCGCCAGTGCAGCGCTCTTGCCCAGGGCAACGATGACGCTTGGACGGATCAGTGCGATCTGCCGCTCCAGGTATGGCAGGCAAGTCGCACTTTCGTCGGGCAGGGGCGAGCGATCGCGGCCATTTTCGCCAATCGGCCGGCATTTGACGATATTGGCGATGTAGGTATTTACCCCGCGCCGCAAGCCCATCGCTCCCATCATGTTGTCGAGCAGCTTGCCGGCAGGCCCGACGAAGGGTTCGCCCTGCAAATCCTCGTTGTGACCCGGACCTTCGCCGACAAAGAGCCAGCGCGCCTGGCGGTCGCCAGTGCCGAATACGGTACGCGTACGATTTTCGCACAGGCGGCATTTGGTACAGCCGGCGACGGCAGCCTGCAGGGCGTCCCAGTCCATGCGCGCGATATCGGCAGCTGGCGCAGTATTGCCGCCCACCGCAACTTCGTGCTCGAACGGCGCCTCCTCGATGACCCAGGCGGGTACCGCCCCATCCCCGAGATCCTCGTCGACGGCCTGGGGCAAATGCACCGGCGCGAGCCGGACTGGCTCAGCCGCCGGCTCGGCCGGGATAAGCTCGTCAGCTGCGGGGCCGGCTTGCTGCCCGACAGCTTCGCGCAGGCGCCAGACCGGGCCGACACCCATTTCCTGTAAAAATGCGGTACGCCGGATTTCCGGGGATGTCATAGGCAAAACCTCATCACGATGGCGTCTTCCCGGGTATTTCCGGCAGCAGGATAATACCCGCGGCGCAAGCCGATCCGCACAAACCCGTACCGCTCATAAACGGACAACGCGCGCAGGTTGGAGGGCCGCACTTCCAGCAGGATCGATGTCATGCCGTTGGCGCGCGCCAGCGTGGAGACCCGGTCGAGCAGCATGCGGCCGAGCCCGTGCCCCTGCAAGTCGGCCCGTACGCTGATGTTCAGCAAGTGCATCTCGTCGACGACCTGCATTGCCAGGAAATACCCGGCCAGACGAAATGTCGGCTCGCGCGCCACCCAGGACAGGTAGCCGCTGGCCAGGGAATCCAGAAAATTGCCGCGAGTCCAGGGATACGGGTAGACGATGTTCTCGATTGACAGCACTTGCTCAAGATCGCCCTCCTGCATCGGCTCCAGGATGAGTGGCGACGCAGGGGCAAGCTGCGCGCCAGCGGCATGGAACGCACTCATGCAGCTGCTCCGGCTTTGGCCTGTCGCTCGCTGGTCGTCAAGGCTACCTTGTTGCGCAAATAAAGCGGTTGCGCATCGTGCGCCGCGAGCATGTCGCCGCGGGCATGGGCGGTGCGCGCCAGTTGTGCGATCTGCAAGGCATGCGGCATGACGTCGACCAGGGCACCGGCAGCAAAGGCCTCCTCCGCAAAAGCTGCGGCATGGGCCAGCAAGCCATTGCCGCATGCCTGCACGGCGCCTTGTGGCCGCACTGCTGCTGGAGCGGACAACGTCGGCACAACCACTTCCCGCCAGCCGTTATCGTAACGATATTGTGCCCAGTACACCTCGCCCATGCGCGCGTCCAGTATTGCCAGGACATCGGCTGCGCCCGTGCGGGCGTGGCACGCCTGCGCCATCGCCTGCAAGGTCACGACGGGAATTACCATGCGCCCGCTGCCGAATGCAAGGCCCTGCACCACGCCTGCCGCCGTGCGCACGCCGGTAAACGATCCCGGCCCACTGCCAAAGGCCAGGGCATCGCATTCTTCGAGGCGCGTGCCGGCTTCTGCGAGCACGCCTTGCACCAGCGGCAAAATCGCCTCGGAATGCGTTTTGGCGACGTCGGCCTGGCGGGTGTAGATCTTTTCGCCCCGCAGCAAGGCGACCGAGGCGACATCGGCGGACGTTTCAATGGCAAGAATGGTAGGCATGGCGTTATTTTACCGCGCCAGCATCAAGATGGCGTTGTCGTGGTTGCGCAGGATGTTGCGGTTACCGGCAAGAACTCTGTTAACATGTCGCCAGCGCCAGCGCCCATGCCAACCTACATGCGACCCGGAATCACTGCCCCATGGACCAATCACCGAACGAACCAGTGCTCTCTCTTTTCCTGGCGTCGTCCGTTCACGACATGAAGAATTCGGTCAGCATGCTGTCGGCTTCCCTCGAAAAGATGCTGGCAGAAGTCGATCCGCACGCTTCTGCCGCCTGCCAGGAAATGGCGCACATGCTCTTCGAAGTCAGGCGCGTCAATGGCAACCTGACACAACTGCTGACCCTCTACAAGCTCGGCGAACGCCTGTATCCTTTTGATCCGCAAGCCTGCTCGATTGCCCAGCTGGCCCTGGAACTGGAATCGCAGAACCGCAGCCTGCTGGCCTCGCGCGGCATGACCTTGTATATCGATGCACCTGCCGACCTGATCTGGCATTTCGACGAAGACCTGGTGGCCGGGGTGCTCAACCATGCAATCAATAACGCCATCCGCTATACCCACGACAAGCTCCGGCTGGCATTCGCGATGCGCGATGGCTGCCTGGAAATGCGCGTGGAAGACAATGGCGCAGGCTATCCGGAAACGCTGCTGGCCGCACCCGAAGCGTCGCAGGGGGTGGATTTCCGCAGCGGCAGCACCGGACTTGGACTCTATTTCGCCAGGGAAGTCGCCGCCCTGCACCGTCATCACGACCGTCATGGCACGGTAAGGCTGGAAAATGGCGGCGCCCTCGGCGGCGGCTGCTTCATCCTATTGTTGCCTTGACTTGCATTGAATTGAACCGTCCCGACTCCAGCCGTTCCCATGCCCAATTTTGAACTCCCTGACTGGTCCAGCAAGACTTACCTGGTGATCGATGATTTCTCGATCGTCCACCGGATGCTGCGCGACATGCTGCGCAAGCTGGGGGCGCGAACTGTCGATACGGTCAAGAATGGCGCCGACGCCATCGCCCAGCTGCGCGCGAAACGCTACGATGTGGTGCTGTGCGACTATAACTTTTCAGAGGGGCCGAACGGCCAGCAAATCCTCGAAGAAGCCCGGCACCGCGACCTGGTCGGCCTGACCTGCATCTGGATCATGGTCAGCTCGGAGAAAGCCGTTGAAACGGTGATGGGCGCGGCCGAAATGGCGCCGGACGGCTACATCCTGAAGCCGCTGACAGACTCGCTGCTGTTGGCGCGCCTGAACCGCGCCTGGGACCGCAAGCAATCCTTTACCGCCATCGAGCGTGCGTATGCTGCGCGCGATTACCTGCAGGCGGCAGCGCTGTGCGACCAGACCCTGGCGCGGGCGCCGGTGCATGCGATGGATTTGTTGCGAATGAAGGCCAGCCTGCTGCTCAAGGCAAACCAGGTTCCGGCAGCCCGCCAGGTCTATGAACAGGCACTGGCAATGCGCGAGCAGGTTTGGGCCAAGGCTGGCCTGGCGCGCATCGACAGGCTGGAAGGCCATCATGCCGCGGCTAAAAACCGGCTGCGCGAAATCGTGCGCGATTATCCATCGTACCTGGATGCGCACGACATGCTCGCGCAAACGCTGCAACAGCTGGGCGAAACGGCTGAAGCGCTGGCCGTGCTGCAGCAGGCGGCGCGCCTGTCGCCCCACTCCGTCATGCGGCAGCAAAGCCTGGGCGATATCGCCAGCCAGCTTGGCGCAACCGACATTGCCGAACAGGCGTACCGTACCAGCATTGCCGTCGGCGAGTATTCCGTCATGAAGTCGCCAGACGCCCACCTTGGCCTGGCGCGACTGCATGGCAAAAATGGGCGCCTGCAAGCCGCACTCGATCTGCTGGCAGAAGCCAGGCAAAACTTCCCGGGAGCGGAGGTCGAACGGCGCGCCAAACTCGCCGAAAGCCAGGCCTATGCGGATGCCGGCCAAGCCGACAAAGCCGTGCCGCCGCCCTCCCTTCCCGCAGTGGCAGCCAGTGCCGCTGTGGCTGCCGTACCAGCAACGGCCATACTTGCTCCCGTCCAGGTCTTGCATCGTCGCGCGGAAGCCCTGATCCGCTACATGGAAACCAACGGCTACAATGGCGTTTCTGCCGACGAAGCGCGCGCCGTGCTGGCCAGGGCGGAAAAACTGGCGCCCGGGGCAGAACGCACTCCCGTCCTGCTGGCAACGCTAGTGGCCCTGGCCAGCGGACGCAATTAACCGAAAGCACTACAATACGCGCATGACCGCATTGAACCTTGAACCAGACAGCCGTGCCGCCATAATCGACCAGCTACAGGGCGAGGCCTGGGTCGTTGCTTGCCTGTGCGCGGCCTGGTGCGACGTTTGCAAGGCATACCGCCCGGCCTTCGATGACCTGGCTGGCCAGCATCCCGACAAGCGCTTCCTGTGGATCGATGTCGAAGACCAGGCCGACCTGGTGGGTGACTTTGATATTGAAAATTTTCCGACCCTGTTGTTGCAGCGTGGTGAACAGGTCGCCTTTTTCGGCGCCGTGCAACCCGATATCGGCATCGCGCGGCGGCTCATTTCAGCTTACGCGGAACGCTCCGCCGCTGAGCTACGCGCAGAAGCAGCAAGCAACGTCGAGCGCCAGACCTGGCAAGAAGAGTGCAACCTGCGCCAGCGCCTTCTGGAAAACTCCTGACCGGATGTTGCAGTTCACTAAAACTTACAATTTTGACTGCAAGTTTTGTTGCATTTTAGTTAATCTTGGATTATCTTTTTATTATTAACAATAAAATAACGATCCAGAAAGTAAATCAATCTTGCTTTCTGCTTCAATCCAAAGAGACAAAATGGCCGCTCCCGCTTTTAATGGCACTGCAGTACCCGTCGGACATTCTTCCGGCCAGCCCGGCGTCAACAGCCTGTTCTTGCTGATCGACGCGGCCCAATATCCTGGTATCTGGCGTATCCTGCAATACCGCTTTCGTCGCTTGCCTTGGGCCAACCTGGCTGACGAGGATAACGGTAACGCCTCCGCCCCGGTTCTATTGCACGTCACCAGCAACCAGACCAGGACACTTGCGTGGTTTCTAGAACACACCAAGGGTTTGCACTGCCTGAGCTGGATCGACTCCCCGCTTGGCCTGGGTGCGATGCGGGAGCATTTGCGCAGCATGACGCGCGTCGAGGCAGCAGACTGCAGCCGCTATGAAATGCGCTACTATGACACCCGCATCCTGCCGGCTTGGTACCAGATGCTCGACACGGCACAGGAAGCACATGCGCTCGGCCCCGTCAATTCCTGGACTTACCTTGACCGCGACGGCTTGCCATGCACCCTCTTCGGCCATGCGCATGCACAGGCGCCCGTTGCGCGGACCTTGCAATTGACCGTAACGCAAGAACGCGCGCTGCTGGAAGCCACCCTGCCGGACATCATCCTCGAATACCTCGAACAAAATGGCAATGCAGACCTGGCCGCGATGCCGCATGCGCAGCGCTATGGCTTCATTGCCGACCAGGTAAAAAAAGCCACCAGCCAGTATGGCATCTGTACCACGCAAGAAATCGCGCTGTTCTGCTCGCTGGCGTTGGGTATCGGCCGCAATTTCGACAGGCTGCTGCCGGTTGCCCAGGTCTTGCAGAAGTTTGCCGGCTCAGCCGGCGGCAATTACGTTGCGCTGCAAGGCGTCTAAACCAGCTTAGAGATTGGCGCGTATCCAGTGCGCCAGGCGCACCTCATTGAGAGCGCCCGCTGCGGCAGCCCGGATCATTTGCGCGGTCTCCAGTGCCGACGCACTTAATTGCCAGCCATTTATGTAAAGAAACAGACCCATGGCCAGCAAGGCGGCACGCTCGTTGCCGTCATTGAAAGGTGCATGGCGTAGGATACCGGTTGCATAACACGCTGCAAGGTCCGCCACATCCATTTCGCCGCCATCGTGCGGCGTATCGCCCATGCCATCCATGCCGCGCTCGATTACCATCAGCATGGGCCAGCACAGTGCCGCATCCAGCATTTGCGCATCGCGCACGCCGGCATTGCCGCCATACGCCTTGAGCGCTTCATGGTGCAGCAGCACCAGCACGGCGGAATCGATTGAATGGCAATTCATCTGGCGAGCGCCCGAAATGCCGCATGGAAGTCGCGCATGAATTCTTGCCCGGCGTGTAATTGCTCGATTGTTGCAGGATCGGCGGAAAACGGCCCGGCGCCCTCAAGCGACGCTGCCAGTTCCGCGCCACCCGGCACGCGAGACAGGTACACCATGTCGCCTTCCTTCAGATCATGCTGGATGAGGGCGTCCAAAGGCACGACGATGGCCAGTTGCGAGCCGATTCGCGTAAGCCTGAGCGCGTGCATATGCCCTCCCCGTTATAAACCATAGACGAGTCCATCCTAACCAAGATGGCGGCAATTGCATAGCCCGGAAAAATCAGCGCCATGGTTTATTGCGACAAGAAACCGCAGGAAATCAAAAATAGTTTGACAATAACGTAACGTCAGGGTTTACGCTTGCTTCCCATGTCAATGGAGAAACCAGGATGCAATTGAAAATAGGAGAACTGGCCAAGCGCGCGGGGCTGACAATCCGTACGCTGCATCATTACGATGCGATTGGTTTGCTATCCCCGTCCGTCCGTTCGGAGACCGGCTATCGCCTCTATAGCCTAAGCGACGTCGCTCGACTGCACCAGATCCAGGCGATCAAGCAGTTGGGATTCTCACTCAGCGACGTGCGCGAGATGTTAGCGGGCAACCAGATTTCCGGACCTGAACTGATACGGCAACAACGCATCCTTCTCGACCGGCAAATCGAACATGCGGCGCGTTTGCGCGATTGCCTGGTTTTGCTCGAAGAACAAATCGCAACAGGACAGGAGCCGACTATCGCGGTGTGGTTATCGACCCTCGAACTTATGGCATTGCATGGCAAGTATTTCTCCAACGACGAGATCAAGGCCATGCGATCGCGCAAGCAGCAGGCAAGCGAGCTCAGCGAAGCCGGCTGGCAGCAGTTGTTTTCAAATGCGGGGCAACTGATGCAGGCTGCCATTGCCCATACCGATCCACGCGCCTATGCACTGGCCTGCGACTGGATAGAACGGGCCCATCGCCTGGCCGGCGGAGATGCCCTCATGATGCAGCGCCTGGGACAAATGCATCAGAGCGAACCGGCGTTACAGGAACGGAGCGGCGCTTCGCCCGCAATGCTCGATTACCTCAAGCGGGCCTTCATCCATGGCAGTTTCGCGATATTCGAAAAATACCTCGCCAGCGCAGAACTCGCGGCGATTCGCGCCAATATTTTTCATGCCTTCGACGCCTGGCCCATGCTGGTGATCCGGGTGCGCCAGGAATTCGACAATGGCACTTCCCCGCAAGCCCCCGTGGTTCGCCAGCTGGCAGCCGAATGGCAAGCCCTGTTCCATAAAACTTATGGCAACGGCAATCCACAACTGGCAGAAAAGATGGCGGCTGCGCTGGATAAAGAGACTGAATGGAGCGCCACCCGTGGCGTCGACGCGGCATTGCTGGCCTTCCTGTTTCCGGAAAAAGCAAAATCGCGTGACAAGAATTTTCAACGAGCAAAGGTGAAATGATGAAAGATCTGAAAGGAAAAGTAGCCGTTGTAACGGGAGCCGCCAGCGGCATTGGCCTGGGATTGGCCAAACGGGCCCTGGAAGAAGGAATGTGTGTTGTCCTGGCAGGCATAAGGGAAAGCACGCTGGCAGCGGCGCGCGATGAGCTATCTCGCATTTCCGATCAAATCCTGGTGATGCCGACCGATGTCTCGAAAGCCGAGGATGTGGAGGCGCTCGCCAATGCCGCGTTCGAACATTTTGGCGGCGTGCATCTGCTCATCAATAATGCCGGCGTTGGCGGTGGCGGATCAGTCGCCAGCAGCACGCTGGCCGATTGGGAGTGGATGATCGGCGTGAATCTGTGGGGAGTCATTCACGGCATCCGCAGTTTCGTGCCGCGCATGGCAAAACTGGGAGAACCATGCCATGTCGTGAATACGGCGTCGATCGCGGGCCTGATCACCTATCCCGGCGGCGGGGTATACCAGGCAACCAAGCACGCAGTCGTTGCCTTGTCCGAAGCACTTCACATGGAAATGCAGGCAGCCAATCTGCCGGTCGGCGTGTCGGTCCTCTGCCCTGGCTTTGTCCGTACCCAGATCATGGCATCCATGCGCAACCGGCCGCAGGCATTGGCGAACCCGCCGGCAAACACACTGCCCACGCCGCAACAGATTGACATGCATGAGCGCTTCAAGGCTGCGATCGAGAACGGCATGGACCCGGCCGAAGTGGCGGAGCAAACGTTCTCCGCCATCAGGGAAAAGCGTTTCTATGTAATGACGCACCCGGAGCACAGGCCGCAGATTGCCGCCCGCATGGAAAACATCCTCGCGGAACGCAACCCCAGTTTTCAGCCAGCGGGGGCATAAAAAAAACGGCGCCGGAAAAATCCGGCGCCGTTTCCGTTTTCAGCCGCAGCTTGAACGCTTAATACATCTTGAAAAAATAAATCCCGGTCAGGACGAAGCCGACCACGATGATGAACCGGCGCAGCCAAGGCGCAGGAATTCTGCGGGCAAAGCGCGCGCCGAGGTAACCTCCCAAAATTGCCGTGGCCGCCATCAGCACGGTATACGGCCAATCAACTGCGCCGGCAATAATGAAAGTCAGCACAGTCACGCTGTAAATGACCGCCGACAGCAGGTTCTTGATGGCATTGATTTCATGCACATCATCGTGTCCGGCAATCGCCAGGCTGGCCAGCATCAGTATGCCCATGCCGGCGCCAAAAAAACCGCCATACACCGACACCACGGCATGCCCGGCGAGTGCAACCGCACTGTTGCGGGGTTGCCCGCCCTGGGCGCCGCGCAACCAGGCAGAAATTTTGGCGGAAAAAGCGAACAGCAAGGTGGCAAACAACAAGAGCCAGGGAATCAGTTTCGAAAAGGTCGCATCCTGGATATTTAACAGGAGCAAGCCGCCGGCAGCACCGCCCAGCAAGGAGGTAATGCCCAACGGGATCAGATACCGCTTGTAACGCGCCAGTTCTTCACGGTAGGCCCATGCGCCGGACAGGCTCGCCGGCCACAGCGCCACCGAATTGCTGGCATTGGCCACCACCGGCGGCACGCCAACAGCGAGCAAGGCCGGAAAGGAAAAAAAAGTGCCGCCACCTGCGACCGAATTCATCGCACCGGCAAAAAATGCCGCGATTGCCACCAGAGCGATTTGCCAAAGTTCCATTAGATATATTCTGCAGGCTTGCGTTTTTGATGGCTTTTAGTATATTCACTTTTAATTCGCATAAACATACAGAATAATCACTTTATCTTTGCGTTATAGTTAAAAATAGAATTTTCCGGGAGCACAGGCCGCAATGGACCAGTTCAAGCAGATCTCCACCTTCGTCGAGGTGATCACCAAGGGAAGCCTGTCGGCGGCGGCGCGAGCCGAAGGCATTGCCCCGGCCATGGTCAGCCGGCGCCTCGATGCGCTCGAAGAGCGCCTCGGCGTCAAGCTGCTGCAACGCACGACCCGCAGGCTGGCGCTGACCGATGAAGGCACGGCCTTCCTCGAAGATTGCCAGCGCATCCTTGCCGACCTCGAGAATGCCGAAGCTGCCGTATCCGAACGCAGCGCACGCGCGTCCGGCCACCTGACGGTTTCGGCGCCTGCCGGCTTCGGCCGCTGGCACGTGGCGCCGCTGCTGCCATCGTTCCTGGCGGAGCACCGCGAGCTGACGCTGACGCTGAGCCTGAACGACCGCGTGGTGGACCTGATCGGCGAAGGCATCGATGTCGCCATCCGCATTGCTGCCCTGAGCGACTCCAACCTGGTCGGCGTCAAGCTGGCTGACAACCGCCGCGTGGTGGTGGCGTCTCCCGAGTATCTGAGACGGCACGGCACGCCGCAAAATCTGGGCGAACTGGCCCGCCACAATTGCCTGGCCATCAGCAGCGACGGCAGCCAGCGCGGCTGGAGTTTTCGCCAGGGCGGCAAAGTCGTGACCTTGAAGGTATCGGGCAACATGGAATGCAATGACGGCGAGGTACTGCACCACTGGGCGCTGGCCGGCAAGGGCCTGGCATGGCGCTCGCTGTGGGAAGTCGGTAGAGAAATCGCGTCCGGTAAACTGGTGTCGGTGCTGGATGACTGCGCTGCCCCCGGCAACGATATCTACGCCGTGTTTGCCCAGCGCCGCCACTCGCCGCTGCGCATCCGCGCCTTCGTCGACTTCCTGCGGCACGCCTATGCCGCGCCGGATTACTGGCGCAAGACGGATCGTGCCCTGCCCTGACATCCGGGCAAAAAAAATCCCCGGCGAACCGGGGATTTCGTATCCAACCTGAATCAGCTTAAGCGGCGTTGATGTTCGAAGCCTGCTTGCCTTTCGGGCCGGTGGTGACTTCGAAAGTCACGCGCTGGTTTTCCTTCAGGGTCTTGAAGCCATTACCCTGAATTGCGGAAAAGTGAGCGAACAGATCTTCGCCGCCTTCATCCGGAGTGATGAAGCCAAAACCTTTTGCATCATTGAACCATTTTACGGTACCAGTTGCCATTTCATTTCCTTTTTACAATTAAATTGGGCTTACGCCCGGTTACATCGTTTGAAGCAAGAAGGAATGACAGACTGATACTGCACCACTACCTCGAATCGCAACGACCGGCGCATTATACTCAAAAAACATCTATCGAATCCGTGTTTGTTTCAAACGTGTTGCGTCCGGCCGATTTTGCCCGGTATAGGGCTACATCGGCACGGCCCAGCAAGCCTTGCGCATCGTCTTCATCCTGCCGACGGACCGCCACCCCGATGCTGGTGGTAACCGTTCGCTGTCGGCCGCATACATCGAACGGCGTCTGCATGGCGCCGATGATCTTGGCCGCGACTGCCGGCGCTTCCTCGGCTGCGCCCAGGCCTTCCAGGATGATCACGAATTCATCGCCTGCCAGGCGCGCCACCGTATCCGTGTCGCGCACGCAGCCCAGCAGGCGCTGCGCGAATTCGCGCAAGACATTGTCGCCCGCCTGGTGGCCGCAGGTGTCGTTGATTTCCTTGAAGTGGTCGATATCCAGGAACAGCAGCGCCATGCGGGTACCGTAGCGCCGGCTGTAGCGCACCGCATCGACAAGCCGTTCCTCGAACTGGATGCGGTTGGCGATGCCGGTCAGCGCATCGATCCGCACCAGTTTGCGCAACTGCGTCTCGACCCGCTTGAGGGAAGTAATGTCTTCGACCAGGCCGAAGTAGCCGGTAACCGCACCTTGCGGCTCGATATCGGGAATATAGCTGACGCGCTCATGGCGCAAGCCATCCTCACAGTTGACGGTGCGCTCGAACAGCACCGGCGTGCCTGCCAGGGCCTGATGGATATACGGGCGGCTCTGGGCATACACTTCCGGACCCAGTACTTCGCTGGCGGGCATGCCGGCCAGTTCCTCCTGGAGGATGCCATAGGCTTCTTCGTAGCGCCGGTTGGCAAAGGCGACCCGCTCATCGGCAGTGACATACGCCACCAGGGCAGGAATGTTATCGGTAATCAGGCGCAGCCTCTGCTCGCTCTTGATCAGTGCAAGTTCGTTCGCACGGCGCTCCGTGATGTCTTCCACGCTCCCGACATATCCCACCGGCTTGCCATCCACCAGCACCGGCACCACTTTGAGACGGGCCCACACCAGCGCATTTTTGCCACCGCGCAGGCGACAAATGCCCGTGTAAGGCGCCTGCTCGTCCTGAGATTGCCAGCTGACAAGTTCTGCATGCAAGCGCAAGCGATCCTGGGGATGCACGCAATGGCGCCAGCCTTTTCCGCGCAAGCTGGCCAAGGAGCGTCCCGACATGTGCTCCATGGTGCGGTTAACGTAGCTGCAATCGCCGCGCAAGGTGGTATAAACCAATCCGAGAGGAATTGCATCATTGACCGCCTGCAGTTGGGCCTGCCTGGTGCGCAAACCCGCCTTGCGATGGAGCATTTTCAGGAAACGGGCGTAACCAGATGCAAAAATACCAACCACACTGAGGAACAAGGACTTCAGGCAGGGCGACGAATTTAAATTGAAACGGCCACCAATCAACATAAAGCCCAAACCTGATAAATTCCGATAAGCGGCCATGACATCACGCCTTCCCTGAACCATCATCCGGACGCATTCAGGGTATTAAAAGCGATGCATTTGCCGTGCCATACAGCGAAGGGGATTTGCTTGCCAAAGAAAGAAGGGACAACGATTCTTATCCTCAGAAAAAGTTCATTTCATTATCTGGCAGAGCGGAATATCCGATCTGCGGATTATCAATTTCAAACCTAGTGAAGGGTGTTGTGTTACGCTGAGCAACATATTGATTTATGTCAAAACCGCTATAGAAACCGCATTTTTTCATTCAAACGAGCAACCAGTCAAAGCCGATTCGGCGACACATCCAGTTGAGAATATCCATGCGGCACAATGATCAATCAACGGCGATAACCATGGCATCGTGGCTGCTGGCCGCGCTGGGCCTGTGGGGCGTCATGCGCTTTGGTTTGTTGGCGTCGCTCTTTTCCGGCTTGCTGGTGTTTGCACTGGTGCATTTGCTGGCGCCGATATTGGCCAGAAAATTCAGCAGTGCGCGTGCCCGCCTGCTCGCCGTGGCTGTCCTTTCGGTCTTGACCGTCGGCTTGCTCAGCCTGGCGATCTGGGGCAGCGTGGCATTTTTCAGCAGCGATGCCGGCAGCGTTGAAACCTTGCTGCAAAAACTGGCAGACATCCTGGAAGCCTCGCGCGGCCAGATCCCTCGCTGGCTGGCAGGATACTTGCCAGGGGACACTCATGCGCTGCGCGAAATGCTGACTGCATGGTTGCGCCAGCACGCCACCGAAGCCCGTCTTGCGGGACAGGAGGCCGGCCGTACCGTTGCCCACGTCCTCCTGGGGATGATCATCGGCGCCATGATCGCCTTGCAAGACAGCACGGAAGCGCACGCCACGCGCCCGCTGGCGCGCGCCCTGCGTCAACGTGCCCTGCATCTGAGCGAGGCCTTCAGGCAAATCGTGTTTGCCCAGGTACGCATCGCCGCGATCAATGCATTGCTGACGGCTGGCTATATCTTCGTCGTGCTGCCCCTCCTCGGCGTGCACTTGCCTTTGGCGAAAAGCATTGTCGCCATCACCTTTTTCGCGGGTCTTTTGCCGGTCGTGGGAAATCTGGTATCGAACACAGTGCTGGTGATCGCCGGCTTGTCGCATTCGCTGCAGATCGCCATGGGATCGCTGCTGTTCATGGTCGTCATCCACAAACTGGAATACTTTCTGAATGCGAAAATCATCGGCCAGCATATCAAGGCGCGCCCCTGGGAATTGCTGATCGCCATGCTGGTCATGGAAGCGATGTTCGGCTTGCCGGGTGTTGTCGCCGG
This sequence comes from Janthinobacterium sp. 17J80-10, assembly GCF_004114795.1. NCBI lineage: Bacteria > Pseudomonadati > Pseudomonadota > Betaproteobacteria > Burkholderiales > Oxalobacteraceae > Janthinobacterium > Janthinobacterium sp. 17J80-10. The sequence goes on along the minus strand of NZ_CP035311.1, from coordinate 2,059,160 downwards.
CCCCGTGTTTTATGCCTATCTCAAGCAGGAATTGGTTGCCCGGGGCCTGATCTAGGATAAAAAAATGGACCGGAGCCTGTAGCGCCGGTCCATCAAGTTACCACTTTACTCCCCAGGAGACAAAACTACATACAAAATCAGGCGGCGACGATCTGCTCCAGATCGATGCCAAGTTGTTTAAGACGGTATTCAAGCGCATCGGCGGTCACGCCAAAGTGCTGCGCCATGCCTTTGAGGGCCATGCCTTTCCTGGCCAGCTGGCGTACTGCGAGGTCCGGCATCAGCAGGGATGCGGCGAAAGAATCGGCAAAAAGCTCCGGGGCACCATTATCAATACCCTGACGCACCCGAAATTCGACATATTTGTAGCATTCTGCGTGCCGGATTTTCTGCTCGGTGAAGTAACCGAGCTTTTGCGCGCAGTTGAAGCGGTTGTGCTCAACGCTGTCGCCCTGGTTCAGCATCACGACCGCATCCTTGTTGGCATCCTTGATCAAGCCGCCCAGGATATTTTCCGGCAGCTCGGCTTCCAGTACGGTAACGCCGAGTTCCGCAGCGATGGCTTTCGGATCGACCGGGAAACCACGCCCGCGCCAAACCGAATCCAATAGCTGATAGGCAGCTTTTTTTGCATCCAGGTGGATCGAAGCTTGGTTCATGGGCTTTTTCTCCTTCAGGAAAGGGCGGGTTAATCGGAGCAACCACACGGGGTTTTATTTCCCTGTGTCAACATACTAGAAAATATATTTCCCCATGTCAATATTCATTTGCATATTTCTTGCGCAAGTCGTCATTGCCTTATCGGCATTAAAATATGCTTGAGAATCATCAGTTTAGATCTGAAAAGCAATACTTCAGGGAACGCAGCATGAGCCATTTGGAAACTTATTAGTGAGTTTTGCTGTCTATTAACCATGTTTTTCGCACTGGGATTGCGCACTGGACTAGATCCCGCACCAGGATCGCTCTTGTGTGCGACGCCACTCTGCCAACCTGCCCCCTCAAATCAAAGGACCATATCCATGAAAAAACTGACGCTCTCCGCCCTCGCCGTTTCCATTGCAATTACCGGTTGTGCCGACATGTCGCCGACCCAGCGCGGCACGGCGCAAGGCGCGGGCCTGGGTGCCTTGGGTGGCGCCGTCATTGGCGCCATGACAGGCAATAGCAAGAATGCCGCGACGGGTGCTGTTGTGGGCGCCGCAGCAGGCGCCCTGGCGGGCAACATCTGGTCATCGCGCATGGAAATGCAGAAAAAACAGATGGAGGAAGCCACGCGGGGCACCGGCGTGGAAGTCAGCCAGACTGCCGATAACCGGCTGAAACTGGATATTCCCAGCGATATCTCGTTCGACACCAACCGCGCCGACATCAAGCCGAATTTTCGCCCGATTCTCGATCGTTTCGCGACCGGCCTGAAAGAAAATCCCGTCACCAATGTCACCATCATCGGTCACACCGACAGCACCGGGAGCGACGCCATCAACGACCCGCTGTCGCGTAACCGGGCCGTGCAAAGTCGCGAATACCTGACAGCGCGCGGCGTGTCGGCATCACGGTTCACGGTGGAAGGACGCGGCTCGCACGAACCAGTCGCCGATAACGCTACGGTTGCAGGCCGCGCCCAAAACCGCCGCGTGGAAATTTATGTCGCCGAACCTGCCCCCCAGGGCCAGCCTCAGCCGGTGACCCGATAAGACTGGTCACCGCTCCGCCAGCGCGTGCCATGGCTGGCTTTGACTCCATGGGCGGTGCCAGTCCTGCGGCAAGATCAGGCACAGGGCGCCAATGTCAGCCACCAGCCCGCCCAGTGCAGCCGACCTGAGCGACACCCCGGCGGTCAGGGCGGGCAAGCGGGATTCGATTTCGTGGCGGACCAGCGCTTCGAGCTTGTCGCCATGGTGCATCCACACACTGCCGCCAATGGCAAAGACGCGGGTGTCGAGCGTTGCCGTCAGGTTGTACAACGCCCTGCCAAACCATTGTGCAGCCTGTTCCACAAGGCGCCGCTCAGCCTCCCCGCCCTGCCGCGCCGCCATGAAAATATCGGCGGCGCTGCGGCCGTTGCGCAGGCCAAGGTTGCGCCCCGAAACCAGTGCTTCGACATCGCCGCGATTGCCGCAACCGCACAGGGCGTCTGACTGTTCCGTCAATAGCATGTGACCGGCATGCCCGGCGTTGCCATGCTTGCCCTGCAAAATCCGGCCGTCGACGCACAGGCCGAAACCGATACCGGTACTCCAGGTGACGTAGACGCAATTGTCCTGGTTCTGCAAGGCGCCAAAACTGCGCTCGCCGATCAGCGCGGCAATGCAATCGTTGCGAATGACGACTTCGTCAAAACGTTGACGCAAGACGGCTTCCAAAGGAATGCGCTGCCAGTCGTTCGGCAAATCGGAGGTATCCGTGAGCCCTCCGCACAGGTTCGGGGTCGCCAGGGCAATGGCACCATCGGCGTCGATAAAGGGTCCGCACGAACTGACGCCGACGCGCCGGATAGCCTGTGGATCGATGCCGGCACGGGCGCAGGCTTGATCGATCAGGGAAATCGCCTGGTCGGCCACGGCGCGCTCGCTGCCGGTTCGTACGGTCGGCGCTACTGCGCGGGCCAGCGGGCCGGATGCGTCCGCCACGGTGGCAGCCAGTTTTGTACCGCCAATGTCGATTGCGCCAAGATAGTCTGTGCTCATGATTTCATTATGCCGTATCCGTGCGGCGGCGCCGCGCCGGCCTGACCGGACCGTGTCTTGTCCGCTTCCTCCAGGCCGGGACCACGAAGTTGCGGGCCGTGCCGGCGCAGCCGCCCGATCAGCTGGTCGAGCAGGCGGCCGATATCCGCATGCCCGGGTATGCAGAATTCTGCCGCGCTGCCGGCGGCGCACTCGACCCGCACCGACAGCAGACCGGCGTGCCGCAAGCGAAACACGGACTCATCGGTGATATCGTCGCCGACGTAAATGGCGCCGTGGGCGCCGCTTCGCCGCAACAATTCACGCAGCGCATTGCCCTTGTCGGCCACGCCCGGCGGCAGGAGGTTGATGACACACTTGCCGCCCACAATGCGCGGCGCGGGATCCAGCCGGGCCGCCAGAGCAGCAAGCATCGCCGCACTGGCAACATGGTCTGGCGTCGCACGGTAATGCAGCGACAGGGAATAGCGCTTGTCTTCCAGAATGATCCCGGCACCTGCATCGCGCAACTTGCCAAGCTGCTGCGTCAGCTGCGCATGCCAGGCACGGCAGATTTGCTCATGGCGGACAAGCTCGGACTCGTCCGCCATGCCCTCCAGTCCATGGTTGCCGATCAAGTAGGCAGGAGAAAAGCCAAGCCTTGCGCGGATATCCTCGAGAGAACGCCCGGTAAGCACGGCGACCGGCGCAAGCTCTGCCAGCTGCAGCAGGCGTTGCAACACTTCCGGATCCATATGCGCTGCGCCCGGCTCCGTGACGATCGGCGCCAGGGTGCCGTCGAAGTCGAACGCGCACAGCAAGCCAGGCTGCACGATCTGCTCCAGGCGCGCTCGCCCGGCGTCGGAGAATAGTGGCTGCATGGTCAGACTACCCGGCGCAGCGAAGTGCGGCTGTGGGAATGGATCTTCGTCATGATGCGCTCGCGCTGGCGCAGGCGCGCAGCGTCGAGCAGCATGCGTCCGGCCCAGCGGTAGACATTGAAATCCTTGACCAGCGAACGCATGCTGCGCATGCGTTCTCGCTGTTCGATCTCGGGCATGGTCAGCGCCCGGTACAGGGCTTCGGCGCTTTGTTCGATGTGGTAAGGATTGACCACAAGGGCCTCATGCAGTTCGCGCGCAGCCCCCGTAAACTGGGAGAGGACCAGTACGCCGCGCTCGTCTTCGCGCGCGGCAATGAATTCCTTGGCAACCAGGTTCATGCCGTCGTGCAGGCTTGTCACGACGCAGACGTCGGCGGCCCGGTACAGGCGATTGACCTGCTCGGCATCATGGTGCTCGATTTTCAGCAGAATTGGCAAATAGGCGCCGCTGCCGAAGCGCTTGTTGATGCGTTGCGCCAGTCCACGTACACGGGATTCGAAATTCTGGTATTCATCCAGCGACGAACGGCTTGGCGCGGCAATCTGCAGCAATGAAAACCGGCCCACCAGCGCCGGGTAATCTTCCAGCATGCGCTCGACTGCCTGGAAGCGTTCGATGATGCCCTTGGTGTAGTCAAGCCGGTCCACGCCCAGTCCCAGCAAATGATTCTCAGGCAAGGACAGTTCCCGCCGCACGGCCTGCTTGCACGCGGCCACATCCGGCTGGCCATTGTCGGCTTCCGGCCAGGCGATCGAGATCGGATAGCTTTCCACCTGGGTCATCTTGCCGCCGTAGGAAATCGTCGAGATGTCGTGTTCGATGCGCGCTTCAAGATAACGGTCCACGGTTTCAAGAAAATTCTTGCAATGGAAACTGGTATGAAAGCCGAGAATGGTACTCCCCAGCAGGCCTTCGAGTATTTCCTCGCGCCACGGGCAAATCCCGAAGGATTCCGGATTTGGCCAGGGGATGTGCCAGAACGTGATGATCGTCGCCTTCGGCAAGGCTTCCCGCACCATGCGGGGCAACAGCGCAAAGTGGTAATCCTGCACCAGCACCACGGGATCGTCCGTGTGCGCCTCCTGCACCACGGCATCCGCAAAGCGCTGGTTGACTTCGACATAGCGCTGCCAGTCGGCAGAGCGGAAAACGGGGCGCACATGGGCAATGTGACAGAGCGGCCACAAGCCCTCGTTGGCAAATCCATAGTAAAACCCCTGCTCTTCTTCCTTGCTGAGCCAGACCCTCCTCAAGGTATAGCTTGGGCGCGAAGGAGGCACCTTGACGCGATCGTTGCTGTCCACTGCGATACGGTCGCCTGAGCCGCTGCCGTGGGCGATCCAGGTACCGGAACAGGCCCGCATGACCGGTTCTACCGCCGTCACCAGGCCGCTGGCGGGACGACTGACCTGCAGGCCAGTGGGAGTTTGCGCATGGATGTAGGGTTCGCGGTTGGAAACCACCAGGATTTCATCGCCCGCCAGTTCCTCGCGCAGGATGGTGCGCAGCTTCTCCGGCGTCCACTGGCGGGAGCCGTCATCGCGTGCACGCCGGTCCATGGTGTATTCGTTCAACAATGAGCGCAAATCGCTTGCCAAAGGCTCGTTTCGCGGCTTCGGTCCGCGGCGGGCGGCAGGCCTGGCATCACGGATCAACACTTCCTTGAGCGCGCTGACGACACCGCGCCAGCTCAGGTGGGCGATCAGGATGGTCAGGAGCGCCATCACCACGGCGAGCACGGCAAACAGGGCCAGTACATACTTGCGCGCGTCGGCGCTGCGCCGCTCGATAAAACTGGCGTCATGCACGAGGATCAGCTTGCCTTCGTCTGCCCCGTCGACTTTCAGGGGACTTTCGGTGACATGCACCGACCCCTGGGGCAAAGACACCATGCTTTGCCGCAGGGACTGGCCCCAGCCGGCATCCTGGCATCCGAGCGATTGCGGGTAGGTACGTGTCTGGTACAGCAATTTTCCATTGGTATCGCAAAATGCCAGGGCAAACAGGCGATCGTCCTGTACCGCGCGATCGAACAGTTCGGCGATCTTTTTTTGCGATTTTTGCGGCACATATTCCTGCAACGGCTCCTGCAAGGCTGCGGCCAGCATTTGCGAGCGCGTATCCAGGTCGCGCACAAACCATTGCAATGTCTGCCGCTCGACCCAGGGCACCACCGCATAAGCCAGCAGTGCCCATACCAGCGCCACGGGCAATATGAATTTCAGGGAAAGACGAAATGATCCAGATTGCATGGTTTCCCCAAGTTAAATTAATTCGACGACCTTCTTCCAACATCGGGGATCTCAGCCAGGCCCGATCCCGTCTGTAACAATTAGTAAGATAGACACGCCATGGCAGCGTTCATTCCCTCAACATGGCAACTTGTCCTGCATCACGTTCCACCATGCAGGAGCAAAATCCCGCCTTTTTATTCTCTGGAAATAAAGCTCTTCCAAATTTTGCAAAAGGCCGTTATAATTTCGTCTTCAACGCGGCTGTAGCTCAGCTGGATAGAGTACTTGGCTACGAACCAAGGGGTCGTGGGTTCGATTCCTGCCAGCCGCACCAGTAATACAAAAAAGGCTTACGTTCACAAGACGTAAGCCTTTTTTCATTTCTTTCGCCACCAGGCTCCCATGCCGTCGTTCTGGCGAGCACGTTGCATAATTACCTCGAATTCACGCAGCGCGTTTCCTTCGGCAAAGCAAGGCCGACTATAATCATTGCATCGCAGCAAACCACCTGGCTCTTTCGCGCTGCCCCGGTGGCAACATAAAAAATCCGGCCCCGACTGCAACCGATCGAACCAGCATGCAAAATTCTGCGCTTTCCAACATTAATGTTTCCTCTACTCCTGGCCACTTTTCAATTGTCTTGCGGGTTTATAACCAGGATATCGATGCCGGCCGCATGGTCTATGTTGGCAATTACATGAATTTCATGGAACGGGCGCGCACGGAATGGTTTCATCATCTGGGACTCAACCAGCGCTTTGTCGAGCGCCATTACCGGGCGTTTTTTGTAGCACGCGACTTGCATCTGGATTGTTTCAGCCCCGCCTATCTGGACGATGTGCTGAAAGTAAGCATCCGCGTCAAGTCGCTCGGCCGCACCAAGATGGTCTGGGCGCATACGATTGAACGTGACGGCATTCTTGCCAGCGCCGACCTCACTGCAGTCTGGGTCGACCTGAAAAGCCTCAAACCGGTGGCCATGCCGCCTGAGGTGCGTGAAAAATTCCAGGCCGAATTCGAGCGGCGCGTGCTGCCCGAAGCCGCGCTGCAGGCAACCGTCTAGAGCCGGCGCGCAGCAGTCCCCCCCTCATGGCCAGCCCACACAATCCTGATTCCGCCGACTGGGAATCGCGCTTCCAGGCCATCGTATCCAACACGCCTGGCCTGGTATTCCAATGCCGCCTGCATCCGGATGGCCTGCTGGATTTCCCGTACCTGAGCGAAGGCTGTCACGCTCTGCTTGGCCTCACTCCGCAACAACTGCATGAGGCCCCGGTGCGTTTTTACGAACTGCTGCTTGCGGAGGACCGTCCCGGATTCGATGCATCGATGAGGTCATCGGCTGCGAGCGGAAAAAGCTGGAACTGGGAAGGCCGCATCCGCATCGCTGAATGGAACGATATCAAGTGGATCAACCTGCGCTGCACCCCGCGCCTGCCCGCCGGCGCCGAGACACAATGGGACGGCATCATATCCAACATTACCCAGAGCAAGCTCGAGGAAGCTGAAATCAAGCGCTCGCGTGCGCAACTGGCAGAACTGTCGGCGCACGTCGACAAGGTCAAGGAAGAGGAACGCACCCGCATCGCCCGCGAAATCCACGATGACCTGGGCGGCAACCTTACCGCCATCAAGATGGCGCTGGCGCTGCTGGTCAGGCGCCTGCCACCGGACGCGGGCAAGGACCTCACAGACAAGGCGCACTATGTCGACACGCTGGTTGACCGCACACTCGAATCGATCCACCGCATCGCCGGGGACTTGCGGCCCGGCGTGCTCGACTTCGGCATCGTCGCCGCCATCGAATGGCAGGCGCGGGAGTTCGAGAAACAGACCGGCATCGGCTGCGCGCTGATGCTGGACGCCGGGGACATCGCGCTGCCGGCGGAGCAATCCACTGCGCTTTTCCGCATTTTCCAGGAAGCGCTGACCAATATCAGCAAGCATGCCGGCGCCACCCTGGTCGAAGTCAGGATGGCCGCCGACAGCGACAGTCTCCTGCTGGAAGTCGCCGACAATGGCAAGGGCATTTCCTCGAATGACCAGGGCAAGCCGCACTCTTTTGGCATTCGCGGCATGACCGAACGCGCCCATGCCCTGGGCGGCACATTGCATTTGCAGCAAGCCGATCAAAGCACGCGCGGTTGTGTTGTAAGGATCCGAATCCCCCTGGCTATCCCTTGACGTATGCTGCCAATCGGCAATAATGGCGAGCATGAGCACCAAGAACACCATTAAGGTCTTGATCGCGGACGATCATGCAATCGTTCGTGAAGGATTGAAACAAATTCTTGCCGATACGAAAGATATTGCCGTCGCAGGAGAGGCTGATAGCGGTCTGGAGGCAATCAAGCTGGTGCGCCAGGGAAAAGGCGATGTCCTGTTACTTGATATTTCCCTGCCTGACCGTAATGGCATTGAAGTTCTCAAACAGGTACGCAAGGAATACCCTGCTGTGGCCGTCCTCATCCTGACCATGCACCGGGAAGACCAGTACGCCATCCGCTCGCTGAAAGCAGGCGCGGCGGGTTACCTGAACAAGCAAAGCGCCCCTGTCGAACTTGTTAATGCCATACGGCAAGTTGCTGCTGGCCGTAAATACGTCAGTCCGACGCTGGCGCAGGAACTGGCCAACCAGGTCAACGAAGAGCGCGAGGCCCCCTTGCATGAAACGCTGTCCGACCGCGAATTCCAGACGCTGACCATGATCGCGTCGGGCAAGACCGTCAGCGATATCGCCCGCGAACTGGTCTTGTCAGTAAAAACTATCAGCATGTACCGGGCACGCCTGCTGCAAAAGATGAAACTTCGTCACAATGCGGAATTAACCCATTACGCGATCAAGAATCACCTGGTGGAAGAGTAAGGCAAGAATAGTTTTTGCTGCGATACAACAATCCAACTTTTCTGCCATCATCTCTGGCAAAATGCCCAAATAGCAATCTCGCACAGGGCTCCAGTCGCAAGACCGGAGCCCTGCGACGTTTCCAAGCCCCGAAGTAAGCCTGCTTTCCGTTCCTTTTCGGCCCTTCGTTGCAAGGTTGCCCCGCCTATTATCAGGAAAAGCATATGAAAGACCGGTCCGCTCAAGCCAAAGCTGCAATGCCGCCGCAATCCGACAAGCCGAATAGTCAAAATCCGGCGGAAATCGCCCGAGAGACGATCCGGCAACTAGGAATGCGTCGCATGGCGCCGACGCCGCAAGCGTATCGGGAAATTTACGAAGAGATTGCCGGTGTTGGCAGCAAGGCGGATGCGCCGGAAATGCTGGGGTCATTTGCAGAAAGCCTGATCCTGTCGCCGGACCTGACGGACCTGGGCCACCAGTTGCGGCGCGCGGTGGAAGCGAAGGATTGGGAAGACTACGGCCGCCATCTTGTGCAGTTGAGCGAAAAAGTATCGCACCCTGCCCTGGAAGGCGCCACTGGCGCGGCAGTTGCGGCGCCAGCGACCGCGCCGGCAGTCGCCGTACCGGCGACAAGCACTACCCGCATCATGCAGGCAGACGCGCAGGCAGATTCACTGCGCGAGATGCTGGCGCGGACACTGAATTTTGCCGTCGTTTCGCTCTTGCAGAACGATGCGGAATTGCGCAGCGAAACGGAACAACTGGCCGACGCAGTCAAGGACGCCAGGAATAACGGTGCACTGGATGATATTGCAGGACGACTGAAGCAGCTGTATTTCAAGATCGAGATGAAAAGCGCCGACCTGGGCGAACAACAGGCGTTGCTGTTGCGACTGTTTAAGCTTTTGCTGGAAAACATCGGCGAATTGCTGGAAGACGATAGCTGGCTGCGTGGCCAGATCGATAGCGTGCAGAACTTGCTGACCGGGCCAATCAACCCGTCTGCCCTGCACGATGCCACGCGCAGCATGAAGGAAGTCATTTATAAACAGAGCATGCTCAAGCATAGCCTGGCCGAAGCTAAACTGACGGTGAAAAACATGATGATTACGTTTATCGACAGACTAAGCGCCGTTGCCAATAGCACGGGCGACTACCACGCGAAAATGAGCGCATATTCGCAAAAGATCACGCAGACGACCGACATCCGGTCGCTGAACGCGATCCTGGGCGATGTCATGCACGATACGCGCAATGCCCAGCTGGAAGCCTTGCGCTCGCGCGATGAAATGCTGGCCGCGCGCGCGCAGGTGCAGGAAGCGGAAAGCCGCATCCAGAAGCTGCAGGCAGAACTGGAACAGATGAGCGAACTGGTGCGCGAAGACCAGTTGACGGGCAGCCTTAACCGCCGCGGCCTCGACGATGTCTTCGAGCGCGAGGTGGCGCGCGCCGACCGCCGCAAGGCGCCCCTGTGCATCGCCCTGCTTGACCTCGACGACTTCAAGCGCATCAACGACACCCATGGCCACCAGGCCGGCGATGAAGCGCTGATCCACCTGGTGCGAGTCGTCAAGGATACCTTGCGCACCATGGACGTGATCGGCCGTTTCGGCGGCGAAGAGTTCATGCTGCTGCTGCCGGATACGGCCTTGCCGGCCGCCATGCAAACCGTGACCCGCGTGCAGCGCGAGCTGACCAAGCAGATTTTCATGCACCGGCATGAACGCGTTCTGATTACTTTCTCCGCCGGGGTCGCCCTGCGCAAGGATAATGAAAGCCAGGAAGACCTGTTCAAGCGCGTCGACGATGCCTTGTACCAGGCAAAACGGGCTGGCAAGAATCGCGTCGTCCCCGCGGAATGAGTTTTCCGGCGTATTCCGCGCCCTCGCCGATAACCCGCCTTGACGGCGGGTTTTTTTATGTGTGAATGACAAGAAGGCGCCGGGAGCCCTCCTGAAAGCGCGCCTCACACGACGCATTTCGGGAAATCTTGAGGCCATTTCACAAAAAGACACAAAAATATATTTCTCGAAAAACCACGTAATTACCTTAAAGAAATTTCTAAAAGGCACCGACAACGGGTTGTCTGGCTCATGTTCGAGCGAGACTGGAAAAATAAAAGTTGTTTCCAGACCTAAACTTTTTCCAGTACCGCCCGATAAAGCTAACAACACGGTTGGATTCGCGACACAAGACGAAACAAACCGCATTGACAGTATCCCGAGCCGGAAAAATCGGACCCTTAAAGGAGAAACAACATGGCTGCTTTTATCAACACCAACATCTCTTCCCTGAACGCTCAGCGCAATCTGAACTCGTCCCAGGGCGCCCTGCAAACTTCCTTGCAGCGTCTGTCTTCCGGCCTGCGTATCAATAGCGCAAAAGATGACGCCGCCGGCCTGGCAATTGCAGACCGCTTCTCGACCCAGATCCGCGGCCTGAATCAGGCTGTGCGTAACGCCAACGACGGCATCTCGCTGTCGCAGACCGCTGAAGGCGCTCTGGGCGAAATCGGCAACAACCTGCAGCGTATCCGCGAACTGGCAGTGCAGGCAGCCAACTCGACCAACTCGTCTTCCGACCGCGCCGCCATCAACCAGGAAGTGCAACAGCGCCTCCAGGAAATCGACCGCACCTCGTCGCAAACCTCGTTCAACGGCCAGAAGATCCTCGACGGTTCCTTCGGCTCCGCTAATTTCCAGGTTGGCGCCAATGCCGGCGAAACCATCGGCATCGACCTGGGCACCAGCATGCGTAACGCCTCGATCGGCAAGATCGCCACGACCGAATCGGCTGCACTGGGCGCCAGCGCCACGAATGGCCATATCGATGTCACTTCGACTGCCCTGAACTACGGCACGGCTGGCAGCGCAGCCACTTCAGGCAACATCAGCTTTACCGCCTCGACCTTCAACTTCTCCGCAGCAACGCCTTATGCTGCCGGCACGTCGACGGCGCAGGATGTCAACGGCGCGCACAACTTCAGCACTGCAGGCGCTGCACAGGTCGATGGCACGAACGTCCAGGCTGCTGTAACCGGTAACACGACTACCGGCGGCGCAGCCAGCTATGACTTCAGTGCTGATCTGGCGCAGTTCGATCTCAATGACGGCACCAACAGCTACCAGATCACGCTCACTGGCAACTATGGCTCGGAAGCTGCAATGGTCACCGCGATCAACTCGCAATTGACCACCGCCGGCAGCGCGATCAGCGTGTCGGGTACTGGCGCCGGCATCACGTTCACGAATGCCGGTTCGACCAGCGCTGTGGCGATCTCGAATGCTGATGCGAATGCCGTAACCGCTGGCTTTGCCAACTCTGCCGGTGCCGCTGGTTCTGGCGCTGTTGCCACCACCAACGCCACCTTGACCATCGATGGCCAAAATATCACCCTGAATGGCAACCACGCCAATGCCGCAGCGGTTGCCGCGGAATTGACCACCAAGATGCAGGGCTCCGCTCTGGGTGCAGGCTACAGCGCAGGGCTCGACGGCAACGGCGATATCGTCATCACCAATGCCACCGGCGGCACCAACACCACCGCGGTGGCCATCACCAACGTCGATGCACTCGCATCTGCGGCAGGCTTCGCCAACTCGACCGGTACTGCCGGTACCGCCGCAGCAGCAGGCAACCCGGCATCGCTGACGATCGACGGCAACGTGGTGAACCTGAATGCCAACTACACGAGCTTCGATGGCCTGAAATCGGCACTCCAGACCGCACTCGGCGTCAACTACAACGTCACCAACACCGCTGGCGCCATCAACATCGCCCGGACATCGACTGGTGCAGGCTCGACGGCGATCAACATCACCGGCGCCGATGCAAACGCACAGTCTGACCTGGCGCTCAGCGGCGCATCGGTTTCGGGCAATGCGGGCGCCAACGCAGTCTCCACCACCAACGGCACGTTCTTTGTCGATGGCAACTCCGTCACGCTGGATCAAAACTATGCTGACCAGACTGCTCTCGCAGCGGACATTACCAGCCAGTTGACCGGCTATACCGCCACCAACAACGCCGGCGTGATCTCGATTGCCAAGACCGGTTCGGCTGCAGCAGTCAACATCACCGGCGCTGACACCAATGCCACCGCAGGCGGCTTCGCCTTCGGCAGCGGCGTGGCAGGCGTGGCAGGCGGCAGCATCAACCTGACAGCTGGCCAGTTCAGCGTCAACGGCACTGCCATCACCGGCAACTTCACCGATGACAGCGCCACCGGCGGCAAGACTGCCACTGCAAAACTGGCTGAGTCGATCAACAAGAACGTCCAGGGCGTGTATGCTTCGGAATCGGCCGGCAAGCTGGTGTTGTCCTCGTCTTCCGACCTGACACTGGGCGGTTCGCAAGCCACTGGCAGCCTCGGTTTTGCCTCGACCACCGCAGCCGCCTCCAACGGCTCGCTGGATGATGCCAACACCCTGACCGTCGATGACGCACTGAGCACCCTGCAGCGCGTCGATGCCGCCCTGACTTCGGTGAATGGCCTGCGCTCCACCTTCGGCGCGATCCAGAACCGTTTCGAGTCGGTGATTTCGAACCTGTCTTCGACCAGCGAAAACCTGTCGGCTGCACGTAGCCGCATCCAGGATGCTGACTTTGCCGCAGAAACCGCGATCCTGACCCGCGGCCAGATCCTGCAGCAAGCCGGTACCGCGATGCTGGCCCAGGCCAACTCGCTGCCGAACGGCGTATTGGCCCTGCTGCGCGGCTGATCCCCGGCTTAAAACTGAAGTAAGTGCAGCACCCGGCCGGGATTTCCCGGCCGGGTTTTTCTCCTTATAGGGAGCAATCATGGATATCCGATCAGTGGGTAATGCCGCTTCCAGCAACCCCGTGCTGAATGAAGCTGCAGCGCAACCGCCCTCTCCCAAGACTGCAGCGCCAGTCGAACTGCCCGATGCAGTACAACAATCGGCGTCGGTCCCGGGCCTGGAACAACTCAGCGACGCGCTGAAGAAAATCAACAAGGCAATGGAATCGCAGGCGCGCGGCGTTGAATTTTCCATCGATGACGAGAGCAAGCGCACCATCGTCAAGGTCGTCGACCAGCAGACCAAGGAAGTGCTGCGGCAAATGCCCTCCGAGGAAGCGCTCGCGATTGCGAAGGTGCTCGACCAGTTCCAGGGCTTGCTGATCAAGCAACAAGCCTGATGCAAACTCGCGCCGGACGTCCCCGGCGAACGCCGCGGGCGCGGAATTGACGGGTAAATCCCCCCCTAAAGTCCCAATGAAATGCGCCGTTAAACAGGTATATTGTGGTTTTCATTAGGAGGGTCAAGTGGCTACGATCTCGTCCCCCGGAGTCGGTTCAAACCTGGACGTAAAGACTATCGTCAGCCAGCTGATGGCGGTCGAAAAACAGCCCCTCACGGCGCTCGCCAAAAAGGAGGCAAGCTTCCAGGCGAAACTGTCGGCATTCGGCTCGCTCAAGAGCGTCCTGTCGTCGTTCCAGTCGGCCGCGCAAACCCTCAACCTGTCCACGACATACTCGACCGTCAAAGCCAGCGTCGCAGATTCGGCGATCATGGGCGCGAGCGTCTCAGGGGCAGCTACTGCAGGCACCTACAACATTGAAGTCAAGAGCCTGGCGCAATCGCAAAAGCTGATCTCGTCATCCTATGCCGCATCCGGTACAGTGGTCGGCAAAGGCACGCTGACCATCGATATCGGCGCCTATAGCGGCACTGCGCCGGATCCTGTCAGCTTTACCGCCAAGTCCGGCAGTACCGCGACCAGCATCACGATCGATTCGGGCAACAACACGCTGGAAGGCGTGCGCGACGCCATCAACAAGGCCAACTCGGGCGTGTCGGCCACCATCATCAATGACGGCGCAGGCTTTCGCCTGTCGGTGACCTCGAAAGATACCGGCACGGCCAATGCCGTGCGTATCGGCGTGGCAGAAACCGGCGGCGCCGGACTGGCGCAGCTGGCATATGACGCCAGCACCGGCGGCACCTCGAACATGAGCCAGAACGTCGAGGCAAAGGATGCCGTCATCAAGGTCGACGGCATCACCGTCACCAAGCCCGGCAACAAGATTACCGATGCGATCCAGGGCGTGACGCTGACCTTGACGAAGGAGACCGAGGCCAATGTCACCACCAAGCTGACACTGGCGCAGGACAATGCCGCCGTCAAGTCTGCGCTCGATAATTTCGTCAAGGCCTATAACGCCGTCAACAAGCAGATCACCGACTCGACTGCCTATAACAGCGCGACCGGCAGCTCCAGCGTGCTGACCGGCGACGCCACCACGCGCTCGATCCAGGCGCAATTGCGCAACGCCATGTCCGGCGCAGTTTCCGGGGCACCGGTGGGCATGTCGGTACTGTCGGACGTGGGCATCAGCTTTCAGAAAGACGGCACGCTGTCGCTCGACTCTGCCAAGCTTGACAAGGTCCTGGCCGATCCATTGAAAGACATCAGCAAACTCTTCACCAGCAGCGATACGGTGACGGGGATCGGCTCGCGCCTCAATACCCTGGTCAGCGGCATGATTTTTGGCTCTGACGCCATATTGAACGGCCGCATCGATGGCATCAATACCTCGATCAAGAGTATCGGCAGCCAGATGACTGCGCAAAACATTCGCCTGGCCACCATTGAGAAACGTTACAACGCCCAGTTCTCGGCGCTGGACACCGCCATTTCACGCATGATGAGCACCAGCACCTTCCTGACACAACAGCTCGACGCGCTAAGTGCGAATAATTCCTGAGAGGAGAATGACAATGTTTGGATCCAGCCCCAAGGGCGCCAACGCTTACGCCCAGGTCGGCGTCGAAACAGGCGTGGTTGCCGCCAACCCGCACCAGTTGATCGTGATGCTGTTCGACGGCGCGATCACGGCAGTCAAGAACGCAGTCGACTACATGCAAGCTGGTAATATCGAGGCCAAGGGCAATGCCATTTCCAAGGCAATCATGATCATCGACAGCGGCTTGCGCGCCAGCCTGAACAAGGAAGTCGGCGGACAAATTGCCGAGAACCTGGATTCCCTGTATGAATACATGAGCCGCCGCCTGCTGACTGCCAACCTGCGCAATGACCTGGGCATGTTGCAGGAAGTTTTGCTGCGTCTGCAGGATCTCAAGGGTGCATGGAGTGAAATCGGCGCCAACGGCCAGCCAGCGCAGCAACAAGCGCCGCAGCAGGCAGCGCAAGCCCCGGCAGGCTACGATGCTCTGGCGCCACGTTCAACCACTTTTGCGAGTGCCTGAATCATGCTCAACACCCAAGAAGTCATATCGCTGTACGAAACCGTTGCCGTCATTACCGACCAGATGCTGGCCGCTGCGCGCAACGGCGACTGGGATGAGTTGGTGGCCCTCGAGTCGCGTTGCGCAAGCCATGTTGAAACGCTCAAGGCTGGCGAGCCGCCAGTCCCCCTGACCGGCGCCAATCGCGAACGCAAGGTCAAGATCATCAAGAAAATCCTTGCCGATGACCGCGAGATCCGTAATCTGACCGAACCCTGGATGGCCCAACTGTCCCAGCTCATCAACAGCACTGGCAACGAACGCAAGCTTTCGCAAGCCTACGGCGCCAGCCATTCGGGCTAAGCCATGTTGCCGCGGGCCGACCTCAATGCCACGCGGCCCGTCGCCTATGTCGAGGCGCCCATCCCGGTGGGCGGCAGCGGCGATGCCCGCCAGGAGGTCTTTCACCGCCTGAACCAGATCAACCTTGGCCAGCAGGTCCAGGCCAAGGTACTGGAACGCCAGCCGGACGGCAGCTTCATGGTGCGCCTGGCCGACACCACGGCGCGCATGTCACTGCCGGAAGGCACCAAGACCGGCGACACGCTCGCCATGACGCTGCTGGCGCGCCAGCCCCGTCCAACCTTCATTCTGGGGCAGGATGCCGCTGCCAACGGCGGCGCCCGCACCACCCTGAGTTCAGCCGGCCGCCTGATCGACCAGCTGTTGCAATCCTCGCAGCAGAACGGCACGTCCACCGCGGCACTGGGCAGCACACCGGTATTGCCTGGCCCCGGCGCCAATCCGGCTTTGCTGGCCTCGGCGCTGCAAAATACGCTGAGCGCCAGCGGCCTGTTTTACGAATCGCACCTGGCCGAGTGGGCAGAGGGCACGCGCCCCCTCGCCGCCTTGCAGCAGGAGCCTCAGGCGCAAGCGACAGAAAGCCTGGCACGCCAGGCGACAAACAACATGCCAGACGCCGCGCTGTTACGCCATCTGGCCCAGCGCTGGACTGACAGCGGACGTCCCATCGCCGAACTGGCGCAGGAACTGGAAGCCCGCGCAGGCAATGCCGGCGCGCTGCTGGGCTTGTTGGGCGAAGCCGACAGCATGGCGCCGCAGACGGCGCAAACCGCGCAAATCCTCAACGCCCAGCTCAATGCGCTGGAAACCCAGCGCTTCATGTGGCAAGGCGAGCTGTGGCCAGGCCAGAAAATGGCATGGGAAGTCAGTCGCGACGCTGCCGATGGCCGACACGGGCAGCCAGAGGAGCAACAGGAGAACTGGCAAAGCACGGTGAAATTCGAATTGCCGCAACTGGGAGATGTTTCCGCGACCATCCATTTGAGCGGCGAACGCGTGAGTATTCTGGTGCGTACCGCCTCGCCGGATAGCGCGGCGCTGTTGCGTGCGCACGGCGGCGAACTGGCACTGGCGCTGGATGCCGCCGGATCGCCCCTGGATGCCTTGATTGTCAACGATGACGAGCAAACCTGATCCGCGGCCGCAGAACGCGGTTGCCCTGGCCTATCTCGCGGGAGAACCCGCCCCCAAGGTGCTGGCCAAGGGGCGCGGCTTGATCGCCGAGGAAATCATCCGGCGCGCCCGCGAAAACGGCGTATTCGTGCATCAATCGAAAGAATTGGTGGCCCTGCTGATGCAGGTGGATCTCGATAGCCACATCCCGCCCGCCCTGTACCGTGCCGTTGCAGAACTGCTGGCGTGGCTTTATCATCTTGACTCTGGGCAACGTCGCAATGACGAGGTATGATACGCCACCGGCGCCAGGAGACGGCTGGCGCGCCGCCCAGATTCAACATAACAAAAGCTAGATGCGAACCATCATCAATCCGGACAACCCCAGGGAAGAGGAACTGAGTCCCTATCAGGTGCATTCGCGCCGGGAAATCGTCACCCTGCTGCGCTCGCTGGAACAGCAACGCCAGTTGATCACGATGCTGGTCAACGGCAGTGCGGAAGCCGTGATCACTTCGGTGCTGGGCGTCGATGAGGAAACCAATACCCTGTTCATCGATTGCGCCTCGAACCCGACGATGAACCGGCGCATCGCCGAAAGCAACAACATTTCATTCGAAACGGTCCTCGACCGGATCCGCATCCTGTTTTTTTCTGAAAGCGTGCAGGAATGTACGTATGAGGGCTTGCCGGCGCTTTCCCTGGCCGTTCCGGGCTCGGCAATCCGCTTGCAGCGGCGCGAATACTACCGCGTACCGACCCCGATCAGCAATCCGGTGCGCTGCACCGTCCCGCTTCAGCATGAACTGGGTGTCGAAACCGTCACTCTGACGCTACAAAACGTCAGCGGCGGCGGCGTGGCGCTGGTGGATGAGAAAAAAGCCCTGGATACGACTTTCGGCACCATTTATCGCGACTGCCGCATCCATTTACCGGGCAATACGGTCGTGGTGACTGCGCTCGAGGTGCGCAACTGGCAGGATATCAACCTGCCGACGGGGAAATCGGTGCGCCGCATTGGTTGCCTGTTCATTGAACTGCCCCCTTCCATGCTGTCAGCGATCCAGCGCTACATCACCAAGCTGGAACGCGAGCAAAACGCCAAGATCACCGGCAATCTGAAGTGATGCCGGCCGGCCCCTGCCGGCTTACACCTGCATGTTCATGATGTCCTGATAAGCTGAAACCAGCTTGTTGCGTACCTGAACCGTGGCCTGGAAGTTGATATTTGCCTTCTGCATCGAAATCATCACATCAGAAAGACTCACCTTGTCGTCACCGGTCATGAAGGCTTGTCCCAGCTGTTCGGCTTTTTGCTGGGACTGGTTGACCTGGTCGAGCGAGGCCTTGAGGGCATCGCCGAAGTCGACCTTCTTGGTCGAGGCGGTGGCGCCGGCGGCGGCCGCGCCATTGATGCCCTGGGGGACTTGGGCACCCTGGGGCCGGCTGGCAGCCGCCTTCAGCTGGGCCATCATGGCTTCAATGCGGCCGGTGTCGATCATCTGGGTTTTCATGGAATACTCCTCTGGGGTACGACTTTTTCACAGCGCTACCTTAGCATTCGCACAAAGATCCGGCGCTCTGATAAGCTATGAAAATATTGCTCTATTCTAAGGATCAAAACTTACCGTCCACCCTGACAATTACCCAAAACCCGAAAAGGGATTGGCATTTGGGGAATTCCGTGACGCATACAATCGTAAATAACAGCAAACAGGGAGGCACATCATGGCAGTAGCAGGCGACGGCGCCCTGGCTCCCGCATCCACCGGCATGGCAGGATTCGCGCAATCGGCGGCGGGACGCAACATTATCCTGATGGTCGGCGCTGCAGTCGCAGTAGCTGTCATGGCAGGCGTCTGGATGTGGAGCCAGCAACCGGATTACCGGGTACTGTTTTCCAATTTCTCGGACCGCGACGGTGGCGCCATCGTCGCGTCCCTGCAGCAGATGAACATCCCCTACAAGTATGCCGAAGGCGGCGGCGCCATCCTGGTGCCCGCAACGCAGGTGCATGACGCCCGCCTGAAGCTGGCATCGCAAGGCTTGCCCAAGGGCGGCAACGTCGGTTTCGAGCTGATGGAAAACCAAAAACTGGGCGTGTCGCAATTCCATGAACAGGTCAATTTCCAGCGCGCCCTGGAAGGCGAACTGGCACGCTCGATCCAGGCCATCGCCCAGGTCGCCGCTGCGCGCGTGCACCTGGCCCTGCCAAAGGCTTCCGTGTTCCTGCGCGACCAGCAGAAGCCGACGGCCTCGGTGCTGATCAACCTGCATCCCGGCCGCAGCCTCGACCAGCAGCAAGTCAACGCCGTGGTCCACCTGGTTGCCAGCAGCGTGCCGGAATTACCGCCCAAGAACGTCAGCGTGATCGACCAGAACGGCAACCTGTTGTCGCAAAACGACAAGCCGCGTGATACCAACGGCCTCGATCCCAGCCAGCTGAAATATGTGCAGGAACTCCAGCAAAGCATTGTCAAGCGCATCGAATCGATCATCACGCCAATCGTCGGCGCCGACAATGTGCGCGCCGAAGCCACCGCGGACGTCGATTTCAGCCATACCGAACAGGCAGCCGAGATCTACAAGCCCAACCAGGAGCCCAACAGCGGCACGGTGCGCAGCCAGCAATCCAGCGAAGCGCTCAACGGCGCCCAGGGCGGCCCCGGTGGCGTCCCCGGTGCGCTGTCGAACCAGCCGCCGGCACCGGCCACTGCCCCCCTCACCGTCCCGGCCTCAGGTGCTGCCGGCACAACCGGCGCGAATATCGCCCCGGGCGCCAGCGTGCAAAAGGATGTCACCGTCAATTACGAAGTCGACAAGACGGTGCGCTACGTGCAACAGCCCATGGGCGGCGTCAAGCGGCTTTCCGTCGCGGTGGTGGTGAACTACAAGCGCGAAGTGGCCAAGGATGGCAAGGTGACGATGAAGCCGCTGTCCGAGGCGGAAAAAACCCAGATCGCCGACCTGGTCAAGGAAGCGATGGGTTTCAACCGCGACCGCGGCGACACGCTGAACGTCGTCAATAGTCCGTTCGCCGGCATGGACAAGGAAAAGATCGAACCGCTGCCGATCTGGAAACAGCCGGACACGATGCTGCAACTGGCCAAGGATGTGGGCCGGTATTTGCTCGGAATCGTCCTGCTCCTGCTGCTGTATTTTAAGATCCTCAAGCCAATCTGGGCGCGCATCGACGCCAGCCTGCAGCCTCCTCCGCCGCCGGCCCTTGAGCAGTCGGTCGAGGTTGACGATGACATCGTTGAGATCCAGCCGCGCGGCTATGAGCATAACCTGAACCGCGCCAAGCAACTGGCGCGCGACGATCCGAAGCTGGTCGCAAACGTAGTCAAGTCCTGGGTGGGAACAAATGAGTGATGCAGGCATAGAAAAAGGCGCGATCCTGATGCTGGCACTGGGCGAGGATGAAGCCGCCGAAGTGATGAAGTATCTGGGCCCGCGCGAGGTGCAGAAGCTGGGCGCCGCCATGTCCGGTATGAAAGGCGTCGCCAATGCCAGGCTGGAAGAAGTTCTGGAAAACTTCCGCACCGAGACCGAACAGGCGTCGGCGCTCGGCGTGGATTCGGATGAATACATCCGCCAGGTGCTGACCAAGGCGCTGGGCGACGACAAGGCGGCCTCACTGCTCAACCGCATTCTCGGCACGCGCGACTCCTCCGGCATCGAAAGCCTGAAGTGGATGGATGCGCAATCGGTGGCCGAACTGATCCGCAACGAACATCCGCAGATTATTGCCACCATCCTGGTGCACCTTGAGCGCTACCACGCCTGCGAAGTGCTGGACCATTTCACGGAACGGCTGCGCAACGACGTGGTGCTGCGCATTGCCACGCTGGACGGCGTGCAGCCGAGCGCCTTGCGCGAATTGAACGAAGTGCTGACCAAGCTCCTGTCCGGCAACGAGAGCATCAAGAAAAAACCGATGGGCGGCGTGCGCGCGGCGGCCGAGATTCTCAACTTCCTCTCCAGCGACACCGAGCAATCCGTCCTCTCCAACCTGAAGAATTACGATGCCGACATGGCGCAAAAGATCATGGATGAGATGTTCGTATTCGATAACATCCTCGATATTGAAGACCGCGGCATCCAGATCCTGCTGCGCGAAGTCCAGTCGGAATCGCTGATCGTTGCACTGAAGGGCGCAAGCCAGGATTTGCGCGAGAAGTTCTTCAAGAACATGTCGCAGCGCGCCGCCGAGATGATGCGCGAAGACCTCGAATCGAAAGGGCCGGTGCGCCTGTCGGAAGTCGAGGCCCAGCAGAAAGAAATCCTGCAGATCGTCCGCCGCCTGGCCGACGAAGGCCAGATCATCCTCGGTGCAAAGGGCGAGGATGCGTATGTCTAATGCCATCCTGCCCAAGGAACAGCAATCCGCCTTCGAACGCTGGGAAATGCGCTCATTCGGCGATACCCGGCCCGAAGCGCAGCCGGTCCCGGTTGCCCCGCCGCCGCCGAAGATCGGCGTCGAGGAAATTGCCGCCATCCGCGAGGAGGCGCGCGCCCGCGGCCACGCCGAGGGTTTTGCGGAAGGCCGCGCAGAAGGCCTGGCGCAGGGCCGCGCCGCCGCTGCCGCAGAAATGAAGCACTTGCGGCAGGTTGCCGAGCAACTGGGCGAGGAAGCCACGCGCGCAGACCAGGCAATTGCCAACGATGTGCTGGAACTGGCGCTGGACCTGGCCAAAGCCATGCTGAAAACCGCGCTGACAGTGCGTCCCGAACTGGTGGCGCCCATCGTCAGCGAGGCGATCCGCTACTTGCCGAGCCTGCAGCAGCCTGCCCTGCTGATGCTTAACCCGCAGGATGCTGCTGTCATCAAGGCGCAGATGCACGACGAACTGGAAAAGGCCGGCTGGCGCATCGTCGAGGATGGCCACATCCAGCGCGGCGGCTGCCGCATCGACACTGCCACGAACCAGATCGATGCCGGCATCGATACCCGCTGGCAGCGACTGGCTGAAGCGCTCGGCAAGCAGTCGGAGTGGCTTGTGTAATGAGCGACCTGTCCACGCGCACCGGCCGCTGGCAAGCATTCCTGCGTGATTGCGGCGAACTGGCCGCAATCGCCGAGCCGATGCAGGTTTCCGGCCGCGTCACCCGGGTCGCGGGGCTGGTCATGGAAGCCGTCGGCCTCAAACTTGCCGTAGGCAGCGCCTGCACCATCCCGCTGCCGAATGGCTCGAAAATCGAGGCGGAAGTCGTTGGCTTCAACGATGACAAGCTGTTCCTGATGCCGCAAAGCGATGTCGAGGGGGTGATCCCCGGTAGCCGGGTATTTCCTGTGGAAGCAGTGCAATCGCTGCCGCGCGCTGGCGCAGTCAACCATCCGCGCCGACGGCCAAGCGACCGTGGACGCCATCTGCCGGTCGGCGATGAATTGCTGGGGCGCGTCCTGGACGGCGCCGGGCGCCCGCTCGACAATCTCGGCCCCCTGCACCATCGGCACTCGGCCCCTCTGAATGTGCGCGCTGCCAACCCGCTCGGGCGCGAGCCAATTTCCCATATTCTCGATGTCGGCGTGCGCGCCATTAACAGCATGCTGACGGTCGGCCGCGGCCAGCGCATGGGCCTGTTTGCCGGCTCGGGCGTGGGTAAATCGGTATTGCTTGGGATGATGGCGCGCTACACCACCGCGGACGTCATCGTGGTCGGCCTGATCGGCGAGCGCGGCCGCGAAGTCAAGGAATTCATCGAGCAGATCCTCGGGCCGGAAGGCCTGGCGCGCTCCGTTGTAGTGGCAGCGCCGGCCGACACCCCGCCGCTGATGCGCCTGCAGGGCGCCGCCTACACTACGGCGATTGCCGAACATTTCCGGGACGAAGGCAAGCATGTCTTGCTGATCATGGATTCGCTCACCCGCTATGCCATGGCGCAGCGTGAAATCGCCCTGGCCATCGGCGAGCCGCCGGCGACCAAGGGCTATCCGCCCTCCGTCTTTGCCAAGCTGCCGGCGCTGGTAGAACGCGCCGGCAACGGCAAGCCCGGCGGCGGCTCGATCACGGCCTTCTATACCGTACTGACCGAAGGCGACGACCAGCAGGATCCGATCGCCGACTCGGCCCGGGCGATCCTTGACGGCCATATCGTCCTCAACCGCACGCTGGCCGAAGCCGGCCATTATCCGGCGATCGACATCGAGCAATCGATCAGCCGCGCCATGCACAACATCACCGACGCCAAACACCAGAAACTGTCCCGGCAGCTCAAGCAGCTGACTTCGCGCTACCAGCGCAACCGCGATCTGATCAGTGTCGGCGCCTATGCCCATGGCAGCGACCCGGTGCTGGACCAGGCGATTGCGCTCTTCCCGAAAATAGAGAAATTTTTACAACAAGACATCACCGAGCGGGCGGGCATAAACGAGAGCTTGCAGCAACTTGCCACGCTATTCCCCTGATTGACGAGGGGTTGCCTGGTTTAATATACCAATATGGCCAATCCATCCGCCCTGTTGACCCTGATTGAGCTCGCCGTAAAGGACAGCGACGAGGCTGCCAAGCGGCTGGGCGAAGCGCTGCGCGCTGCGGAAGATACCGAAAAGAAGCTGACGATGCTGCTCGGCTACCGCGATGAATATGCCGCCCGCTTCCAGAATAACCAGGCGAATGGCATCAGTGCGATGGAATACCGCAATTTCCAGCTTTTCATCGACAAGCTCGATACCGCCATCACCGGTCAGGAAACAATCGTGCAAAACGCCAGGCACCGTGTCGACAGCGAACGCAAGTCATGGCAGGAATGCGAGCGCAAGCGGATGTCGTACGATACGCTGGCAAGCCGGGCGGAGACCGCACGGCTGCACAAGGAAAACAAGCGCGACCAGAAGCAGATGGACGAGTACGCGGCACGTAGCGCAAATTTCAAGCGCTAGGGCGGCACGACGCCACCGCGACATGATCAACGAAATGGTGATGACAGCATGCAAACTCCAGCAATTCTGAATGTTTCCAGCCCGGCAGGCAACCAGGCCGTCTCCACCAAGCCTGCTGCAGGCGCCTCCAATGGTGGCTTCAACCAGATGCTGTCGCAGCAGATTGCCGATCGGCGCGAGGCCGACAAATCCGCGCAGCCCCGTGGAGCTGGGCAAACTGGCAAAAACGAAAGCAAGCAGGCAGATACGAAGCAAACGAATGCCAAGCAGCCTGAATCGTCTCAAGCCGCCAATAACGCCGGTAGCAGCGCCGGTACCAAATCGCGCGAAACCGAGGAACAAACGGACGAAACCGCCGCCATTCCGCCAACGGCAACTGAATTGATGACACAGGTGGCGGCGAATCTGCTGCTGCCACAGGCCACGGCAGAGGCAAGTGCAACCGCTGGCGATGCAATTGCTGCCGTCAATGGTGCGGCACTGGCGCGCGAACAAGGCTTGCTGGCCAGCGCTGCCCCAGGCAAGGAGTTGCCAGGTTCCACTGCAGGCGATCAGGGCGATTTCCTGGCTGCGCTGCGTCAGGCCGCCGAGCCGCAGGACACGCCGCTGCAAGCTGCCATTGCAGATGCGGCAGGCAGCGGCAACGAGCAAATGACCGAGGCATTGCCAGAATTATCGGCGGCAACCAGCCTGCAGGATGCGTCGACCCTGGCCACGACTGGCGCCGCAACGCAGCCTGCCGCCCTGAGCGCGTCACAAGCGGCCGGCGCCGAAGCCACGGATCGCCTGGCACCGCGTTTCGGCAGCCCGGCGTGGGATCAGGCACTGGGGCAAAAAGTCGTCTGGATGGTCGCCGGTGCGCAGCAATCGGCTTCGCTGACGCTCAATCCGCCAGACCTTGGCCCGCTGCAGGTCGTACTGAACGTCAGCAACGGCCAGGCAGACGCCAGCTTTTTCTCAGCGCAACCCGAAGTCCGGCAAGCACTGGAAGCAGCGCTTCCCCGCTTGCGCGACATGATGAGCGAGGCTGGAGTGGCACTGGGCCAGACTTCGATCAGCGCAGGCATGCCCGACCGGCATGACCAGCCGGGCAGCCATGCCGCGCATAGGTCCGTACCCGGTGCCGGCGCTGGCAATGGTGACGCAGAGGCCGTATCGGCGCCGGCGCCCCGTGTCGGCAGGGTCATTGGCGGCCAGGGCCTGGTCGATACCTTCGCCTGAATCACCACCGGCGCCCAGGCGCCGGGGCGCTCCCCATTCTCGATACGAATCTGCACATGGGTTCCCCACGGCACGTGTTTGCGTTTACCATACGCTGCCGGCAGCGATACCGCATGGGGAATGTAAGGCAGACGGCGGATTAAAAGCCGCAATATGCGCCCGCTTCCCCTCTCTGTTCGACGCATCCAGGCGACGTATTTTTCCCGATAATGCAATTAACTGATTAGGCAGTACACAAGGAATTCCCATGGCAACAGCACCCAAGGCAGTTCAGAAAGCACCCGCGAAAGGCGGCGCGGAAGCGGCGGAGCATCCCGCAGTTGCGCCCAAAAAGTCTGGCAAAAAGCTCATCCTGATTCTCATGATCTTGCTGCTGGCCGGTGGCGGCGGCGCCGCTGCCTGGTACTTCCTCGGTCAGCCCGCTGCCGCCCCAGGCACGCATGCCAAAAAAACGATTGATCCGGGCAAGCCACCAGTGTTCCTGGTGATGGATCCCTTTACCGTCAACCTGCAGCCGGATGGCCAGGGCGAGCAATACCTGCAAGTTGCCTTTTCGCTGCAGGTGGGTGACTCGAAAGACGTCGAGGCGATCAAGTTGTATTTGCCGCAGGTACGCAGTCGCCTGCTGCTGCTCTTGTCGGGCAAGAAGGCTTCGGAAATTTCCACTGTCGAGGGCAAGAAAAAGCTTGCCGATGAAATCCTGGCTCAGGTACGGCAGCCGTTGATCCAGGACGGTGCACCGCAAAATGCCGCCAATGTCTTCTTTACCTCCTTTGTGATCCAGTAAGGACGCCATGGCTGACAATTTCCTTTCACAAGAAGAAGTTGATGCCCTCCTCCGGGGTGTCAACGGCGACCTGGACGATTCCCCGGCCCAGGAAGATGTGTCGGGAGTCCGCCCCTACAACCTGGCGACCCAGGAGCGCATCGTCCGTGGACGCATGCCGACCCTGGAAATCATCAATGAACGTTTTGCGCGCCTGTTGCGCATCGGCCTTTTCAATTTCCTGCGCCGCAGCGCTGAAGTATCGATCGGCCCGGTGCGCGTCTCCAAGTACAGCGAATTCATCCGCAACCTGGTGGTGCCAACCAACCTGAACCTGATCCACATGAAGCCGCTGCGGGGCACGGCGCTGATGGTGCTCGACCCCAACCTGGTATTCCTGCTGGTCGATAACCTGTTCGGCGGCGACGGCCGCTTCCATACCCGGGTCGAGGGACGCGATTTTACCCAGACCGAGCAGCGCATCATCCAGCGCGTGCTGGGCATCATCTTCGAAAACTATGCCAAGTCGTGGGAGCCCGTGTACCCGGTTGAATTCGAGTACATCCGTTCCGAGATGAACACCCAGTTTGCCAATATCGCCACCCCCAATGAAGTGGTGGTGTCCACTACCTTTACCATCGAGCTCGGACCAGTCTCCGGTGAACTGCATTTCTGCGTCCCCTACTCGATGATCGAGCCGATCCGCGACTTGCTGACGTCCAGCCTGCAGGGTGAAACGCTGGAAATGGACAAGCGCTGGGTGCGCCTGATGACGCAACAGATCCAGACCGCCGAAGTGGAACTGGTCGCCAACATGGGCACGGCCCGCGCCACCTTTGGCGACATCCTGAACATGAAAGTGGGCGACATCATTCCGCTCACGGTTCCCTCCTCTATTGCCGCCGAAGTGGATGGCGTGCCGGTGATGGAGTGCAGCTACGGCAAATTCAATGGCCAGTACGCATTGCGAGTGGAAAAATTACTGACACACGGCAACGAGTTTGCGCAAGGAGAAGAAAATGGCTGACGACATCAATAACCAGACCAGTGCCGAAGACGATTGGGCCGCCGCAATTGCCGAACAAACGCGCAGCGAGTCCGCCGCGGCAGCTGCACAGCCGACTGCACCGACATTCCAGGACTTCGCCGGCGGCACCAAAACGGCAACCCACAACGATATCGATTTCATTCTCGACATCCCGGTACAGCTGACGGTCGAACTGGGGCGCACAAAAATCGCCATCAAGAACCTGCTGCAACTGGCGCAAGGCTCGGTGGTCGAGCTTGACGGACTTGCCGGGGAACCGATGGACGTGCTGGTCAACGGCTGCCTGATCGCCCAGGGCGAGGTCGTGGTGGTCAACGACAAGTTCGGTATCCGCCTGACCGACATCATTTCTCCCTCGGAACGCATCCGCAAGCTCAACCGATGATCCACGCACGCCGGCTCCTCCCCTTCCTCAAAACCTGTCTCGCCGCTGGCCTGGCGTTCGGTGCTGCTGCGACCTGCGCCGCACAAGCTGCGCAGGGCACCCAGGCAACGGCGCCGCAGAGCGCTGCCACTGCCTCGGCCGGCGGCTTTTTCCAGGTCTTGCTGGGCCTTGTGCTGGTGCTGGCCTTGCTGGCTGCGATCGCGTGGGTGCTCAAGCGTTTTAATCTTGCCCGCGTCACCGGCAATGCACCTGTCAAGATCGTCGGCGGCGTATCGGTCGGCAACCGCGAACGCGTGGTTGTCGTGGAAGTTGCCGACCAGTGGATTGTGGTCGGCGTCGCACCTGGACAGGTAAATGCCTTGTCCACACTGGCGCGCCCGGAAAATGCGCCGATCCAGCAGCAGGACAAGCCGCTGCAGGGTGGTGAAAATTTTGCAACCTGGCTCAAGCAGAAAATCGACAAACGCAATGCCGAATAATCCTATCGCCTCCGGCAATCCCGCCCTGCCTGCGCTCACTACCGCGGCAAAGGGCTTCGCGCGCCAGGCAGTGCGCTGGAGCCCATTGCTGCTGCTGGGCCTGCCGCTCCTGGCGACTGCCCAGCAAGCCGGCCTGCCGGCGCTGACCAGTACGCCTGCGCCAGGCGGCGGACAAACCTACACCCTGAGCCTGCAAACCCTGCTGCTGCTGACCGCACTGTCGATGTTGCCGGCAGCGCTTTTGATGATGACCAGCTTTACCCGCATCGTCATCGTCCTGTCCCTCCTGCGTCAGGCGCTCGGCACGCCATCCGCGCCGCCCAACCAGGTGCTGATCGGCCTGGCGCTGTTTCTCACGCTGTTCGTCATGGGCCCGGTGCTGGACAAGGTCTACACGGACGCCTATCTGCCGCTGTCGGAAAACAAGATCACCATGCAGCAGGCGCTCGACAAGGGTGCCGCGCCGCTCAAGGAATTCATGCTCAAGCAGACCCGCCAGTCGGACCTGGCGATGTATGTGAAGATTTCCAACACCCCAGCATTGCAGGGGCCCGAGCAGGTGCCGCTGCGGGTGCTGGTGCCGGCTTTTATCACCAGCGAGCTGAAGACCGCCTTCCAGATCAGCTTCGCGATTTTCATTCCCTTTCTGATTATCGACATGGTGGTTGCCAGCGTGCTCATGTCGATGGGTATGATGATGGTATCCCCGGCCATTGTCGCGCTGCCCTTCAAGCTGATGCTGTTCGTGCTGGTCGATGGCTGGCAATTGCTGATCGGCTCGCTGGCCCAGAGCTTTTACTAGGGAAACTGCAATGACACCGGAAACCGTCATGACCATGGGCCGCCAGGCCATGGAAGTTACACTGATGATCGCCGCACCAATGCTGCTGGTGGCACTGGTGGTCGGCCTGGCGATCAGTATCTTTCAGGCCGCGACCCAGATCAATGAAACCACGCTGTCCTTCATTCCCAAGCTGCTTGGCATATTCATTGCGCTGATCCTGGCCGGGCCGTGGATGCTGTCGGTCATGCTCGACTACATGCGGCAAATGTTCACCGGCATTCCCGGCATGATCAGCTAAGCCGGACGCGGATGATCAGCATCTCCAGCGCGGCACTGAATGCCTGGATCGCCGGCCTGATGTGGCCGCTCGCGCGCATCCTCGGCCTGATCGCCACGGCCCCCCTGTTCAACAATCAGAAGATACCGGCGCGCACCAGGATCGCCCTGGGGGTCTTGCTTGCCCTGATCGTGGCGCCGGCAGTGCCGGCGCAGGCTGCCATCGACCCGATGTCCCTTCCCGGCCTGCTGATCCTGGCGCAGCAGATGCTGATCGGCCTGGCGATGGGCATGGCGATGCGGATCGTATTTGCCGCCATCGAAATGGCCGGTGAAATTATCGGCATGACCATGGGCCTGGGCTTTGCGACGTTCTATGACCCGCAATCGGCGGCCCATACATCCGCCATCAGCCAGTTCCTGTCGCTAATCTTGCTCATGCTTTACCTGGCGGCGAACTTTCACCTGATGCTGCTTTCCGTCCTGGTCGACAGTTTCACCACCATGCCCATCGGCGCCGGATCCCTGGGCATTGGCATGGAGCAGCTGGTTGCCTGGGGGGGGCGGATCTTTTCGGCGGGCGTGCAGCTGTCGCTGCCGATCGTGGCCGCCCTGCTGATCAACAATATCGCCCTGGGTATCCTGACACGCGCCGCCCCGCAATTGAATATCTTCGGCATCGGCTTCCCGGTCGCCATTGGCGTCGGCTTCATCATGATCGCGCTGACGATTCCTTACCTCGCCGTGCCCATGGAACGGCTGTTGCAGGAAGGTCTCGACATGGCGACCCTGCTGGTCAAGCCGCGCTGAGCGCGTTACGTCACTCGTCGAGCAGCGCAATCAGTGGCTGCAGCAGCTTTGCCTCCTGTTGATCCAGCGCCACGCAGTGCAACGCCATGTTGCGCGCGATATCGCGCAAGCGCCACTGGATTTCCTTGCTGGCCACGGCGACTTCAAAATGGATTTCAGTGTTGAGGCCGGCAAAGTCTGCCATGCTTTCCTGCATGCAGATATCCAGCCCGGTGCTGGTGAATGCCCGTTTGACCGCTTGCGCCTGCTGCAGCGCCAGCAGCAACAAGTCCTTGCCTGCGCGCGAATCGAGAAACGGCGAATCCATCAATTCACGGCCAAGTTCCAGTGCCCCGTTGATCTTGGCATGCAAGGCCTGCACATCGCCAAAAATATTTTCGCTGCGGACGGCGCCTTGCAAGCCATCCTCTTCGCCGCTGAGTTGCAGCACGCTCGACACTGCCGAAACCAGCCCGTGGGCATGTTCACCGGGAATGATTTTCATGGCCAGCTCCGCCCGCTCCAGCGGTCGGTCCTGCCGCATGAATACGCCGGAAATCATTTCCGCCACCGAAACCACCTGGCCGGCGATGCTGATATTCTTGCCGCTGAGCTGGCGCGGATAGCCGCCGCCATCGAAGCGTTCATGGTGTTCCGATACCGCCTGCGCCACCGCCGGCGGGAAATTCTCAAGCTCCTTGATGAGCATCTGGCCGATGCGTGGGTGTACCACCACATGGCGCCACTCGTGCGGCAACAGGCGGCGCTTGCTGTCCAAAAATTCCGGCTCGATATACAGCTCGCCTATGTCATGCAGCAAGCCCGCCAGGGCGACCGTGGATTGCTCGGTTTCTCCAAGGCCCATTTTTTTAGCCAGGCAAACCGACACCAGGCTGACCATGACGCTGTGTGCCAAGGCGCTCGTGCCGCCGCGCTCGGTAATGGTCAGCATCAGGCTCATGGCCTTGCCGAACCGCGCCTGTTGCAGGATATCCAGCGGCGATACACCCTTACTGCCGACGATGCGGTGCATCGACCCCACCGGCGCCAATGTTTCGGCCAGCCGCCTGGCCTCGCTTACGATGATATTGTTGTCGATGCCATCCGCTACCGTGATGCTCGACTCCAGCGGCTTGCGCAACTTGTGCACGATCAGGCGTTCCTGCATCCCGCTCGAAATGCGCGACCCCTTGGCCACCAGTTTCATGCCGCGCGCATCGAAAATATCCTCGGTTGCCTCGACATCCCGTTCCTGCGCCAGATTCATTACCTTATCGAGGTAATGCTGATTGACCTGATTGATCGAAATCTCGTCCGTCATGTGTCTTTTTCTTGTCCCGAAGGCCAGTGAATTGCCTGTCGTTGCCATTTTTTATAATGGCAAAACATTACCATGGGGTAGATACAATACCCAAGAAAAAAATAATCGAAAGACCGGGACGTGGCGGCACGACGACGTCCGCCGGAAAAACAAAAAGCCTGCAGCAGTTGCTGCAGGCTTCTCCCGAATTTAGCCGGATTAAAGGAAGTTAAAAAGCGACAGTCCGCTGATTTTTACAAAGGATTGCTGCGCCGCAGAAAGCGTCGTCTGTTGCTGCATGAGGCTGGAAATCGCCTTGGTATAGTCGAGATCCTGCAAATCCGACAGTGTCTGGGCAAACTGCAAATCTGCATCTTCCCCGCTACTGTCAAGCGAATCGATTTCCTTCAGTCGCGTCCCTACCGAGGCACGCACCGTCAACACATTGTCCAGCGCATTCTCGAGGTTGGAATGCGCTTCCACCAACCCATTGCTGAGCCTTGCCTTGCCCGCGTCGCCAGTGGCCGGGGCATTGAGGACGCCGATCAAGTCCTTCAAAGTCGAAAACACGCTCTGGTTGGTGCTTGGACCTATGGCAAAACTGTCGCCATTGGCCGGCGCACCCTTGATGTCGAACTGGATGCCGTTGAATGCAATGGCCTGGCCACTGGCGTAGGCATTACCCGTAGACAGGGCTGTGCCGGTGGTGACATCGGTCACGTCGTAGGTGGTGACGCCACCAGTCACGGAAAAAGTCACGCTGTAATCATGGCCATCGAGGAGCGACGCATCTGTCACGACACCGGCCGAAAATACCCCTGTACCGGCATTGCCAGTTGCGGCGCCGAGAGTGAAACTGCCATTGCCGGTCTTGATTTGCTCAAATACGGCATTGCCGTTATCGCTGAAGCCGAGTTGCCGGGAAGCGGCAACCTGCAGCATGCGCTGCCCCTGGTCACCGCTGTAGACAGCGCCATTGCCGCTTTGCGCAAAAGGCTGGGTGCCGCTCTGAAAGCCGGCGAACAGGTAGCCGCCGACACCATCGCCGGAATTGGCCAGTCCGATCAATTCCTGGAAGCGTTCATTCAGCTCGGTAGCAAGATATTGACGTTCGGTGTCGCTGTAGGCGCCATTGCCAGCAGCGACCACCTGGGTCTTAACGTCCTGCAGCAAGGTCGTTACGCTGGCCAGCACGCCCTCTTCCAGTCCCAGCGAGGACTTGACGTTCTGGCGGTTGATGGCGTACTGGTCGTTGGTGGCCCGCGCCTGGCTCACGTCATAGGCACGCGCCGCAGCCACTGGATCGTCAGCCGGCGTCATGACCCGGCGGCCGGTCGCAATCTGCTGCTGCGTGCGCATCAGGCTGGCCTGCAGATCGCTTAGCTTCGATGTGCTGGTTTCATACAAGGTGCTGGTACTTATACGCATGATATTGGCCCTTACTGTCCTAATGACAGCAACACGTCGAACATTTTACTGGCAGTTTGCATCACCTTGCCGGCGGCCTGGTACGCCTGCTGGTAACGCAACAGGTTGGCCGCTTCCTCATCCAGGTTGACGCCCGAGACGGATTGCTGCGCCGCGACGACTTGCTCCAACATGGTATTTTCTGCAGTCATGTTGACGTCCAGCTCATGCGTCTTGTTGCCAACCATGTTTACCATCTGGCCGAATGCGCCCTGCAGGGTAGCGGTGCCGTTGGCCAGGGTTTTCGCGGTTTGCAGCGCGCCCAGCAGCAAGGCGTTGCGATTGTCGCCAACGCCGTTGGTATTGGCGCCGATGGTAAAGCGGTCGCCGTTGGCCGGGTTGCCGGTGATGGCAAAGCTGACGCCGCCAAAACTGATGGTCGCGCCCTCGACAAAGCTCACCGGCGCGCCGGGCGCATAGCTGCTGAGCGAACCGGTGCCCGGCGAGTTGCTCAAGCCAAGATTGGCGAGCTCGTTGCCACTCAATCCGGCCACCGCAACCGGCTGCTGATTGCCGGTATGGGTGATCGTCAGCGCACCGCCACTGCCTGCTGTCACGGCATATCCGGAAAGCTGACTTTGGATCGCCGCGGCCAGCGCATCGCGGTCGGCGTAATTGCCGGTCAGGCTGACCGGGCTGCCATCGACCGTGAAGGTAGCTTGAGTACCGACAACACCTGCCGTACCGGTATCGTTTGCGAAACCAGCCAAACCTGCGTTGACATCGGTATTGGTAATGGCAACCGCGGTGGCAGCGCTGTTATTCTGGATCTTGAGGTTTCCTGCAGTATTAGTGACAGTGTAAGCACCAGTTCCTGCAGTGGCATTGAGTTGCGATTCGATTGCAGCTGCAACGCCGTCTGCGTCGCCGTAATTTGCCGTCAGCGTGATGCCCATGCCGTCGATATCAAGCTGTGCGATATTTGCGCCGCCGCCCGAGTAGTCGAAGTCGGTCACTGTGACGCTGTCGTTGAAGCCCAGGCCGCCATTTACATTAGCAATGCTGAAGTCCAATGCGCTGGCCGCCCCGCCGACGTTCTTGCCATCTGCCTGCAGCGGACTGCTCACCGTGACGCTCGTCGAAGCCGGGAAGCCGCTGAAGGTATTGGTTGCAGCGTCATATTGCAGCGTTATCGGCGGCGACACGCTGGCGAGGGTATAGCTGTCGTCGACCGAACCGGCGCTGATCTTTCCTGAACCGGCGTTGACGCTGTTGGCGCCGGTACGAACCGGCGCCGCCGCCGCGATCTTGGCAGTATCGCTGATCAGCACGCCAAATCCACTGGCGCCATCGATCGTCGGCTTGACCATGAAGACATCGCCGGCGGCCATGGTGCCCGAGGCGACCTGAAACTCCAGCCCGTCGATCGAGATCGGCAGCGTGGTGGAACTAGTCAGGGCGCCGTCAGTCATGCGGGTTACGCGATATTCGGCAGGACCGATGAATTCAAAGCGGTAATCGCTGGCGGTCATCGCGCCCGGGTTGGTGATATTGGCCGCGACCTGGGCAGTGCCGGTGTTCAGCGAGCTCGAGTTCACCCGGGGCACCGCCACCTTGAAAAAATCGCCGCCGAGGTCGCCGTTCAAATCCTGGCCAAGCTGGTGCTGATCATTGAATGCACTACCCAGGCCGATGGCGATCCGGCCAAGTTCATTTTGCACCTTGTCCAGTGTTTGCGAGCGGAATTCCAGCACGCCGCCCATCTTGCCGCCGGAAAGCGCGGCTTCCGCCAGCGAAATGGTGTTGCCGTTGCTCTTGTAGCCCACCTGGATGCGCGACGGATCGGTGGCCGATACCACGGGGGTCAGCTCAAACGTCTTGCCACCGACGATAAGGGACTGGCCGTTGCCGATCGAAATATTATAGTCAGTACCCTGCTTGACCACAGTAACCTTGATTTCCTTGCTCAGATCCGATACCAGCTTGTCGCGCTGGTCGAGCAAGTCATTGGGCGCCTTGCCGCTGTTACTGGCCTGCACCGTGCTGATGGAATCGTTGAGCTTGGCAATCTGGGTGGCAAGCGAATTGATGCTGTCGATGCCGGACCTGATGTCGCTGTTGACGCCTTCACGCAGCGAATCGAGGCGGCCGCTGACATCCTGGAATTGACCCGCCAGGGTTTGCGCCGACGCAATCACGGTTTGCCGCGCCGCGCCGGAACTGGGATTGGCGGCGAGGTTTTGCACGCCCTTGAAAAATTCCTGCAGCGCCGGAGTCACGCCGACCGTCGGATCGGCAAACATGTTATTGATCTGCTTGATCTGGCTGTAATACGAACTGAGCCCGTTCTGCGACGTTTGCGAATTCAGGACCTGGTTCGTCAGGAATTCGTTGTAAACGCGCTTGACCGACTGGACTTCGGTGCCCTTGCCAAGCGAGCCGAAACTGGCTGGCGCGCCTGCCAGCGCACTCTGCACGACCACCTGGCGGCTGAACCCCTCGGTACTGGCATTGGCGATATTGTGGCCCGTGGTCGCCAGTCCCACCTGCGCCGCGTTCAGTGCTGATTGGCCAATACTCAGAATGTTCGCCATGATGGTCTTTTCTATTAACGCGTTACTTATGTTTTCGGCAGACTTTCGACAAACTTTAGCGCGCTGCCGAAAGAACAATATATTTTTTACAACATCCTGGTGGCCGCAGCTTGGCGCTGCCTGATCACGCCGACAGAGTTTGCTGGATGATGCGCGTCAGTTTGGCTGCATACTGCGGGTCTGTCGCGTAGCCGGCGCGTTGCAGGCCATGCGCAAAACCACTGGCATCCTGGGCATTGGCAATGACATTTTCATAACGCGGATTCTGCCCCAGCAGGCGGGCGTAATCGCGGAAACTGTCGGCATAGGAATCGTAAGCGCGGAACTTTTCCCGCTTGATCTGCGGCGCGCCATTGACGTACTCGGTGGTCGCCACTTCGACGACCTTGCCCTTCCAGCCGCCTGTCGCCTTGATGCCGAACAGGTTGAAGCTGTTGCTGCCGTCGGCGCCGCGAATCTCGCGCTTGCCCCACCCGGTCTCGAGCGCCGCCTGGCCCAGCATGAATTTGGCGGGAATGCCGGTGGCGCGGCTGGCCTCATCGGCGTGATGCGCAAGGCGGTCCTCGAACGCCCGCACATGGGCATGGCGCGACCTCGACTTGCCGGCTTCGGCGACGCCGCTTGCGCTACCCGCCTGGCCAGGCATGCCACCCGGGGTCATGCCGCTGCCGCCCTCTTCATTTTGCAGCCGCAGCTGCTCCTGGAATGCAGCAATCTGGGCCTGCCGCTGCGGGTTCAACTGGCGCACGGGCGCCATGCCGGAGATACCATCGGCTGCGGCCCCACCAGTGGCGGCATTGCCGGCATCGCCCGCCTCGCCCGGCGCTGGAGGCGGCAACCCGCGATTGGCCGACAACTGCCGCGCCAGCACATCGGCCAGGCCGACGCCGCGATTGGCCAGTGTCTGGCTCAGCTGCTGGTCCAGCATGGAGGTATACATCTTGGTTTGCTGGTTGTCGAACATGCCATCCTGCGGCGTGGCTTCGCGCATGCTTTTCATGACCATGTTCATGAAAAGCGCCTCGAACTGCTTGGCGGCGGCCTTGATCGATTCCGGCGATTGCTGCCGCGCCGACTCGCGCAACGCACCCAGCCCCCTGGAGTCCAGGGCGAGCTTGCCGGAGAAATCGACGGAATTGCTCATGGTGCCGGTCTTAGATGATTTCCAGTTCGGCGCGCAGTGAGCCTGCCGCCTTCATGGCTTGCAATATCGCCAGCAAGTCCTGCGGCGTGGCGCCAATCGCATTCAGTGCCTTGACCACTTCCGCCAGTGACGCGCCTCCCTTGAGCATTAATACTTGCCCTGGCTCCTTGCGGATATCGATCTGCGAAGTCTGGGTCACCACCGTCTGTCCACCCGACAGGGGGGCTGGCTGGCTGACGGCCGAGTCGGTATTGATGACGATCGACAGGTTACCGTGCGATACGGCACAACTTTCCAGTGTTACCGCCTGGTTCATCACAACCGAACCGGTGCGGGCGTTCAGGATGACCTTGGCGGCAGATTGCGCCGGCGCCAGGTCGATGCTTTCCAGCGCACCGAGAAAAGCCACGCGGGCGCTGCTGTCCGCTGGCGCGCGCACGCGGATCACGCGGCCATCCTGCGCTGCCGCCGTTTCCGCGCCGAAGCGCCGGTTGACAGCATCCACCACGCGGCTGGCAGTGGAAAAATCCGTATCGTTCAACTCCAGGTACACCGAATCGCCCTGCCCCAGCACGGTTGGCACGGCGCGCTCGACGGTGGCGCCATTCGAAATGCGGCCCACACTCAGGTGGTTGACCTGGGTCTTGCTGCCGCTGGCTGCCGCACCGACGCCACCAACCAGCACATTGCCCTGCGCGATACCGTAAATTTGCCCATCGGCGCCCTTCAGCGGCGTCATCAGGAGGGTACCGCCACGCAGGCTCTTGGCATTGCCCATCGAGGAAACCGTCACATCCAGTGCCTGGCCCGGCCGGGCAAAGGCCGGCAGCGACGTTGTCACCATGACTGCCGCGACGTTTTTCAGCTGCAGCGACGACGCCGGCGGCAGGTTCACGCCCATCTGTTGCAGCATGCTCATGACGCTTTGCACGGTAAACGGCGTTTGCGTGGTCTGGTCGCCGCTGCCGTCGAGGCCGACCACCAGGCCATAGCCGAGCAACTGGTTCTGGCGCACCCCCTGGATGCTGGCCAGGTCCTTGAGGCGCTCGGCATGCGCCGGCGACGCCGCCATGCAGGCTGCGACAACCAGCAACGCCAGGCTGCGTTTCATCGGCGAAGAGATGTTGGACAGGATATTCATGGTCAGCTCCGGGCGGCCTGGCATTACAGCGGCAAAACGCTCAGGAAGAAACGCGTCAGGATACCCATCATTTCTGCGCCATCGACATGGCTGTTGGTGCGGTATTCGATGCGTGCATCGGCGACCTGGCTCGACAGGATGTTGTTGCCAGGACGGATTTGATCAGGATTGACAACGCCTGAAACCCGGATGAATTCGGTGCCCTTGTCAAACGCGACCTGCTTTTCCCCGCTAACCACGAGGTTGCCATTGGGGAGAACATCAACCACCGTGACGCCAATGGTGCCAGTGAAATTGTTGCTCGAACTGGTCGCGCCCTTTTCGCTGAAATCGTTGGCGGACGACGCCGCCGCATTCGTGCGTCCCAGCAGTGAAGCCGGGGCGCCGAACAGTGCAGTCACGCCTGTCTCGACGCTGCCGCTCTTGCTGCCGGAATTGCCGGCAGCCTTGTTGGCGCTGGTTTTTTCGCTGATGGTCATGGTCAGGATATCGCCGACGAAGCGCGCGCGGCGGTCTTCGAATATCGGCCGATACGAAGCAGACTGGAAAATCGCGCCATTGGCCTGGCCGCTCGCCACCGGCGGCATGGGCCTTGCCGAGGTCGGTCCCTGCACGATGGAATCAGGCGTCATTGCGCAGCCAGCAAGATAGCCGGCGGCAAGAATGGAAAAAAATACCCTGAATGCGTTTTTCATGGCTGAATCTCCTGCAAGCCGATTACAGCTGACCCAGGCGCTGCAGCATCTGGTCCGAGGTGCTGATGGCCTTGCTGTTGATTTCGTAGGCGCGCTGGGTCTGGATCATGTTGACCAGTTCCTCGACCACGTTGACGTTCGAAGTTTCGGTATAGCTCTGCAACAGCGTGCCGGCGCCGTTGGTGCCAGGCGTATTGGTGTTCGGGGTGCCCGATGCGCCGGTTTCCGCATACAGGTTTTCGCCCTTGCTTTCCAGGCCGGCCGGATTGATGAACGTCGTCAGCTGCAATGCGCCTACCGCGGTCGGCGCCGCTGCTCCCGAGACCTGCACTGACACCGTGCCGTCGCGGGCGATGGTGACGGACTGGGCATTATCCGGAATGGTAATCGCCGGTTGCAGCACGAAACCGCTGGAAGTCACCAGCTGGCCCTGGTTATCGACCTGGAAAGAGCCGTCGCGGGTGTAGGCGGCGCTGCCGTCCGGCATCAATACCTGGAAAAAGCCCGCGCCCTGGATTGCCACATCCTTGGCGTTGCCGGTCTGTTGCAGGTTGCCCTGGGTATGAATGCGCTCGGTTGCAACAGGGCGCACGCCGGTGCCCAGTTGCAGGCCCGACGGCAGCTGGCTTTGCTGCGACGACTGCGCGCCCGGCTGGCGAATGGTCTGGTAAAGCAAATCCTCGAATACCGCGCGCGAACGCTTGAAGCCGGTGGTGCCGACGTTGGCAAGGTTATTGGAGATGACATCCATCTGCGTCTGCTGGGCTTCCAGACCGGTTTTGGCTATCCATAGTGAGCGTATCATTTCATTCTCCAGCTGACTGCTGCCTGTCCATCGGCGCCTTCCAGGGAAGACACCCCATAATTCAATTATCCGCCACCCCGGTCTAACTCAAAGAGAGGAGCTGCGCGGCTTTGTTGGCGTTATTCTCGGCGTTCTTCAACAAATTCATGTGCATCTCGAACTGCCGCGCCAGGCTGATCATGTTGACCATTTCATCAACCACATTGACGTTGCTGCCCTCCAGCGAAGCGCCGATCAGGGTGACGTTTTCTGCGTTGTCGGCCGGCTCGCCGCTTTTCAGGCGGAACAGGCCATCGTCGCCGCGCACCAGTTCAGCCTGCTCAGGATTGACCAGCTTGATGCGTCCGAGCACGGTATTGATCGCCGGCTTGGTCGCCGTGGAAACCGCCGACACCGTGCCATCCTTGGCGATCGCCAGGGCGGCATCCGGCGGCACGGTGATCGGGCCGCCGTCGCCTTGCACGTTCAGGCCGGATTGCGTCTGCAGGATGCCGTTCTCGCTAAGCTTGAGGCTGCCGTTGCGGGTATAGGCTTCGCTGCCGTCTTCGAGCTGCACGGCGATCCAGCCCTGCCCCTGCACCGCCACATCCAGTTCCCGCCCGGTCTGCTGGATCGGCCCGGCGCGAAAATCCGCGCCTACCGTCGAATCGACCACGAAGGCGCGCGTGGGCAGATCCGCGCCCTGCACCGGCACGGCGCGAAAGGTGTCCAGCTGGGCGCGAAAACCATTGGTCGTGGCATTGGCCAGGTTGTGCGAAGTGGTGGCCTGCTTTTCCAGGATATGCTTGGCGCCAGTCATGGCGGTGTAGATCATGCGGTCCATGGTTTCTCCTGTGGCCTGTCAGCTGCGAACGATGGGCGTCATTAGCGCAGATTGACCAGCGTCTGCATCACCTGATCCTGGGTCTTGATGGTTTGCGCATTGGCCTGGTAAAAGCGCTGCGCGGTGATCATGTTGACCAGCTCGGCGGTGAGGTCGACGTTCGAGTCTTCCACTGCCGACGATTGCAGCGATCCCAGGCTTCCCGAGCCGGGGCCGCCCACCAGTTCCGGGCCGGATGTGGAGGTCGATGCCCAGACGTTGTTGCCGAGTGGTTGCAAGCCGTTCGGGTTGGTGAAATTGGCCAGCACCACTTGTCCAAGCGTCGCTGATTTGCCGTTGGTATAGCGGCCGGTGATGATGCCGTCATCGCCGATGTTGAAACCGGATAAACGCCCGGAAGCATAGCCATCCTGGTTCAGCGTATTGACGCTGAAGGCCGAACCAAACTGCGTCGTGCCGGTAAAATCAACGCTGATGCCGGCACCGCCGCCGATCGGCGTGGTTGCGCCGGTGGACACCGGCAACTGGATATTCGCCAGCGGCAGTGTGGTTGCGGCCGTGTCGATGCTGCCGTCAGAGGCAAAAGTCAACGAACCGATATTGCCGCCAGCCGGCGCCGGCAGCAGCGCGCCATCGACCGCACCATATACTTGCCAGGTTGCCAGGGTTCCCGGAGGATCGGCTGGCAACGGCGAAGTCTTCACGAAAAAGGTTTGCATCACGTGCGAATTGCCAAGGCTGTCGAACACCGATACCGAGGTCGCATTGTGGTAGGTCGCCGGATCGTTGATGTCGAAAGGATCGACCGTCTGGTCGATTGCCGGCTTGCGGGAATCCAGGTTGAGCAGAACGTTCACTTCCGATGACTCGTTCGGTGGCAAGTCGGCGGTGTTGATATTCAGGTCGGCCGGCGCGCCGGTGGACAGGACACCGACGTTATTGGCGACGTAGCCTGTCAGCCGCGCACCGCTGGAACTGACGATAAAGCCATTCTGGTCGAGCTGGAACTGGCCATTGCGCGCATAGTTGATCGTGCCGTTATCGCTCATGCGGAAAAACCCGCCGCCATTGATGGCGACATCGAGCGGATTATTGGAGCCGGTGATGTTACCTTGCGTGAATTGCTGGGCAACTGCAGCCACTTGCACGCCGATACCCACCTGGCCGGTGCCGGCACCCGTCAGCGAACTGGCATAGACGTCGGCAAACTGCGCCTGCGACGCCTTGAATCCGACCGTATTGGAGTTGGCAACATTGTTGCCGATCGCGTCCAGGCTTTTGGATGCTGCGCTCAGACCGCTCAAACCTTGCTGAAAACTCATGATGTTCCCCTTATAACGATGGTGTGCGCAACAGTCAGAGAATCTGACGAATATCGGCGAAATTCAGGGCGCCGAGGGTCGGTACATTGACCTTGATGCCCCCGCTTCCCGTGGAAACGCTGGCAACCTGGCCGAAGCTCAGGGCGGTGGCGGTGACGCTTTGCTCACCTGCAGTGGCCTTGACGTCAAACGTATATTTGCCGTCGGGCAGCGTAGTGCCGGCATCGTTCTTGCCATCCCAGGCCAGCGGATAGGTGCCTGCGGCCTGGTTCTCCAGCGCAAAACTGTGGACCGCGGTGCCGCTGGCGTCGCGAATCGTCACCTGCACCTTGTCGGCCGGCCCGGCGAGTTCGACGCCCATCAGGGCCTCGCCTTCGCTCAGCTGCACGCTGTTACCGGTGGCCAGTACGCCGTGGCCGATCATGCCGGTCGCCTGCAGCGTCTGGCTGGCCTGGTAGCTGCCCATCAGGTTCTCCAGCGCTGCATTCAATTTCTCAATACCGCTGACGGTCGACAGCTGCGCCAGCTGGCTGGTCATCTGCGCATTGTCCATCGGGTTCAGCGGATCCTGGTTGCGCATCTGCGTCACCAGCAGGGTCATGAAGCGATCCTGCGCTTCCACGACCGTATCCTTGGCCTTGGCCGAACTGTTGCCATTGACCGCGTCCATCAAGCTTGTTGACACGCCGCTGTTACTTTGTATGGTCGTCATGCGAACTCCCTTTCTTACTGACCGATTGCCAGTGTTTTCATCAGCAGCGTCTTGGCTGCATTCATGGTGTCGACGTTGGTCTGGTAGGAACGCGACGCCGAAATCATGTTAACCATCTCTTCCACC
Source organism: Janthinobacterium sp. 17J80-10 (assembly GCF_004114795.1). Lineage (NCBI taxonomy): Bacteria > Pseudomonadati > Pseudomonadota > Betaproteobacteria > Burkholderiales > Oxalobacteraceae > Janthinobacterium > Janthinobacterium sp. 17J80-10. The sequence goes on along the minus strand of NZ_CP035311.1, from coordinate 2,017,135 downwards.
ACATTCACGTTTGGCATGGCCACATAACCCTGTTCATCGGCTTGCGGATGCTTCGGGTCGTACAGCATTTTCGGCGGCGAAGCATCTTCCACCACTTTCTGCACCCGCACCCCGGCGGCTTCCGGCGCAGCCATCGGCACGGCCTGGAATACCACCTGCTTGGCCTTGTAGGTTTGGCCGGTCGAACTGGTGGTGCTGTCGGCATTGGCAATATTGCTGGCCACCACATTCAGCCGCTGCGACTGCGCGCTCATGGCGGAGCCGGCGACATTAAAAATATTAAAGAGTGACATGGTCATTGCCCCTGGATGGCGCTCATCATTTTTCTGATTTGCGCGTTAATGAGAGTCAGGCCGGCTTCATAACGGATGGCGTTATCGGTGAACTGGTTACGCTCCACATCCATGTTGACCGTATTGCCGTCGATATTGCCTTGCTGTTCCTTGCGGTACAGGAGCGGCGCATCACCCACCGCATTGCCAGCGCCTGCACTCAGGTGTACCGTAGAGGTTTTCGCCAGCGCCGGCGCCTGGGTCGGCCCACCTTTGGCCATCGCCCCCTGCAGCGCCTTGTTAAAATCGATGTCGCGCGCCTTGAAATTCGGGGTGTCCGCATTGGCGATGTTCGACGCCAGCAATTGCTGGCGCTGCCCGCGCAAATTCAGGGCGGTTTCATTGAACCGCAGGTATTCATCCAGTTTTCCGATCATGCCCGCCTCCGCGACACCGGCCTAAAGAAATTGCGCTTTGGGCCGATAATGGTTTTGTACAGGCTCGATATTAAGCAGTCAATGCCGCCTCCGATCGGAAGATAAGCGCGCAAAACCCCGTCCTGTTCCCTGCTTTGCCCGAAGGTGACGCCGTTATCATGGGCAGCACAAGACATCTTCCCGCAAAAACCATGCATCAGCCAATCAAGGCAAGCCTGTTCGCCATCGTCCTGACGCTTGCCGGGACGGCAATCGCACAGCAGCCCCCCGCCAGGCAAGATCCGGAAACCATCCGCAAGGTGGTTGAACAATTCCTGCGCATCCAGAGCGCAGGCTTGCCCGGACAAGTCAGCATCAGCGCCAGCGCCCTGGACGAGCGCGCCAACCTCGCGGCCTGCGCCGCCCCGGAAGCCTTCATGCCGCCTGGCAGCCGGGTGTGGGGGCGCACCACGGTCGGGGTACGGTGCGCCGTGCCGGTTACCTGGACTGTGTATATTCCTGCAACCATCAAGGTCGTGGCTGAATACCTCACGACAGCTGCGCCACTGGCCCAGGGACAGGTGGTCATGCCGCAACACCTGGCGAAAGCCCGGGGTGACCTGACCCAGCTGCCTGCCGGCATCCTGACCGAAACGTCGCAAGCGCTCGGACGCGCACTTGCAGTGTCACTGCCTGCCGGCGCGCCCTTGCGCAGCGATGCGCTGCGCGCCCAGGCCGCCGTCCTGCAGGGCCAGACCGTGCGCCTGACATCGGCCGGCGCGGGCTTCCGCATCTCGGCAGAGGCAAAGGCCTTGAACAATGCGGCGGACGGCCAAGTCGTCCAGGCCCGTACGCCCAGCGGCCAGGTGGTCAGCGGCGTGGCAAAAAACGGTGGCATTGTGGAAGTAACTTATTGAAAACATGGAATATTTTTCTGGCCGCACCCATTAAATAATGTTAGATTGGTTCCTAAAGTTTATTCTCGCCATGCCGTTATATGGGCATGGACAGGGGTAATCCACCCCGAACGGACAAGGAACTATCGTGAAAATCGATAACTCGATCAAGAAAACCGGCAGCCTGCCGGTCGGCACGACGGAAGCCCGCGGCAGCAAGGGCGCGGAAAAATCCGGCGGTGCGGCCAAGGCAAGCTCTGCCGGCACGGCGCAGCAAGGCGTACAGATTTCTTCGCAATTGCAGGCATTGGCCGGCGGCGAAGGCGTATTCGACACCCAGAAAGTGGCGGAAATCAAGGCGGCAATTGCCGAAGGCAGATTCCAGGTTGATCCCGAAAAGGTCGCCAATGGCTTGCTCGATTCCGTCAAGGATTTGATTCATTCCCGTAAGGCATAGACATGACCGCATCCGGCACCAGCCCAGCGCACCAACTGCAAGAAGAACTCCGCACGGCGCGCACCCTGCTCGAACTCTTGAAAGAGGAACAGGCCCAGCTGATTACCGCCGATATCGATGCACTGACGGCCCTGACCGAGGAAAAAACCCGGCTGGTGACCCGCATGTCCGAACTTGCCGCCGAGCGCCACCTGGCCCTGGCCGCCATAGGTTTTGCCGCTACCGAGGCAGGCATGCAAGCCTGGCTGGAAAGCCGCCAGCCAGAAGTTATTCACCAGTCGTGGCAGAATTTGCTGGAGCTGGCAAGGGCAGCCAAGGAAGTCAACCGCAGCAATGGCCTGTTGATCGGCAAGCACCTGAACCGCAATCAAAGCGCCCTGAACGTTCTGAAGGGTGGCCCGCAAGGCCAGGCACTCTACGGCCCCAACGGGCAATCCTCGGTGACTGCCGGCGGACGCGGCCTGGCAATCGGCTAGGCGCCATCCGCCGGTTTCAAACGGCGAACGGGCGCATCACGGGAAATATTCCCAAATCAACTTGGCGTTAGAAGCGCCGTCGCCTTGAACTGTACCCATACTTTTTTACCTGCTGCAATATGCAGGCAATCACGGGACAACCGCGTAATCCGGGCGAGCAATGGTATCCCGGCGGCGTCCAGTCGGATAATCGCATGCATCTGCGTCTTGGCCGGCATTTCCGCGACTACGTCCGCCGGCAACTGATTGAGTGCCGACGTGTCTTGATGGGGACCCAGGTTAAGCACGACATCACGCGCCAGTATGCGCACCCTTAGCGACGCGCCCAAAGGCAGTCTGCGGTGTGCCACCCGAATAAGGCCGTCCGCAATGCGCACGCACGCCAGCTGATATTGTTCATCATAAGACTCGACAACCCCGGTAACGACGACACCCGCATCGTCTTCAAACGCCATGGGCAAATCCAGCCGCGCCGTGATTTCGGCAATCGGCCCGCTGGCCGCCACCCTGCCGCAATCCAGCACGACGATGTGGTCAGCCAGGCGTGCAACTTCGTCTGGCGCGTGGCTGACATAAATGACGGGGATCGCCAGTTCATCATGGATGCGCTCGAGATAGGGCAAGACTTCGTGCCTGCGCATCATGTCAAGGGAGGCCATGGGCTCGTCCATCAGCAACAGGCTCGGACTGGTCAGCAAGGTTCGCGCAATCGCGACGCGCTGGCGCTCACCGCCAGAGAGCCCCGCCGGATGCCGGTCAAGCAAGTGTGCAATGCCAAGCAAGGAAAGCATCTGTTCCTGTTCGAGCTTGCGAAGCGGCGGCGCTGTCCGCTTCCAGCCGAACTCAAGATTGCGCCGTACCGTCAGATGCGGCAACAGGCTCGCTTCCTGAAAGACGAAGCCGACGCCGCGAAGATGTATCGGCACGAATATGCCATTTTCATCATCCTGCCAGGTTTCGCCATTAACGCTTAAATAACCGGCATGCCGTTCCAGCCCCGCGATAGCCCGAAGCAACGTGGTCTTGCCGCATCCGGACGGCCCTACGATTGCCGTGACGCCCCGCGAGGGCAATGCCAGTTCCGCCTGCAAGAAAAAGCCGTCACGGCGGATAGTGAAGCCAGCGTGGATGCCGTGCGTACTCATTGCAATTTACGGGAGGGGTTGAAAGTGTAAAGCGCCAGCAGCACCAGGAAGCTGAATACCAGCATGCCACCAGACAGCCAGTGCGCCTGCGTGTATTCCAGCGCCTCCACATGATCGTAAATTTGTACCGAAACGACCCGTGTCTTGTCCGGTATGTTCCCACCGATCATGAGCACCACGCCGAATTCGCCTACGGTATGGGCAAAACTCAATATCGCCGCGCTGATGATGCCAGGTTTTGCCAGCGGCAATGCCACGGTAAAAAACGCATCGAGCGGGCTGGCGCGCAGCGAAGCGGCGACTTCCAGCGGGCGATTGCCGATCGCCTCAAAGGCATTTTGCAAAGGCTGAACGGCAAACGGTAAAGAGTAGAAGACTGATGCGATCACCAGGCCGGGAAAGCTAAATGGCAGCAAACCGATGCCGAGCGACTGTGTCAGGTTTCCGATCGGACCATTCGGCCCCATTGTTACCAGCAAATAGAAGCCGAGCACGGTGGGTGGCAATACCAGTGGCAGCGCCACGATTGCGCCGATGACGCCTTTCCAGCGCGAGCGGGTGCGCGCCAGCCACCAGGCAATGGGAGTGCCAAGCAACAGCAAAAGCAGCATGACGACCGTTGCCAACTTAAGCGTCAGCAGAATCGCGCCCCAATCTTCCGGCCTAGGCATCTTGCTTAAAAGTCGTAGCCGTAGGGACGGATGATCTGTCTTGCCTGATCGCTTTTCAGAAAGCGCATCAATGCCTCCGCCGCAGGCTTGCCCTTGCCTTTTTCAAGAATGACGGCATCTTGCCGGATCGGGCTATGCAGATTGGGCGGCACAAGCCACGCCGAACCGGATTTCAGCTTGCCGTCTTCATAGACCTGGGACATGGCCACAAAACCGAGCGGCGCATTGCCGGTGGAAACAAACTGGTAAGCCTGGACTATGCTCTCGCCCAGGACAAATTTCGGCTGCACGGCATCGAGCAAGCCGAGCGCCTTCAATATTTCGACCGCGGCGGCGCCGTAGGGGGCGATCTTGGGATTGGCGATCGACAGATGGGTGAAATCACCTTTCTTCAGCACGTCGCCCTTGCCATCGACCAGTTCCGGCTTCGCGCTCCATAACACCAGCCTGCCGATGGCATAGGTAAAGCGGCTGCCGGGCACCGCGGCGCCTTCTTTTTCCAGCTTTGCCGGGGTTTCGTCGTCTGCCGCCAGCAAGACATCAAACGGCGCGCCATTCCTTATTTGCGCGTAAAACTTGCCCGTAGCGCCATACGCCAGCACTGCCTTATGACCCGTATCTTTCTCAAACTGCGCGGCGATCTTTTGCATGGGCGCGGTAAAGTTGGCTGCGACAGCAACCTGTACTTCGCCAGCTTGAGCAGACACGGCAAGCAGCGTGACCGCCAGTACAATGAGATTCGGTATCATCGCCTTGTCAGAAGTTAATTGATTCGCTATATACTGCCAGATATAGCGAATCACGTCCATGGATCGATTTACATTATTTTTCTGTCATGAATCTCAGAGAGGGTGCAGCAATTTTAGGATAGCCTGCGCATCGTCCTGAATTGCCGCCTCTGATCTTCGTTGCATGGCACGGTAAATCGCCATGACGGACTCGCCGGTTTGCGTCACCGAAGCGCCGCCGCCCTTGCTCCCCCCAGGGGACGTAATCACCAGGGGCTCTGAAAAACTCCGGTTCATCGTATCGACAAGCAACCAGGCTCGGCGATAGGACATACCCATGGCGCGTGCAGCACCACTGATGGAGCCACATGCCGCAATGGCTTCCAGCAACGCCACCTTGCCCGGACCCAGGGCGATTTCGTCGCCTCGCAATACCCGCAACTTGAAATCGAGCCGGTTTTCCATGACGTGGTGATGCCCTTTTATGGATTAGCCGGTGTTATCGGCACCTCGGTCTCTTTTTCCGGCAAGTCTGCCAGGATCAGAACTTCCACCCGCCTGTTGCGCAAGCGTCCTTCAGGTGTCGCGTTCGTGCCGACCGGTACATTGTCGGCATGGCCGACCGCGGTAAGGCGATGCTGGCCAACCCCATTATCTGCAAACAGGCGTACCACGCTGCTGGCCCGTGCGCTCGACAATTCCCAGTTGGAGGCAAATAAGGCATTACTGATGGGCACGTTATCCGTATGCCCCTCGACCTGCAAGGCATGACTGTCATCCTTGACGATTTCCGCGATGACAGTCAGGGCTTCGCCCGATGTCGTACTCAACCTGGCATCGCCTGGCGCAAACAGGATGCTTGCATTGATTTCGACCTTGACGCCGCGGCTGGTCTGGGTCACACGCACAATGCCGCGTTGCACCAGCGGTGCCAGCGACACCTGGATCTTGCGCGCCATATCAGTCATCGCCGTGCGTTTCTGGCGCAGGGCTTCGATCTGCTGGCGGTCCGGCCGGGCCTGGCGCGCCAACGGGAAAGCTTGTTGCCGCTCCGGCGCAACCTGGGTGACGGAAACCGCTGCTCCGGTACCGAAGGCAGAGCCGAGCGAATTGGACAATACCCGGTATTTTCCTTCGTTGACCGAAGAAATGGCGTACATCACGACGAAGAAAGCAAACAGCAGCGTGATGAAATCGGCGTAGGAAACCAGCCAGCGCTCGTGATTTTCGTGTTCTTCCTCTTGTTTTTTTCGCGCCATGCCGTGGTATCCTTGCCTGCTCGCCCAGCGCTAGCGCCGGTGGGCGCTCATGCGCTCCTGGATGATGCGCGGGTTGTCGCCCAGGGCGATGCCGAAAAATGCGCCGATCAGCATCTCGCGTTGCGCAACCTCCTGCGCCAGCAGGGATTTAAGCTTGTTGGCGATCGGCAGGAATACGAGATTGGCCAGCCCCACGCCATAAATCGTGGCAACGAATGCCACTGCGATGCCGCTGCCGAGCTGTGCGGGGTCGGCAAGGTTTTCCATGACATGGATCAGCCCGAGCACGGCGCCGATGATGCCGACTGTCGGAGCGTAGCCCCCGGCAGCGTCCCAGACCTTGATGGCCCGCCGTTCGGCGCGTTCATAACTGTCGACGTCGGCTTCCAGGATTTCCTTGAGCTTGAACGGATCGATCCCGTCGACGAGCATGCGCAACCCCTTGGCCCTGAACGGGTCCCTGATGCCATTGAGATAGCGCTCCAGGCTCAGCAATCCTTCGCGCCGCGCCTGCGAACTCCATGTGATGACCTGTTGCTCAAGTGCGGCGCCGGCATCGGGCTGCGCGACGAAAACCGTTCTGGCCATGCGTACGCCGCGCAGGAAATCCGGCATGCCGCTTTGCAGCAGCACGGCGCCCACCGTGCCAACGCCGACGATGATGAAAGCGGCCGGCTGCAGCAGCGAGCTCAGGTGGCCGCCCTCCAGCAACTGGCCGGCCAGAAGGCCGCCCAGCGCAAGCGCGATGCCGGCTACGCTAGCCCAGTCCACGCCTGCTCCCGCAAAAAGGTACGCAGGCGCCCGATCGCCTGGCTATGCAGCTGTGACACGCGCGATTCCGATACATTCATCACCGCGCCGATCTCCTTGAGGTTCATTTCCTGCTCGTAGTACAGGCCCATGAGTATCTTTTCCCGCTCCGGCAAGGCGCCGATGGCATCAATGACGGCATCGCGGAATCCGGTATTCATCAGGCTCTGCAGCGGATCCTCGGACTGGTCCGTGCAATAACGGTCGAGGAAATGGTCGTTGTCTTCGCTCTCGTGAAAATCCTCGTAATACACCAGCTGGTGGCCGCCACTGTCGCTCAGCAGATCCTGATATTCATCCAGCGACATCTTGAGCTGCTTGGCTACTTCTGTTTCCAGCGGCGGACGGCCGAGGCGCTGCTGCAGCTTGTGCATGGCATCCTCGATCTTGCGCATGTTCTGACGAATGCTGCGCGGCAGCCAGTCGCTGCTGCGCAATTCATCCAGCATGGCGCCGCGTATGCGCTGCACCGCGTACGTCTCGAACTGGGCGCCGTGGTTGTCCTCATAGCGATTGACTGCGTCCAGCAGGCCGATCATGCCGGCCTGCACGAGGTCATCGACCTCGACGCTATGCGGCAGCTTGGCCTTCATCTGGTGCGCAAGCCGCTTCACCAGCGGCGCATGTTCCTGCAGCAGGTGATTCTTGTCAGATTTTCCATGCGCGGTATACATCGATATTTCATTATCCTTATTTAACCCGCCATCCGCATGCCGGCCGCCGGCGCCAGGTCCGCCATCGAGCAGCGCCCCGCCAGCTTGCGAAACGCCAGGGACGCGCCGGCCAGCGGAAACGCCTCGACAACACTGCGCCCGAGGCGGGCCGCGCGGCCAACATGTTCGTCCGCCGGCACCGACCCCAGCAATTCGACCCGGGTCGCCAGATAACGGCTGGCCACCTGGGCGATATTGTCATGCACCACGCCTGCCTGCCGTTCATCGACGCCGCTCACCACGACGCTGATGGGCCGGCGACCGAGCGCCGAAGTCAGGCGCTTGATCATCGAATAGGCTGCCTTGATGGATGCCGCACTGTTCGACACCTGCACCACGATCTCGCCACCCGCCAGCGCCGGCAGCGCGAATCCGTCATCGACGCCAAGCTCGCCATCGACCACAACGATGTCGTGCTCCCTGGCCAGCGTACCAAACGCCTGTCCCAGGCGGCGCATCAACAAATCATCCTGGACGGCGGCCTCCAACTGCGATCGTGCCTGCACGGTTGCATGCGCCAGCCTGGCCACGCCAAAACCCTGCGGCATGCTCTGGACCAGTTCGCTCATCCTGCCTTCCTGGCGGGCCACATCCAGAAGGCTCGCCCGGCGCGGCGCATCCAGTTGCGCGGCGATGCCGCCGGCAGCAGCGCGCGCATCCAGCATCAGCACATCGCTGCCGGAACGCACAAGGGAGGCGCCAAGGTTCGTCAGCATCGCATTTTTTTCCTCGTCTGGCAACGCCGACAGGAAGGTAAACACCCGTGGCCGGGGACCGGCCAGCATGCGGCGCAGGCCTTCGGCCTGATCGTTATGAAAATTAGCCAAGGGACACCTCGCGCAGGCTGGCGTCATTCATGCCTCGCGCCGCATTGGCGACCACCAGCGGCAACTCGGAATCCTGGTATTGGAACGGCGCAGTTTCGCGCTTGAGCTTGAAGGCGCGATCGACCAGGTAATCCTTGTTGGCCACATGCAGGTCTTCCGGCACACGCTGGCCATTGGCCACATAATACAGTTTCAGTTTCTGGCGAATCGCCACATCCAGCACGCCGCCCACCGTCGCCGCCTCGTCCAGCTTGGTCATGATGCAGCCGGACAGGCCGCCGCCCTGGTACGCCCGCACCACTTCATTGAGCGTTTCCCCGGTCGAAGTCGCAGACATGCACAACAGGCGCTTGACGTGGGTATCGGTCCCCGACAACATGGCGATCTGCTCCGCCACCATCTGGTCGCGCTGGCTCATGCCAACGGTGTCAATCAGGACCATGTGCTTGCTCCTCAGTTCGGCCAGGGCAATCTTCAGATCGGTTTCATCCTTGACCGAATGCACCATCACGCCGAGGATCTTGCCGTAGATGCGCAATTGCTCGTAGCCGCCGATACGGTAGCCATCGGTGGTGATCAACGCCAGCTTTCCGGCGCCATGGCGCATGACGCAGCGCGCAGCCAGTTTCGCCGTCGTAGTGGTCTTGCCGACGCCGGTCGGCCCTACCAGGGCGAAGACCCCGCCCTGGTCGAGAATATCGTTTTCATTGTCGAGCGCGGCAAGATTGCGCGCCAGGATCATACGGATCCAGCTCATGCCCGAATCCACGGTTGCGCCCGAGGGCATTTTCTCCGTCAGGAAGCGGCCCAGGCTGGCGGAGAATCCCGCTGCCAGCATTTCACGCAACACCGCCGATTTCGCCGGTTCGCGTTGCTGCTGGCTGCCGAAGGAAATCTCGGCCAGCTGCGACTCGAGCATGCCGCGCATGGCGCGGATCTCGGCCATCATCTTGGCCATTTCACTGCTGGCCGACTGTTCAGCTGCCACATTCATCTCGCGCGCCGCGCTGAGAGATTCTGCCAGGCGCGCGGCCTGGTTGTTCTCTGCCAGGTGGCGCGGCGCCAGCGCGGCCAGGGTCGATTGTGAAATTGCCGGAGTTGGCGCCGGCGCTGCCGCAGGCAGATCAGCCACTGGCTCGGCCAGCGCAGACATGTCTTCCGGCGCCAATGCCAGGATTTCAGTCATGCCGTCGACGCTGCGGTTGGAGAGGATCACGGCGTCCGCGCCGAGTGCATCGCGCACCTTGCGCAATGCCTCACGTGATGTGGTAGCGGTGAATTTTCTTACGTTCATGCTTGGCCTCCAACTAGGCAGATGACTTCAATGGTGCTGATTACAAAATCCGGAACCTGATTCGCAGGACTGCCACGTTCGTGCCGCACTGCGAATGGACTGCCGGACTTTGCAATATGTGTTGGTAGAATTATTGATCGGAAGGAAGTGTACCGATCGAAGGAATAGCCGGGTATTCCCCCTCCTTATCAGGCGACATTGCCAACCAGGCTGGTGACCTTGATCGTTTTGGTTTCCGGCACTTCAGCATGCGAGAGCACTTTCAACTGCGGAATCGCCCGGCGCAGGAAGCGCGCCAGCAGCGGACGCAGCGGCCCCGGCACCAGCAGCACCGGGGTCAGCCCCATCTGCTCCTGCTGACGCGCAGCGTTCGCGGTCTGCATTGCCAGCGTGTCGGCAAGGCCTGGCTCAATGCCGGCGCCGTCCGGGCCGCTGGTCTGCAACGCCTGCATCAGCAGACGTTCGAGACGGTTATCCAGGGTCATGACGGCCAGCTCATTCGACGCCGCAAAGATTTGCTGCACAATGGCGCGACCCAGCGCGATGCGCACCTGCGCAGTCAGTTCGTTCGGGTCCTGCGACTGCGGCGCGAACTCCGCCAGGATCTCGATGATGGTGCGCATGTCGCGGATATGCACGCCTTCGATCAACAGGTTCTGCAGCACTTTCTGCAAGGTCGAAATCGGCAGCAGCTTGGGCACCAGGTCTTCCACCAGCTTCGGCGAATCCTTGCCGAGATGGTCCAGCAGTTGCTGCACCTCCTGACGGCCCAGCAACTCGGCCGCGTGGGTCGTAATCAGGTGATTCAGATGGGTAGCGACCACCGTGCCAGCGTCGACAACCGTGTACCCCATGGATTGCGCCTGGTCGCGCATGCCGGCATCGATCCAGACTGCAGGCAGGCCGAACGCCGGATCGGTGGTGGCGGCGCCCGGCAAGGTGCCGCTCACCATGCCCGGATTGATCGCCAAGAACTGCCCGGCATTTGCCTCGCCGCTGCCCACTTCCACGCCCTTCAGGGTGATCCGGTAGGCCGACGGCTTCAGTTCGAGATTGTCGCGGATGTGCACCGGCGGTGACAGGAACCCGACTTCCTGGGCGAATTTTTTGCGGATGCCCTTGATGCGGCGCAGCAGCTCCCCCCCCTGCCCTTTGTCCACCAAGGGAATCAGGCGATAGCCGACTTCCAGGCCGAGCGTATCGACCGGCACGATATCCTGCCAGGACGCTTCCTCGCCTTCCGGTTGCGCCACTGCTGCTGCAGCGGCAGCGGCAGCTTCGGGCGCTTCCGGAGCTTCCTGCGCTGCCTGTTGCTTGCGCTGCGACACCATATAGGCGCCGCCCGCCAGAAGCGAGGCCAGGAAAATGAACGGCAGGTGCGGCATGCCTGGGATGATGCCCATGCCGCCGACAATCGCCGCCGTGATGTACATGACCTGCGGCTTGGCGAAAAGCTGGCTGATCAACTGGGTGCCGATGTCCTCGTCGCTGGCCACGCGCGAGACGATGATACCGGCGGCCACCGAAATCACCAGCGAAGGGATCTGCGCGACCAGGCCATCGCCGATTGCCAGCAGCGTGTAGTTTTCCAGGGCATCGCCAAAGGCCATGTCATGCTGGATGACGCCGACGATCAGGCCGCCGACGACGTTGACGAGCGTAACGATAATGCCGGCGATCGCATCGCCCTTGACGTATTTGCTGGCACCGTCCATCGAACCGTAAAATTCGGCTTCCTGCGATACCTGCTGGCGACGGCTGCGCGCCTCGGCTTCGCCGATCAGGCCGGCGTTGAGGTCGGCATCGATGGCCATCTGCTTGCCGGGCATCGCATCCAGGGCGAAACGCGCACCCACCTCGGCGATACGGCCGGCACCCTTGGTCACCACCACGAAGTTGATGATGGTCAGGATGACGAAGACCACGATACCGACCGTGTAGTTACCACCGATCAGGAAATGGCCAAAAGCTTCGATCACCTTGCCGGCAGCATCCGGGCCGGTATGCCCCTCGCTCAGGACGATACGTGTGGAAGCCACGTTCAACGACAGCCGCAGCATGGTCGACACCAGCAGCACCGCCGGGAACGCCATGAAATCGAGCGGCTTGATGGTGTACAGGGAAGTCAGCAGGATGATGATCGACAGCGCCAGGTTGAAGCTGAAAAACATGTCAAGCACGAATGCGGGCAATGGCAGCACCATCATCGCCAGCATCATGATGATCAGGATCGGCGCTGCCAGCGCCTTGGAATTCGGGCCGGACAGCCAGATGGGTAGCTTCAGGCTATTCATTGCATCACTCCATTATTGGGGGCTTGCGCTGGCATGCTGAGGGGATTCAGCGGATCAAGTTCTGGCGGCACATCGACAGCAGTCGGCGCACTGGGGCGGGAACCGCCCTGCTGGCGGTAGACGCGCAACTGGAACACATATGCCAGTACCTCGGCGACAGCGGTATACAGGGCTTCCGGGATCTCGTCGCCCAGTTCGGCATGACGGAACAGGGCACGCGCCAGTGGCGGCGCTTCCAGCAGCGGCACATTGTTTTCCCGGGCGATTTCACGGATTTTCGCAGCGACTTCGTCAGCACCCTTGGCGACGACTTGCGGCGCGCGCATCTTGCCGTCGGTGTACTTCAGCGCCACCGCATAGTGCGTCGGGTTGGTCACCACCACGTCAGCGCTGGGGATTTCGCTCATCATGCGGCGACGCGCCATCTCGCGCTGCTGCTGGCGGATCTTGGCCTTGATTTCCGGGTTACCGTCGGATTCCTTGGCTTCCTGGCGCAATTCCTCGCGCGTCATTTTCAGCTTGTTGGCGTAATGAATCATCTGATAAGGCGCATCGATCAAGGCAATCAACACCAGCGCGCCAACAATGGAAATGAAGCTGACAATCAGAATATGTCCGAGGTGGGCCGTGCCCTGGGTGATCGATTCAACGCCGAGGCCCATCACTGCATCCATCTGGCTTGCAGCCACCTTCCAGGCCACCACGCCAACCAGCAGGGTCTTGGCGATCGCCTTCAACAGTTCTACGGCGGAGTTGGCGGAGAACATGTTGCCAATGCCCGTCATTGGATTGAGCTTGGCGAAATTCGGCTGCAGCGACTTGGTGGAAAACAGCCAGCCGCCGATCAGCAGGGGCGATCCCAACGCCACCAGGATCAGCAGGCCAGCCAGCGGCGCGAACGCGAGCAGGACATCGCCCAGCTTGGCGGCCAGAGCCGCCAGCAGCAATTCCGGGTCGAAAGCCTGGGCGCGCTCGAAAGACAGGCCGGCAACCAGCAAGCGCCGCAGCGGCCGCATCATATGGTCGCCCAGCGCCCAGAGGCCGACACCGGCAGCCATCAGCACGGTACAGGTCGCCAGCTCGCGCGAACGCGGAACGTCCCCCTCTTCGCGCGCCTGCTCCAGGCGCCGCGGTGAGGCTGGTTCGGTTCTTTCGAGATCGCTGTCGTCGGCCATGGCCGCTATCCCCCTGCTGACTGTGCCGCGCGGTCGACATGACGCACTGACCAGCCATTGGACAAGATTATTGCTTAGAGGGAGGGGATACCATCAATGAAACAGGGGGTGAAAACCCCCTGTATTTGCCTGCCGACTGCGACGCCGGATGGGGACGCCTACAGCTTCAGGCTCTTGGCCCAGGTCAATGCAGCCATGTGCGCCTGGTTGACCTGCTCGGCGCTGACGAAAAGCGAATCCGCCAAGGGCCCGATCGCCGTGTGGTTGCCCTGCTCGCAAGCCTCGGCCAGCGTGAGGAAAGGCCCGTAGATGCCCTGGCGGCGCAGCAGCGCCTCGGTCACCTGCTCCGACAAGGGAATGTTTTCCAGCACCTGCTCCATCGGCATGCCGACCAGGCGGTCCAGCAGGGAGAACATGCCAGCGACGAAGAGATTTTCCGCTTCGTTCCGCGGCAACAGCCCCGTGCCCAGCAGTTCGACAAACCGCCCGCGCACCACGGCCGTCTGCATCAGCACCGGCGACTGCGCGCTGGTACCTGCGGTCGCCAGCAATACCGACAGCCAGCGATACAACGGCGAATAACCCAGCATGGTCACCGCATGACGCAATGACTGGATCTCGGTCCCCAGGCCAAATCCGGCGGAATTAATGTAAGTCAGCAGCTTGTAGGACAGTGCGGCGTCACGCTTGAGGACGGCTTCCAGCTGGCGCACATCGGTGTTCTTGCGCACCATGTCCATGAGTTGCAGGATCATGCTCTGCACCGGGTTCAGTCCGGTGGACTGGACGCCGGGGCGTTCGGTGCAATACAGGTTGCCGACGAAGGCATCGACCCCCAGCGAAGCGCAGGAGTCAAACTCCTTCCAGTTGCTGATACCGCGACCGACCATGCGGATGGTCGATTGCTTCAGACCGGCATAGATTCTTGCCTGGGAGGCGAATTCCGCCTCGCCGAAGCGGATTTCAACGTGTGATACCAGCAAGAGCAGGTTCTTGTCGTGTATCAGCGACTCCGCATCGCGCAGCGAAAAACTGTAGCCGGCGCTGCGCAATTCCTTTACCGCCGCGGCAGTTTCGGTATTTGCCAGGTCGTGCGAGAGCATGCTCAATACCGTTTTTTGCGGCGGCAAGGCAAGCAAGGCAGGTTCTGTCAGCAGAGCAGGCGTTGCCTGCAGAAAGAGCAAACCATCACCCAGCAACCAGTTACCTTCACCGTCATGCAGGGATTCGGCAGCAAAGCGCACCAGGTCCACGGCCGCCTCGATGCGCTCGCCCGCAGGAGCTTCCCAGCTCAGCTCATAGCCGAGGATGCGCTGCTTTGGATCGAGCAATGGCTCGCGCACCAGAAAATTCACGTCATGCATTGGAAGGACCTGGCAATCGAATCAATAAAAAACAACGCGCAATCAGCCACCGGCCTTGTCCATTTTCTCGAAAATCTTGGAAAGTTTTTCATCCAGGGTCGCCGCGGTAAACGGCTTGACCACATAGCCATTGGCGCCAGCCTGGGCTGCGGCAATGATGTTTTCCTTCTTGGCTTCGGCAGTCACCATCAGCACTGGCAACTTCGACAGCGCGGCATCGGCGCGGATGTTCTGCAGCATGGTCAGGCCATCCATGATCGGCATGTTCCAGTCAGAAATGACGAAATCAAACTGCTCGCTGCGCAGCTTGGTCAGAGCCATGGAACCGTCCTCGGCTTCATCGACGTTGGTATAGCCCAACTCCTTCAACAGGTTTCGCACGATCCGTCGCATCGTCGAAAAATCGTCAACTACCAGAAATTTGGTATTCGGATTAACCATGTTTACTCCATCAATTCTTTAAAAAAGCAAGCCAAAGGATCATGGCACCATTATGCACCGAAGTAGTCATATTGCTGATGGGTAATATGAGTAATATTACTAATACCCAACAAATTCCGCATATTAATTGCATTATCAACCATTGCCGGATTGCCTATTACACGCGCAGCGCACGGCTGCCCTGGCTCGCCAGGTAGTGCAGCACGCGCGCCGGCAATTCATTCAGCGGACCGACTTCGTCGGCGGCACCAATGGCAATGGCTTCGCGCGGCATGCCGAACACCACGCAACTGGCTTCGTCCTGGGCAAAATTGAATGCCCCGGCATGCTTCATTTCCAGCATGCCCTGGGCACCGTCCTTACCCATGCCCGTCATGATCACGCCCACCGCATTCTTGCCGGCGCAAATGGCTGCAGACCTGAACAGCACATCGACCGATGGGCGGTGCCGGTTGACCGGCGGCCCCTGGTCGAGTTTTGTGACATAGTTGGCGCCGCTGCGCGCCAGCAGCAAATGCGAATGGCCCGGCGCAATATAGGCATGCCCCGGCAGGATACGCTCATCTCCCGCCGCTTCCGAAACGGCAATCCGGCAAAGCGAATCAAGCCGCTTGGCGAACGAGCGCGTAAAGCCTTCGGGCATATGCTGCGTAATCAGGATACCCGGACAATCGGATGGCATTTGAATCAGAAAGTCCTTGATCGCTTCGGTACCGCCGGTGGAGGCGCCGATAATAATCAACTTTTCACTACTGGTAAGCGGATTGCGCAACAGCGGCAAGCCTTCCGCAGCGTGAATGCCGCTGGTGGCAGTACGCGGTGGCGCCGCCTTGACGCGAGCGCGCGAGGCCGTGCGGATCTTCTCGGTAATCAACTCCGTATATTCCAGCATGCCATGCTGGATGGAGATCTTGGGCTTGGTGACAAAATCAACTGCGCCAAGCTCCAGCGCACGCATGGTGATTTCCGACCCGCGCTCGGTCAGCGACGACACCATGACCACCGGCATCGGACGCAGCCGCATCAGTTTTTCGAGAAAATCCAGGCCATCCATCTTCGGCATTTCCACGTCCAGCGTCAGCACGTCCGGATTGGTCTGCTTGATCAATTCACGCGCCACCAGCGGATCTGGCGCGGCCCCTACCACCTCCATGTCGGGCTGGCTGTTGATGATCTCCTTCATGACGCTGCGAATCAGCGCCGAGTCATCCACAATCAACACTTTCGTTTTCATGCCTTAATTCTCCGAACCATGTGCCCAGCTGCTCCGTATCAAGAGAACAGTTCGATATCGCCAGCCACCGGCTTGGATTGCAGACGATGAGCGTAGTCCTGTTCGCGATTGACCAGGGTATTGTTGTTGAGTTGCTTGAGCTTCTTGACAAGCACCTTGCCGCTGCGCGGGAAAAAATAGACCTTGCGCGGGTGTATATCATTCAAATCTTCGGCGACGATACGAATGCTTTCGGCTTTCAGATAATTACGGACAAACTGGGCGTTGCGTTCGCCCACGTTGATCGCCACGAAACCGCGCAGGACATTACCGCCGCCAAACACTTTGGCCTCCAGATTTTCGCGCCGCGCACCCGCCTTGAGCAACTCATTGATCAACACTTCCATTGCATAGGTGCCATAACGCATGGAAGCTGACACCGGACTGTCAACATCGGTACTGCTATCGGGCAGCATGAAATGATTCATCCCGCCGATACCCGTGACGCGGTCGCGAATACAGGCGGCGACGCAGGAACCCAGCACCGTGACAATCATCATGTCCTTGGGCGTGACGAAATACTCTCCTGGCAAAATCTTCGCCGCGTCGCAATCGAAGGTGCGATCGTAATAGATATTCTTGGCCAACTGTTCGACACTTGCGCTACTCATCTCTCGCTTCTCATGCTTTGCGCACCAGCGGCGAGCTGGCAGCGGTGTTCTTGTCGGACAGCTCGTAGACGGTCTTGCCACGCAGCTTGAACATGTCGGAAACGTAGAGGAAGTTTTCCGAGTGTCCGGCAAACAGCAATGCGTCAGGCTTCATCAGCGGCGCAAACCGCGACAGTATCTTGCCCTGGGTCGGCTTGTCGAAATAAATCATGACATTCCGACAGAAAATCGCATCGAAAGGTCCCGAAATCGGCCAGTGATCCGCCAGCAGGTTCAGGCGCTGGAACGTCACCATCGCGCGCAATTCGTCGCGCACCCGCACCATGCCGGCCTGGGCACCCTTGCCCTTCAAAAAGAAACGCTTGACCCGCTCCGGCGCCATGCGTTCGATGCGGTCGACGCCGTACACGCCCTTCTCGCCGGTCGCGAGCACATTGGTATCGATATCGGTGGCAATCACCCGCGCCGGCGGGGTCATGCTGCCGAATGCCTCGCACAGGGTCATCGCGATCGAATACGGCTCCTCCCCCGTGGAAGCTGCCGAACACCAGATGGTCACGGGCTCCTTGCGGCCGGCGACGTGCTCGGCAAGGAGCGGAAAATGGTGCGCTTCGCGGAAGAACGACGTCAGGTTGGTGGTCAGGGCATTGGTGAACGCCTCCCACTCGGCGCTGTCCGCCTGGCGGTCAAGGTCATCAAGATACGCTGCAAACGTGCCCACGCCGGTGGCGCGCAGGCGCCGTGCAAGGCGGCTGTAAACCATTTCCTGCTTGCTGTCGGCCAGCGCGATTCCTGCCTTGCGGTAAATCATCGTGCGCACGCGCTCGAAGTCACGTGCAGTGAATTCAAATTCCTTGACGCCTTCCGGCCTGCCAGCTGCAGTCAGCAGGATGCCGGACGAACTCTTTGACATTGCCATGCTCATCGCTTGCTTGTCACTCCGTCAGGGCACATCAAAACTCCTCCCAATCGTCGCCATTGCCGGAATTGACAGGCTTGGCGATTCTGGGTGCAGGCTGCGCCGGCCTCGGGGCGACCTCGCGCGTTGCCGGCCTGGCTGCCGGCAATTGCGCGGCCGGTCGCGGCGCGGCAGATGTGCTCGGGGACGCCGGCGGCAACGCCCGTGCGCGCCCGTGCATCTTGCCCTGCTTCAGCTTGAAGATCGCCACTGCCTTGGCCAGCGCAGCCGCCTGGTCCTGCATGCTCTGCGCGGCTGCGGCAGCCTGCTCCACCAGCGCGGCGTTTTGCTGGGTCATTTCATCCATTTGCGCGATGGCGCGGTTGACTTCTTCGATGCCGCTGCTTTGCTCCTGGCTGGCAGCCGTGATTTCGGCCATGATGTCGGCCACGTGCTTGACTGAAGAAACGATCTCATCCATGGTCTTGCCGGCGTCGTCGACCAGCCTTGCGCCGACATCGACGCGTTCGACCGAATCGCCGATCAGGGACTTGATTTCCTTGGCGGCGCCTGCCGAACGCTGTGCCAGGCTGCGCACTTCCGCCGCCACCACGGCAAAGCCGCGGCCCTGCTCGCCGGCGCGCGCCGCTTCCACCGCGGCATTCAGCGCCAGGATATTCGTCTGGAAGGCAATGCTGTCGATCACCCCGATGATATCGACGATCTTGCGCGAGCTTTCCTTGATCGAGCCCATCGTTTCCACGACCTGCCCCACCACCTGGCCACCCTTGACCGCATAATCCGACGCCGACACCACCAGCAGGTTGGCCTGGCGGGCATTGTCGGCATTTTGCTTGACCGTCGTGGTCAGCTCTTCCATCGAGGACGCGGTTTCTTCCAGCGAACTGGCTTGCGATTCGGTACGCGCGGACAGGTCGGCATTGCCGGAGGCAATCTGGCGCGAGCCCACGCCGATGGTTTCGATCGCCGTCAAGACCTGGCCCACCGTGTGCGCCAGGCTGTCATTCATGTCGCGCAATGCCACCAGCAACTGGCCGGTCTCGTCGCGGGCATCGGTATCGAAAGATTGTGTCAGGTCGCCGTCGGCGACGCTCTTGGCAACCAGCACCGCCTCTTCCAGCGGCCGCGAGATCGAAGCGACCAGCCAGTAAGCCATGAACAGGCCGATCAGCAAGCCGCCAGCCAGCGAAACCAGCGAAGCGTTACGCACCAGCACATACAGCTCCTGGCCGCTGGCAAACTCGCTTTCCGCTGTGTCGCGATTATGCTTGATGAGGGCGTCGACATTCTGCTCCAGCGGCTGGTAATGCTGGCTCAGCGGCCCCTGCATGATTTCCATGGCCAGCGCCCGGTTTTGGCTGCTCAATGCGGCAATCGCCGGCTTCAGACCTTCCTGAACGAACTTGCCGCGCGACTCGGCAAAGAGATCGGCCAGACGACGCTCTTCCGGATTCTTGACCTTGGCAATGTAGGCACTCCAGCTGGCAGTGATTTCGCCGATGCGCTTGTCGACTTCAGCCAGGCGCGTGGTAACGAGTTCCGGACTGCCATTGACAGCCTCGGTCAGCGCCAGGCGGTTGCGATCGACCGCCCGCACAATCAGGTCCAGCTGCGCCAGGGGCACCAGGCGATCCTGATACATCGAGGTGAGCGAGTTATTGAAATGGTGCAGGCTGCCCAGGCCAACGATGCCGCCGCCGATCAGGGATACCGACAGAAATGCGATGACAAAGATCAGGCGCGAACGTATGGATATATTCTTGAACATGTGCTTACTCCGGGCTACTTGAGGGTGTGCAAAACGCGCGGCAGAAAGCCGCCGCCAATGACACTTTATGCGGCAATCTTGTCGATCAGGCCCATTTCGGCACTCGACATCAGCTTGTCGATATCGATCAGGATCAGCATGCGCTCTTCCAGCGTGCCCAGGCCGATCAGATAGTCCGTATTGAATGCCGTGCCCATTTCCGGCGCCGGTTTGATCTGGCCGGCATTCAGGGTAATCACGTCCGAAACGCTGTCCACCACCATGCCGACGATGCGCCCGGCGATGTTCAGTATGATGACCACGGTGAACTGGTCATAGGTCGGCTCGCCCAGGTTGAACTTGATGCGCATATCCACGATCGGCACGATAATGCCGCGCAAGTTGATCACACCCTTGACGAATTCCGGCGCATTGGCGATGCGGGTGACCGTCTCGTATCCGCGGATTTCCTGCACCTTGAGGATATCGATGCCATATTCTTCCTTGCCTAATGTAAAGGCGAGAAATTCATTGCCGGCGATTTCCGCTGCGGCCTTTTCACCGCTTGAAAATCCCTTGTTATGGTCTGGTGTCTGCATGGCCTTGTCCTTATTCGGTATAGATTGATTCGTCATTCAGTTGGCGGCTTGAGCGCAACAGCGCGGCGACGTCGACGATCAGGGAGACGCCGCCGTCGCCGAGAATGGTCGCGCCGGAGATTCCGGCCACCTTGCGATAATTCGATTCGAGATTTTTCACCACGACCTGCTGCTGCCCGACCAGTTCATCGACGAACAGCGCCGCCTTCCTGCCGTCGGACTCCAGTATGACGACGATGCCGTCGGATGGCTCGGTGCATGCGGAATCGATGCCGAACATCTGGTGCAGCGGGATCAGCTGCAGATACTCGCCGCGCACCTTGATCACGCGACCGCTGCCGCTGATTTCCTTGATATCCTCGACACGTGGCTGCAGCGATTCGATAACGTAGGCCAGCGGCAGGATATAGATTTCCGGGCCAACCTTGATCGACATGCCATCCAGGATCGCCAGCGTCAGCGGCAACGAGATCGAGATGGTCGTGCCGAAGCCGCGCAACGAGCGGATTTCCACCACGCCGCCCATGGACTCGATGTTGCGTTTGACGACATCCATGCCCACGCCGCGGCCGGAGACATCGGTCACGACCTCCGCCGTTGAAAATCCCGGCGCAAAAATAAGCTGCCAGACGTCCGTGTCAGGCATGGTGTCCACCACAGGCAAGCCCTGCTGGCGCGCCTTGTCGAGGATCCTCTCGCGGCTCAACCCACCGCCGTCGTCCGAGACCTCGATGATGATGTTGCCGCCCTGGTGCGCCGCCGACAGCGACAGCCTCCCGGTCTCGTTCTTTCCGGCGGCTGTGCGCACATCGGGCATTTCAATGCCGTGGTCGATGCTGTTTCTGACCAGGTGGGTCAGCGGGTCGACAATGCGTTCGATCAAGCCCTTGTCCAGCTCGGTTGCGGCGCCATGCGTGACAAATTCAACCTTCTTGCCAAGCTTGCCGGCCAGGTCGCGCACCATGCGCGGAAATCGCGAAAAGACGTAATCCATCGGCATCATGCGGATTGACATGACCGCCTCCTGCAGATCGCGTGTATTACGCGTCAGCTGGCTGACACTGTTGAGAAGGCGCTCGTGCAGCATCGGGTCGAGCGAGCCGACGCGTTGCTCGATCATGGCCTGCGTGATCACGAGCTCGCCAACGAGGTTGATCAACTGGTCGACCTTTTCAATGCCGACGCGAATCGAGGTCGATGCCTCGACATGGCCGGCAACCGGCTTGTCCGCATCGCGCTTCGGTGGCGGCTTGCGCGCCGGAGCGGCATTAGCCGGCTCTGCCGCTGCCGCAGTATCGTCCGTGCTTGATGCTAAGGCATTTACCCCTTCCACATTGCCAGGCGCGGCAATACCGTTTGGCACGAATGGCGCAAAAAAACCGTAGCCCTGGGCATTTTCCATTGCATTTTGCGCTGCCGCCGATTGCATGGGCTCGAAGAAGCCATAGCCCTGCGCATTCTCGATGGCGTTTTGCTGCACGGCAGACTGCAATGGCTCAAAAAAGCCGTAACCCTGCGTATCTTCAGTACTGGCAGAGCGCCCTGGCAGCGGATCGAAAAATCCGTAGCCCGGATCATCGCCCGCACCGGCGGCTGCTTCGGCAGTGATTTTCAGGTCCGACGCGTCCATGATGAACGAACAGATCGCGACAATATTGTCGACGCTGTCTTCGGTATCCAGCACGAATACGCCGCGGCCGTCAGGCAGGCGCGACTCGGTGATCGCCCCGAGCAATCCGATTTCGCCCGCCAGCGCCTTGACATCGCGCTCTTCCAGCGCCGGCAATTCGATGCGGTAACGCTGTATTCCTGTTGGAACCGCCGCTGCGGCGCGGTGAGCACCTGACTTTGGAGGCTGCGCCCTGGCAGCATTGCCGCCGTCGCCCTGCTGCGCCATGCGCTGAAGCGAGGCGCGGATTTCATCTACCTGGCCACGGTCCACCGCAGCGCCGTGCCGATGGCCATCGAGCTGCATCTTGAGGACATCCTTGGCTGCAAGGAAAGCGTCGACATGCTCGCCGGTGAGTGCCATCTCGCCCTTGCGAATGCGGTCGAGCAGCGTTTCGAGGACATGCGTGACTTCGGTGAGGTCGGTGATGCCAAACGTACTGGCGCCACCCTTGATCGAATGTGCGGCGCGGAAAATCGCATTCAGATCTTCCGAATCGGGCTGTGCGACGTCGATGGCCAGGAGCAGCCTTTCCATTTCTGCCAGGAGCTCTTCGGTCTCTTCGAAGAACACCTGGTAGAACTGGCTCATGTCAACAGTCATTATCGGACTCCATTTTTCACTAGCACCATCCCCGCAGGCTTTGCGCCATCATTCCTGCCAAATCACTCAGCCAATGACTTTCTTGACCACCTCGGTCAGGCGCTGTGGATCGAATGGTTTGACCAGCCAGCCATTGGCGCCGGCGGCCCGGCCCTTCTGTTTCATTTCATCGCTGGCTTCGGTGGTCAGCATCAGGATCGGCACGGACTGGTAGGCCGGCAGCGTGCGCAGCGAACGGATCAGGGTCAGTCCGTCCATGCGCGGCATGTTCTGGTCAGTCAGCACCAGGTCAAATACCTCGGCCTTGGCCTTTTCAAGGCCATCTTGCCCGTCAACGGCTTCGGTCACCTTGTAGCCGGCTGCCTTCAGGCTGAATACCACCATCTGCCTCAGCGATCCCGAATCGTCCACTGCAAGTATCGTTTTTGCCATCTTTACTCCCGCTATTGTCGTTTACGGGCTTTTCGCCCGCTTACACCTGTCTATATTTCTGCGTTCAAAACAATTCGATGTCGCCGCTTTCCATGTGAGTCTGATGCACAGGTTTCCACAAAAGACTTTCCAGCTTTTTGGCCTGGCTTTCAACCACGGCGTTGAGGTTATGCAGCACCTCGGCAATATTCTCTGCCGACGCGTCTGCCAGGATGGCGGCGCTGCCGCCCTCCAGAACATCGAGCACCTCACGCAAGCCGGTCACGCGCCGCACCGTGCGGCCGATCAGCTGCGTCGTCATATCCTGAAACTGCAAGCCGGTGACAGCGGCATTCACATGCCTGCCGATCTCTCCCTGCAAGTCCTTCAGCTTTTCCGCGCTGCCAGACGGCGGCACGCCATTTGAAAGCAGCGCGTCCACCAGATCCTGCTGGGCCCGCACGGTTTCATGGATCGCCATGAAACTGGACGACAGCTTCTCGATCGCCTCGCCCAGCAGGAAAGTCGTCTGCAGCAGGTCGGTCTCCACCTCGGTCAGGTTCTGGTTGCCATGATCGGCCACCACCTCCAGCAGGCCTTTCACCTGAGGCGCAAGTAATTTTTTTCTTGTCATGAAAAATACCTTATCACCAGCACCTTCAAAAGTACAGGCGGGTCCCCGCCTTTATGCCCCTGATTACTGCGCTTCTTCCGCTTCTTTCCGTTCCGGGCTTGCCGCTGCTTCGCCGTTCGGCACCGGCATGGCGCCCAGATCCTGCAATGCCGCGAGTTCCGCCTTCTTGTTCATGACAATGATGCTGATACGGCGGTTACTCGGATTGGTCGGATTTTCCTTGTCGAACAGGAGCACCGATGACAAACCAACCACGCGCAAGACCTTTGCCTCATCCATGCCGCCTGAAATTAACTCGCGACGCGACGCGTTGGCGCGGTCTGCCGACAATTCCCAGTTGCTGTACCCTTTTTCGCCATGAGAATAAGGTGTGGCATCGGTATGGCCCGACAAGCTGACCTTGTTTGGCACCTCGTTCAATGCAACGCCGATTTCGTGGAGGATTTCCTTCGTATAGGGTTGCAGGTCCGCCTTCGCCAGCGCAAACATCGGGCGGTTTTTTTCATCGACGATCTGTATGCGCAAGCCTTCCGAGGTGATATCCAGCAGCAGCTGGTTCTTGTATTGCCGCAGTATCGGGCTGTTGGCGATAACTTCTTCGATTTTCTGCTTCAAGGCCTTGAGGCGCTCGCCCTCCACCTTTTCCAGGAGTTCGGTCGCGCTCTTGATGTTGTAAGTCTTCTTTTCGCCGGGCACATCCTTTGCCTTCACCTGGCCATCCTTGCGAGTCAGATCCTTGCCGCCGCCCTGAATCACATGCGAGCTGTCGCCAGCACCTGAGCCGCCGCCCATCGCCACCCGCAAGGGCGTCTGGAAGTATTCGGCAATACCTTGCAAGTCGCCCTTGGAGGTCGAGCCAAGCAGCCACATCAGCAGAAAGAACGCCATCATGGCGGTCACAAAGTCGGCGTAGGCAATCTTCCATGCGCCGCCATGATGGCCGGCGGATTTCTTGATCCGCTTGATGACGATTGGTCGCGCTGATTCATCCGACATATCGACTCCGCCGCTTCTGCCTCATGGTTCTTGTTATTTCGACTTGGAAGACTTGATGTGCTCTTCCAGTTCGCTGAAGGACGGCCGCTCCGTGGAGAACAGCACCTTGCGGCCGAACTCCACCGCCAGTGCCGGCGCATAGCCGTTCAGGCTGGCCAGCAAGGTCACTTTCACGCACTGGAACATCTTGGTCGATTCATGCAGCTTTTGTTCAAGCAGGTTTCCCAATGGCCCCACGAAACCGTACGCAAGCAGGATGCCAAGGAAGGTGCCGACCAGCGCACGGGCAATCAGGATGCCCAGTTCAGCGGGCGGCAAGCCGACCGACTCCATGGTGTGCACCACGCCCATCACGCAGGCAACGATGCCCAGCGCCGGCAAGGAGTCGCCAAGCTTGGTAATGCAATGGGCCGGCACCTCGCCTTCAGCGTGGTGCGTTTCGATCTCGTTATCCATGAGGTTTTCAATCTGGAAGGCATCCATATTCCCGGACACCATCAAGCGCAGGTAATCCGTCAAAAACTCGACGATATGGTGATCCGCCAGGACCCCCGGATACTTGCTGAAAATCGGGCTTTCTTCCGGCGCCTCGATATCGCCTTCGATGGACATCAACCCCTCCTTGCGGACCTTGCTCAGGATCTCGAACAACAGGGTCATCAATTCCATGTAGAGCGCCTTGGTATAGCGCGAACCCTTGAACAAACCAGGCAAGGCAGCCAGGGTGGCCTTGATGGCCTTGCCGTTGTTACCGACGACAAAGGAGCCTACCGCGGCCCCGCCAATCATCAGCAATTCGATCGGCTGAAACAAGGCTGCCAGGTGACCGCCTGCCAGCATAAAACCGCCGAAGACCGACAGAATGACAACCACATATCCAATAATGACTAGCAAGGTCGGTACCCCGATTTAATTTTATTTAGCTTATAGGGGAAAATGTACCACAGGAAACACCTTAATAGCGTGTCATTATGGGCGGTATTCAGCCTGTACAACACTCTGTAACGAACTTAAAAAACCGCCGCTCACATGCGCCAGCCGTATAAAACAGCGCCGTCACGGCGCGGCATAATTTCCAGATCGGGGACATGTCCCGGGACGGTGAATTCAAAACTCAACAGCAGCGTGCCCGAACGCATTTCGCTGTGGGCTTTTTCCCACAAACCAGGCATGGCTGCCGGCGACAAATACGCAAACACGACATCGTAACTGGCGAAATCCAGGTCCAGGTAATCGCCACGCACGAAGCGCGCGCGATTGCGTTGCAACCATGCGCGCAGCCTGCTCGCCCAATAAGGCAGCGGCGCCAGTTCAATGCCGGCAATCGCGCAGTCGGGACGCAGCGCGCCCAGGTGCAGGGCCATTCCGCCAAAACCGCTGCCAATATCAATGAAATGTTGTGGACGATCGGGTGGCAACAAGCTGGCGACCGCCTGCCATACCGGACGTGTAGATGGGTAATACGGCACTTGCGTGCGAAAGCTGCTCCAGTACAGCAGCAGCAGGAACAGGAACAATCCGAGAAAGAGCAGCGGCGGCAGCTGCAATGCCTGCATGACTACCAGCGCCGGCGCAAAAAGTAGCTGGATTGGCAACCACCACGGCGCCATGCGGCGCCAGCCGGACAATCCCGCCGCCAGCGCGCCTTGCAGAAAGGCCGCAGCCAGAGGTGACTGCACGGGAAAGCCACGCGATGCGAACGCCGCAAGCATGAAAATACCTGCAAAAAAGGCAATGCATTGGTACGCCAGCGCGCGCACTGCCGGCGCGCGCCACAGCCGCCCCAGCGGGCCTGCCGCCGGATTCATGCCGCCGGGCCATCCTGCCCGGGCCACCTTATCGCTTGGCGCAACAGGGTCAAGCTGCGACTGCCAGCTGCGCCGAATTCTTGGCCTTCTTGGTCTTGCCAGCGCGTGAAGGCATGTGGCACAGACCGCAGGCATAATTGTCATGCAAATCCAGCTGATGCACCACAAAATGGCCGCTGCACTCGCTGCAGCATGCGGTCTGCAGCATCTTGCTTTCAAAAAAACGCACCAGCGTCCAGGCGCGCGTCAGCGACAGCACCGGCTCGTCATCGCCTTGCGGGCCAATCTGTTCGAGATACAGGCGATACGCTTTCATGATCGCCTCGATGCCCGAGATATGGGCATGCTCGACCAGGTAATGATAAATATTGATATACAACGACGAATGAATGTTCGGCTGCCAGGTAATGAACCAGTCGGTCGAGAACGGCAACATCCCCTTCGGCGGCGACACGCCCTTCAATTCTTTATAAAGCTTCAGGAGACGTTCGCGCGACAGCGTGGTTTCCGATTCAAGCAGCTGCAGACGCGCGCCGAGATTAATCAGATCGATCGCCAGACGGATTTCCTGGGCTTCTGTCACCACACTTTTCTTCGCCATTTTCGAGCCTCGTGTATTCTTTTATGCTGAACGCTATTTTGAACAGACCGCTCAGGCGATCTCTTCAACCGGCTGGCCAGCCATCAGGATCGCCGCATGCGAGTGTGCCAGGGCGCGGTCCTTGTTGTAATTGGTCAGCATGCCGAGGATGGCGCCGTCATCGAAACGAAAGCGTGCCAGCATCATGTTGGTCCCAGCCAGCTTCAGGATCTGCGCATTGTTCAAGCCTTCCAGCAGGTCGGCGATTTCGCTGCTGATCCCGAGGCGAAAGATTGCGGTAGGTTTGTCGGCGCGGATCATTTGCTGCGCCAGCATCAGGTAGCTCAGGTTGGCATCGCGGATTTCAGCCATCATGTCGTTCGTATCCATTTTTCCCCCTTCTTGGATGTTACCGGCACGCAATTTGTCGTGTCGGTAATGCATTCTTATCCAGCGCTTTCTTTGCGGAAATAAGTCGAAGTCGGTTTTTCTTGGCGGAAACGAACGAAGTCCACCCGTAGGCGTTTGTCTTACAAACGTCGGGCGGAACGATGGCAGCGCAAATTGATTTTGCGTGGAAAGCGGCGTCTGGCGTGGCTTTGCGAGGAATCGGGGGGAATTCGACCTGCTCGCTTTGCTACCCTTGCTCACCGGAATCAAGCTGAAAAACCACTGCTTTTTCAGCGTTTAATTCTTTAAAAACATGCTCAACAAACTTCTAAAACATCGTCAAGAGGGGGGCTCTTGTCTCATTTACGGCATACTTTTTGGAAACTTTAGGGGTATGAGGAAAAAAATTTAAAAAAGTTCCAAAATTTCTTTCCATCTTGCCTCTTCTATTTTCGTTATCGGCAGCACTTTTGGGAACTTTAGGGTTTTCTACAAATTTTTTTCATTTTTTTATAAAAAAAAGGCCTGCAGGTGCAGGCCATTATTATTTCAACAATTAATTGTCGGTTTATAGCTTATTTAACATCGAAAACAGTCACGGCATCCCATCCGTCGCCAGGCGGATTGATACGGTAATCGGCAATCCGTTTCATATAGAGAGGATAAAGGGCGTCCAGCGGTTGGCTGGCGGCGAGCTTTTCGATCGCAGCCTGCGCCTCATCCCATTGCTGCGAGCGGAACAGGACCAGCGCAGCGTGCCAGGCAGCCACGGCAGCACACAACGCAGGCTCGACTGCCTCCGCCAGTCCCAGCGGCTCGAAGATCGGCACCGGCTCGTTCTTGCCCTTGACGCGCACCAGGTCCAGCTCGCGGTAAAGGAATTCCGGCGCCGCTGCCCGTGTCCCCTGCCCCACGACGATACCGGCCCCATAAGTCTTGGTAATGCCTTCCAGCCGGGAAGCCAGATTCACCGGGTCGCCCATGACGGTATAGGCGCGCCGCACCGCCGAGCCCATGTCGCCGACGCGCACTTCGCCGGTGTTGAGGCCGATGCCGATCTTTAACGGCGGCCAGCCGCGGGCGATGAAGTCCTGGTTGAGACGGCTGGCGGTTGCCTGCATCTGGAGCGCGGTCTTCACTGCCAGCGCGGCATGGTTTGCCAGCGGGATGGGCGCTCCCCAGAACGCCATGACGGCGTCGCCGATGTACTTGTCGAGGGTACCCCGGTTGCCGCGAATGTCTTCCGACATCGCCGTCAAGTAGAGGTTGACGTATTCGCGCAGCGCATTCGGTTCCAGGCCCTCGGAGATGGTCGTGAAGCCGCGCACGTCCGAAAACATGATGGTCAGCTCGCGCAGATCGCCTTCCATGCTGTAACTTTGCGGATCCTTCGCCATTTCCGCCACCAGCTCCGGCGCGACGTATTCGCCGAACAGGTTGACGATGGCGCGGCCCTTGCGGTATTCAAACAGGTAGCCCCAGGCCACATTGAAGATGAACAGGCACAGGATCAGCACCAGGGCAGTTGCCACCGGCAGGACGTAATGGTTGGACTGGTACATCCAGGAATTGAAGGAAATCGCCGCTGCGGCAGCGCCCATCGAGATCAGGATCGACCACAACGGCGATAGTGCCGACAGGGCTAGCGTCAGCAAGACGCCAATCAGCACTACCTGAATCAGGTCGATGGCGACGCTGAAATCCGGGCGCTGCTTGAAATCGCCATCCAGGATCGAGGCAATCAGGTTGGCATGCACCTCCACCCCCGGGTAATCCGCCTTGACCGGGGTGGTACGCATGTCATTCAGGCCGGGAGCGGTCGTACCGACCAGTACAATGCGTCCTTCCATTTCCTCGGGAGCGACCCTGCCCTTGAGGATGTCCGCGGCCGAAACATAGCGGAATGCTCCGCCTGCGGGGCCGCCGGGGCTGCGGTACTGAATTCGCGCAGCAAGGTTGTGTTCCACGGGTACCAGCGTGGCATAGGGCTTGCTGTCGAGTTCAAGTGCGGCCAGTACCCCATAGTCGCGCAAGTCCTCCGAGGAATTCACGCCGTCGGCTTGCAGCATTACCGGTTGCACCCGGTTTGCGCCCAATGCTACCCGCGCCGTTGCCAGCGCCAGTGACTCGTAATAGCCGTCGCCGACCCGCATCATCAATGGCGAGGAACGCAGCAAGCCGTCAGGGTCGAAATCCGCATTGAAATAGCCGCCGGCCCTGGCAGCCTGCTGCAGTTCGGCCAGGTTGCCTTCATAGGCTTTCGCCGAGAGCGCGTCGACGTTATAGCCGCCCAGATCGGCAATGGTAAATCCAGGGGCCGGCAGCATTCCCTTCTTCAGGGTATCGGAGAGGAAGTAACCAAGCACGACCGGCCGGCCAGCCAGGGAGCGTGCCAGGCGTGCATCGTAATCCAGCCTTGGCCTGAGGGATTGCAACCGGTCGCCGAGTTGCGGCACGTTGCGCAACTCATCCTGCGCCAGCGCGGCCAGCGTGGCATAACCAGAGGTATTGTCCGGCTCGGAAAAGGTAACGTCGAAGCCAAGCGCCTTGATCTTGTACTTGTCAAACAACTGGTCGACCATCTGGGCAATAACAGTACGACTCCACGGCCAGCGTCCGACTTCCGCCAGGCTATGCTCGTCGACGCTGACAATGACAATGCGCGAATCGAACGTCGGCTTGGCCAGCTTCATGCGCGTGTCATATACAGCGAGGTCGATCTGCTGGATATGTTCTGCCACGCTCTGCGGCACGTAACCGACCACCTGGGCGGCAGCGGCCATCGTCAGGGCAAAGCCGATCAGCCAGCGCAGGCCGAACCTGGAGAGAAAATGCCGCACGATGCTTCCTTTACCTGGAGGTCACTGGGGTGAAACAGCCATGCGTCAAGGCACGTAGCCCGGAATCGTGCTGGCGTCGACGTCGTCAATCTGCGCCGGGTCCATGAACTTGCGGGCATACTCGAGATACACCTGCTTGCGCACGAACACATCGAACAGGTCCGGATCGATATGGTTGCGCTGGCAAAAGCCACCCAGTATCTGCAGGGACTCCGACAGGGTCTTGCCTTTCTTGTATGGCCGATCCTTTGCCGTCAGCGCCTCAAAGATATCGGCAATGGCCATCATGCGCGCCTGCAGCGACATCTGTTCGCGCGTCAGGCCCTTCGGGTATCCCTTGCCATCCATGCGTTCGTGGTGCCCGCCGGCGTATTCCGGCACATTTTCCAGGTGGCGCGGCCATGGCAGCGACTCCAGCATGCGGATGGTGACGACAATGTGATTGTTGATGATCTCGCGCTCGGCATCGTTGAGCGTGCCGGCGCGGATCTTCAGGTTCCCTTCCTCCTCGGCGTCGAGCAAGGGCCGCTCATGGCCATCGGGGCCGACCCAGCGGCAGGCGGCGATGCGCGCCACGCGCTCCTGGTCTTCCGGCCGCATGAATTCGCCGCCGATGTTGGCGCGCCGCAGAAACTCACGGTCAGCGTCCAGGCGCGCAGTTTCTTCGCTCAGCTGAACCTCGATGGCAGCGACAGCAGCAGCATCGCCCTTTTCCACGGCCGCGCATTTTTCCTCCAGGGCGCGAATCCGCGCATCGCGCTTCAATACCTCGAAACGGGTATCGACGGTCGCGATGCGGTCATACAGCGTCTGCAGCTTGGTGGCTTTTTCCACCACGTGCACAGGCGTGGTGATCTTGCCGCAATCGTGCAGCAGGCCAGCCAGCCACAGCTCACGCCGGTCGCGCTCGCTCATGGCAAAATCGGCCAGCGGGCCGGTCTCGGTGGCATGCGTGGCTTCCGCCAGCATCATCGTCAGCTCCGGCACATGTTCGCAATGCCTGCCGGTATGCGGGGATTTTTCATCGATGCCGATATTGATCAGCTTGACGAAGGATTCAAACAGGGTCTCCAGGCGATCGATCAGTTGCCGGTTGGTGATGGCGATTGCAGCCTGCGACGCCAGCGCCTCGATGAAACGCTGGTCGGTGCTGCTGAACGGGCGGGTTGCGCCACCCTTCCCGTCACCGGCATTGATCAGCTGCAGCACGCCGATCAGCTCACCCTCGTGGTCTTTCATCGGCACCGTCAGCAGCGACTGCGAACGATAGCCATAAGTCTCATCGAACTGGCGCATTCCCGAAAAATTGAACAGATCGGTTTCATACACGTTATCGATATTGACCGACTTGCCGGTATGCGCCGCGTACGCCGCCACCGCGCCCAGGTTCGGCTGGCCGGCGGCGTCGTGCAGCGCAATCCCCGGGATATTGACCGGCTGGCCGGATGCGCCGCCAAGGTACATGCGCAGGCTGTCGTTGATGGCGATGCTGTAGCACAGGCTGGCGTTGTCCGCGCTTGTGAGGTAAAGCGTGCCGCCGTCCGCGTGCGTCATGCTCTTGGCGCTGCGCAGTATCCGCTCCAGCAACTGCCCGATGTTACGGTTGTTGCTGAGAGCGACGCTGAGCTCGGTCAACTGCTCCAGTCGCAGCGACACTTCGGAAGGATGCAGGGCATTCATGCAGATAAAGCCTCAGGTAACGGGTAACGGCACTAGTATTCGAAGACGTCGCCGCAGTGGATTGCAGTGAATGGCCGGCCACCCTCTTCGGCGAGCTCGCGCATGATCAGGTCCTCTTGCCCCGGCTTCAGGTGGTAGATCAGGAATTCGATCGCCGGCGCCAGCGCGCGGATGTCCTGCCCCAGGGTACGCGGACAGTAATGCAGGGACATCTCGGCGAGCGCATGGTCGGCATTGGTAAAGGAACAGTCGACGATCACCTGGCGCATCAGCTTTTCATCCGACAGGCGTGCCCATAGCTGCGGGGTCGAGCCCATGTCGCCTGTAAACAGGAAGCCGCCGCTGGCGCCGCGCACCCAGTACGCCGACGATCCCGCGGTATGATTGACTGCAAATGGCGTAATCCGCCGCCCGCCCAGATCCAGCGTGGCGTCGTGTTCGATTGCCTGCCAGCGCATTACCGGCTCCTGCGCGTTCGGGATGGTGCTGAAATCCGGCCAGAGCACCCAGTTAAAGAGGTGCTTTTTCAGCGCGTCGATCACTTTCTGGTTGGCATAAACCGTGATACCGCCAGCTTTATTGACTTGCGCCGCATCGACCAGTAACGCCAGGCCAGCCACATGATCGAGATGGCTGTGCGTAATGAAGACATGGCGTATTTGCACCAGCTCGTCCAGCGACAGGCTGGAAATACCCGTACCGGCATCCAGCAGGATGTCGTTGTCTACTATCAGGCAAGTCGTCAGCCTTTCGCGTCCGCCAATTCCGCCAGCGCAGCCGAGTACGCGCATTTTCATTGAAGCGTCCAGTCCTGTAGTTATTGGAAGCGGCCCAGGTGCCGATATCTTGAAACGATAGGCGTTCTTCCGGGAAAGATAGCATATTGTAATTTGGAAATGTTGCTTCGCACTTCAACGGCCGGCAATTTTTGCCTTTTGCATGCGCCATTCTCGGGAATCAGACGTTTTTTTCACCTAAAACCGCCTGTTTTTCGCATCGTGGTGATTACTATTTACCATGGGAATTATTCCATGGCATGATAGCTTTTTACGGCCCAGGATCAACCCAGCCGGCCTTTCCGTCGTCCGTCAAAGACAATCAACTATGAGCACTGTCCCGAGTCCACAACCGATCTCTGCCGTGGCGGCCAATACGGATAGCCGGCTGCAATTTTTTCAGAAATTGCAGGCTGTTACCAACAAGATCCATGCAACCGGCAACCTGGACCAGATCATGCTCGATCTGCCCAAGGATATCTGCGACCTGTTCGACTGCGACCGCATCACCATTTACGCGGTCAGCAATGACAAGTCCTTCATCGTTTCCAAGGTCAAGACCGGCCTGCATTCCTTTTCCGACCTCGAATTGCCGATTTCGCCGCAAAGCATGGCCGGGTACGCCGCGCACTTCAGGCGCATCGTGCGCGTCAACGATGTTTATGATGAAGCCGAACTGAAATCGCACAATCCGCCGCTCTCCTTCCTGCGTGAAGTGGATCGCCGCACCGGCTACCGCACCCAGCAAATGCTGATTGCCCCGCTGATGGATGCCCAAAACGTGGAATTGCTGGGCGTGATCCAGCTGATCAACAACCGGGCTGGCGGGCCATTTACCGAAATCGCCGAGGAAGGCGTCAAGGAATTGTGCGCCACCCTGGCAATTGCATTTACCCAGCGCCTGAAGCCGTCGCCGCTGGTTCGCTCCAAGTACGATTCGCTGGTGGCCGACGCTGTCCTGTCGGCGCCGGAATTTGAACTGGCGACCCGCTCGGCGCGCCGCAAGAATGTGGATATCGAGGAAGTGCTGGTCAGCGAATTCCAGCTCAAGCTGGCGACCGTCGGCCAGGCGTTAGGCAAGTTCTATGGCGTCGCCTATGAAGCGCACAAGCCGGAACGGGTCAAGCCGCTCGACTTGCTGAAAAACCTGAAACGCGACTTCGTCGAACAAAACCAGTGGCTGCCCCTGGAAGAATCCCAGGAAGGCATCGTCATCGTCTCCACCGACCCTGAGCGCATCAGCAACAATCGCATCCTGATCAATATCTTTCCAAAGTCGCGATTTGTCTTCCGTGTCACCACCCGGCATGAATTCCGCCAGATGCTCGACCTGTTCTACGGCGCGCAGGAAGACACCACGTCGGTCGGCGACCTGCTGTCGGGAATGGAAGAGAGCGACGACGAGGCAGGCGAGATTGCAGAATCCGAACTGTCGGCCGCCGCCGACAATGAACTGGTCAAGCTGGTCAACAAGATCATCGTCGACGCCTACCGCCAGGGCGCCTCCGACATTCATATCGAACCGCGTCCCGGCAAGGAAAAGACCCAGATCCGCTTCCGCAAGGATGGCTCGCTCGAAACCTACATCGAAATTCCCGCGAGCTACCGCAGTGCCCTTGCCGCCCGCATCAAGATCATGTGCGACCTCGACATTTCCGAGCGCCGCAAGCCGCAGGATGGCAAGATCAAGTTCAAGAAGTTCGGTCCGCTCGACATCGAGTTGCGCGTAGCGACCGTGCCGTCCGCAGGCGGCGTCGAAGACATCGTCATGCGTATCCTGGCCGCCGGCGAGCCGATCCCGCTGGAAAAGCTGGGCGTGCTGCCGCATAACCTGGCGCGCCTGAAGGACACGGTCAGCAAGCCGTACGGCCTGTTCTTCGTCTGCGGCCCGACCGGCTCCGGCAAGACGACCACGCTGCATTCGGTGCTGAATTTCCTCAACACGCCCGACACCAAGATCTGGACGGCCGAAGACCCGGTGGAAATCACCCAGAAAGGTTTGCGCCAGGTCCAGGTCAACAAGAAGGCCGGCCTCGACTTTGCCACCGCCATGCGCGCCTTCCTGCGTGCCGATCCGGACATCATCATGGTGGGCGAAATGCGCGACAAGGAAACCGTCGCCATGGGTATCGAAGCCTCGCTCACAGGCCACCTGGTGTTTTCCACCCTGCATACCAACAGCGCGCCGGAATCGATCGTGCGCCTCCTGGACATGGGCATGGACCCGTTCAATTTCGCCGATGCCCTGCTGGGCATCCTTGCGCAGCGCCTGGCCAAGCGCCTGTGCGGCAAGTGCAAGATCGCCTACACGCCCACGGCCGAAGAAGTGCAGCAGCTATTGCAGGAATATTGTGCCGAATTGCTGAATACCGAAATATTCAGGAAGGATGCCGATGCTGCCCGCGCTTCTGTGCTGGCCAACTGGAAAAAGCAGTACGGCAACGACCAGGGCCAGTTCACGCTGTACAAGGCGGTTGGTTGCGATACCTGCAGCGGTGGCTACAAGGGCCGCGTGGGCCTGCATGAATTGATGACGGGAAGCGACAAGATCAAGAAGCTGCTGCAAGAGCATGCGCGCGTGGCGCAACTGCTGGCAGCAGCACTGGAAGACGGCATGCTGACCCTGAAGATGGACGGCATCGAGAAGATCTTCTCTGGCATTACCGACATCAAGCAGGTGCGCGCCGTCTGTATCAAGTAATCGAGGTCAGCGCACCTCGCAATTCACGTCGGTGATTCCGACAACCCCATTGCCGCTACCGCCCGGATTTACTGACGATGAGGAAAATGCCGGCGGCGGCGTGAACTTCAAGCCCGGATTGGACGGCACGACCACAGGCGGTTGCTGCAGATTTGCCGTATAGCCGAACTGGCCTGCCGAAAAATTCTGCGCGCCGCCTTTATTACTCACATTAATCATCCCGTCGAGCACCTGGACATACAGGCCGGGCGGACGCGCACCAGGGACTGGCGACGTTACCCCCTGCGCAAGCAAGGTATCAAGCGCCAGCCGTGCCGGCAATATTTCAGGCACGACATTGCCTGTCGTTGCGTCGGTCATGGTTGCACCGCCATTACCCGCGGGCCCGTAAGCATGCAAACCCGTGCTGGCAGCAGCAACCAGGGAGCGTCCCCAGGCAGCGACATCCGCCTCGCCGGGTGCAATGTATTCCACCACGTAGATCGTGCCCCGGATGCCGATGGTCGCAGCCGGCGTATTCAGTCCGGTGCGCTCGCGGCTGCGCTTGCCCACCGTACCCGAGACCGCACGCAAGCCGCCCTTGAGCAGGCTGAAGAAGGCATTGTCGTTTTGTGGCTTGTCCTGTTCATAGGCAAAGCGTTCGATCTTGAATTGCGTTTCCGGCTTCAAGGTCACTTCGCTATTGTCGAGAAACCTGATGCGCGCATAAGTGTCCTTTTCCGTGACCAGAAAATCACCTTCCTCGACCAGTGACTTTTGTGCCAGCACCCTGACCGTGCCATTGGCCTTTTTGGCCAGCAGCGGACCATTCAGGTCCATGACAGTACCGGCCACCTGCGCGGCATGGGCATGCAAGCCCCATAGCAGCAACGACAGCGCGAAGCAGAAATTAATTGCAGAACAGTTTTTGCGGGACTTCATCTTTACTTGCTCCACTCTGGTTTTCTCTGACAATCACGTCATTGCTGCGCGATGTTTTTTGCTCTTTTTCCTGCGTCGTCTTGCCGGAATCCGGCGCAACCGCTGAGCCGCCACTCACGATAATGTTGGTTGATTTTTCAACGACAATCTCGCTGAGATCCGACTGCGGCAGGGTTGTTGTCGTCGTCCCGCCGGTGGTCGTGGTCGTGGTTGCCATGGCGATGGTGCTCGTCGTCCCGCCGGCGGTCGTGGTCGTGCTGACGCCAGTCGTCGTGGTCGAGCCGATGCTGGATGTGCTGGTGCTCGTAGTACTCGTACTCGACGTGCTCGTGCTTGAAGTACTGGTACTCGATGTGCTCGTGGTACTGGTGCTCGTAGTCGAAGTGGTGGTACTGACGCCACCCAACAGGCCATCATAACGCAAGGTTTTCACGCCGGCGCCAGTGGTGATCGGCTGGTTTTCCGTGATGGTAAAGCTCAACGACGGCACCGAAATTTCCACATCCGTGTTGTTGGTGGTGATGCCGTTGATGCCATACGTTGAACTCTCCACCGCCACATTGCCGGAGTTGCGCATAGCAAAACTTCCCGTGCCGGTCCCGCCGACATACAGGTCGGCAGAAATCTTGGAGACATTGTTCGCCGGGTCATCCAGATATACCGGGCCGGGTGTTTTCACGACCAGATGGCCGCCGATCACGGGGCCGCCGAACCATTGATTGATGCCGGTATCCGACTCAAGTCGAATCGCATTAGAAAAAGGGACGGTAATGCCGGTACCGAGGGCGCCATAGCTCAGCGTGATCTGATTCACCGAGCGATACTGGAAATCGCCTGCGGTGGCCGCCCCGGAAACGACCCCAGTAGGATTGGCTTCCATCAGGGTGACTGAACTGCCTATGGCTTCGATCGCTGGTCCGCCGATGAGCGCATTTGCATCCTGGGTAATCGCACCGGCGGAACTGAGCGACAGGAGGGTGGAGATGTTTTGCAGTGCGCCTCCCGCTCCGCCGCCCACGAATGACTTGATCGTAATCGGTCCACTCGTCGTGTTATCGCCAATGATCAGCTTGTCAGCGGTAATGCGGTTCAGCTCGCCATTCGACAGTTCCAGTGTAAATGTCGTATTGTTGGTACTGACGGTGCCAACATCAATCGCGATCGACGATGCTGGTGCCAGCACGGCATGGCCGCCGCTGGAATTGATCGTCCCGTTCAAGTCCATCTTGTCCGCAGTCAGGACCGTGGATCCCGCAACATTGACGATCTGCGACGCGGCATCGGTATACAACATTGCTTCGGCATTAGTCACGTGCATCATGACTAGCCCGCCGCCGATACTGGAGGCCGTGCCGTAATGATCGATGCCCAGGGCGGCGCTAAAAGAGATAACGCCATTGGTCGCCGTTACGTTGCCCAGGTTCTGGAGGAATCCCGACACGGCGGTCAGTTGCGCCGACCCATTGGTCGCTGTAATAGTGCCGCTGCTCGAATTCAGGATGTTGCCGCTGTTGGCAATGATGTTGAGATCGCCGGAGGAAGTCAGGCTGGTCAAGTTGCTCACCGCACCTTCGCCGTACACGGTCAGGGTGCCGTTATCCGTTGAAACTGGCGCATTGATGGTGACATTGCCATTTGCCAGCACATGAATGTTTTGCCCGCCCAGTTCCTGCTTGATGCCATAGCCAGTCGAGTCGATGTCATCGATCGCCAGGCCCTTGAGGTTATATAGAAAAATATCGCCCGAACCGGAGTTGTAGGCATTGAGGCTGCTGACATCCGTATAGGCATGGCCGCCAGTGCCATCGTCGATGCCTCCTGCGGCAATCACTTTCAAGCGATTGGCCCTGATGTTGTTGTCATTCAAAATGGAGATTGCGCCGCCGGACGTGAGGCGGACATCGCCCGGTGCAGATGCGTTCGCATTAATCCCGCCGATACGACCCAGCATCATCGGGCCGCCAGACGTCAGGGTGATGTTGCCGGCGGAAGCACCATCGGTGGAACTGATGGCGCCGACAGCCAGGGTAGTGCCCGCATTCAGCGTGATCTGGCCGCCATTGCTGTTGAGGCTGCCACCCAGATTGATCTGGCCAGTCGAAGCAGTAAAATTGATCGCCCCGCCGGCAGTGGAAATCGCGTCATTGGTGACGGGATCCTGGGAAATAATATCCCGTCCTGCCAGGATCGAGAAAGTGCTGCCATTGGTGACATTACTGAGGTACAGATTGCCGTCCGAAAATGTCTCGAACTTGACGTCCTGGCTCGCCTGCAGGGTAATATTCCCTACCAGGCTTTCGAGCTTGCCCTCCGAAATGGTGATATCGGTAACCGCATCGGCATCGGCACTGTCGACAAAATTATCATTGATCAGTGCGGAGTCACCGGATGCCCCAGTAGTACCGCCCTGCACGATGATATCCCTCGGATCAAGCAACAGCGAGCCGGCTTTTCCTTTCGGAGCACTTATATCCACCGTCGCATCGAAGTTCAGCCGCTGTTTGCCAGACACTTCGACAAAGCCGCCGTCGCCGCCCTGCACGCCACCTTTGGCGGAAATCGTGCCATACGCCCGCGTCAGTTCGTCTGACCATACGATTACCTTGCCGCCATTGCCCTGCGTGCCTGCATCCGCCCGGATCTCTGCATCCCTGCCAAGAATGGTTTGCTTCGCATTTGTGACCGCAGCATTCTTGCCCTGGTAATCGCCGCCCACCAGCACGGTACCGCCACCAGCCTGGCCGCTGGCATCGACCCTGGCATTGCCAGTCAGACCGACCCGCTCGCCCAACACATGGATCGTGCCGCCAGTGCCGGCACCGGTCGCGGTCGTCTGGCTGCCCGCTTCCAGCAAGGCATCCTTGCTGGCCTTGAATACGATCTTGCCATTCTCGCCGACCACTGCGCTATTGGCGCTGACGAGTCCGCGCTGCTTGACCAGCGCGCCGTAAATGCCGACGTTGCCGCTTTCCGCCACGACTTGTCCGAGATTGATCGCCTGGTTGTCCGGTGCGCTCACGACAACATGCAAGTCAGGATTGGCGCTATCGACAAGATGCACGCTGCGGCCGGCTGCCAGCACCACCTCGCCCTTGGGCGAGGTCAGGATGCCGCTGTTCTCGACATTCGGCGCAATCAGGTAAATCTGCCCGCCGCTGGCACTGGTAATGCTGCCCTGGTTTTGCAGGTTGCCTGCCTTGTCGCCCGCCTGGAATTTCATGCGGCCGGCAAGAAAATCCTCGTTACTGATATTGAGCGTGGACGCGACCAGCCCGCCCACATTGACTTGCGCCCCCTGGCCGAAGAGGATGCCGTTGGGATTAATCAGCAGCACCCGGCCATTCGACTGCAGCGCGCCGAGAATCTGGCTCGGGTCCTGGCCGACGATGCGGTTCAGTACCGTGCTGGACGCGCCTTGCTGCACGAATTTGGTCAGCTCGCCGGCGCCGATGGAAAAACTCTGCCAGTTGATGATGGCGCCTGGCGAATTGGTCACGGTCAGGACGTTGCCCTGGCCGGCAATCGAGACCTGGCCATTGACGACCTGCGCCCCGAATGGATTGGCCAGCGCCTGCCCGGCCCCAAAGCAGCCAGCAATCAACAGCGGCAACAGCTTGCGGCGCAATTCGGCATTCTTCTTCATATTCATATGTCCTTGTTACGACCCGAGCATCCTAGTACGACCAGTTCAACTTGAAATGCAGGCGATCGTCTCCTGCGGAGGTATTGCCGGCGCTCGCCATGGCATGAGCGACATCGAGCTGCACGGCCAACTGTTTTTGAAGCGAAACACGCAGGCCGACACCAGCGCTGCTGATGGCATTGCGCGCCCGCTCGCCCGGCAGGGGCTTGTTGCGCCTGAGCCC
This sequence comes from Janthinobacterium sp. 17J80-10, assembly GCF_004114795.1. Lineage (NCBI taxonomy): Bacteria > Pseudomonadati > Pseudomonadota > Betaproteobacteria > Burkholderiales > Oxalobacteraceae > Janthinobacterium > Janthinobacterium sp. 17J80-10. Next base: position 1,976,873 of record NZ_CP035311.1, on the reverse strand, counting down.
GGCGCCATCGATGAATCCGAGCACCCGGCATTGGGCGCCATCCCAGGAGAAGCTGCCGCACAGGTTAGGTGTGTACACTTCCGCGCTGGCAAAAAATCCCGAATCGTTGGAAACCTCGCGCTCACGATAACCGCGCACGGAAGATGCGCCACCGGCGCCGAACTGCTCCCCCGGCACCAGCGCATCGGGCGTGTACTGGCCATTGATCGTCAGGCGCGCCTGCCAGTCAGTAGCAAAGGCATGGCTCAAGCCCGCGCCAAAGCGCAGCAGCTTGTAGGAAGCGGGTGCGCCGACTCGCGCCTGGGCAAAGTCGGCATTGCTGCCGTTTTCACCGCCCGGCAAATTGTGGATCGCGCTCACATAGTAATTAAGCGCGCTGGCGCCCGGCACCCAGTTGCCGGTGTAGGTCAAGCTAAGCGGACGCACCGTGACATCATTGCCGAGCTGCAGAGCCACGCCCGGAATTTGCACATCGCTCTGGTAAGCCTTGTAGTCGATGCCATAGATCAGCTTGCTGTCGTATTCGCCACGCCGCACCAGGGTCTGGTTATAGCGCGCGCCCAGCACGGTGCCGCGGCCGCTGATATTGAGGTTGACCAGTCCAGCGGCAACGGTGCCTGAATCGACATCCGAATAGCTGCCGAACACATCGACGGAATCACCCAGTGCATACAGCGGGATGTGGTAACCAATGCCATAGACGCCAACGCGACTTGGTTCCTCCACCGTGGTCTGGTATTGCAGGCTCAGGACGTGGTCGAGGCCGCCGACGTTCGCATGCTGGAACAGCACCCCGATATTGTGCTTGCCGGTCGCTGCCTGTCCGCTATTGTCGAGGTTGACGCCGATGGTCCAGGGCTTCTCATCCTCGACCTTCAGTACTGCATCGACCACCCCTTCGCGTTCGCCGCTCTGCAGGTTCAGGGTGGTTTTCTTGGCCGGATTTTCATTGGCCATGCGCAGGCTGGCGGAAATATCGTCCAGGGCGGGCACTTCACCCTCACGCAAGTTCGGCAGGCTGCGCCGCACATTGGCGGTATCGACAAAGCGGTTGCCTTGCACCTTCACTGCACCGACCCGGGTTTCCACCACCCGCAGGCGCACCACGCCCTGGTTCAGCTCCTGTTCCGGCAGCACCACCTGTACCAGTTTGAAGCCACGCTTGTGATAAGCCGCTTCCAGTGCCTCCAGGGCGCGCTGGACATAACCGAAATCGCGTGCCTTGCCGGCGAACGGCGCCAGTAGAGTTTGCATTGCTTCCGGCTTGAGCAAGGTATTGCCTTCCACCTCGAAGCGGGTAATTTCGAACCGGCCAATGGGATTATCAGCTTCCACGGCGGCATGGGCCATGGTCGCAGCCGAAAGCATTGCACCGAGAATCAGGCGGGAATAGGGAAATTTCATTATTGTTGTGCTGGCTCTGACGGTAGACGGCGATGTCACTAATACGGTTTAGGAGCGGAAAATTGAAAGGCGCTTGCCTTTGAAAATTTCCAGCAAGAAATATGCCGGATTCACAGGTGCTAAAACCCTGTTCTGGACAGTGTTTATTCTTGATGATGTTAAATAATTTGTTTCGAGATAGCAAACAAATTACTTGCGGCAATGTAAATCATCGTTAAAACGTTACAGGACATTCGAGGCCAGCATGCCTGAACAACACTTTTGCGCGCGATCCTGGATATTTGATTTTTTTAGCGGACGGGAAAAGAAAAAAGCCAACTCGTTGAGTTGGCTTTTAGTATTGATGCGTATTATTTTTGTTTTTGATTCGTTGGTAGGCACGATTGGACTCGAACCAACGACCCCTACCATGTCAAGGTAGTGCTCTAACCAGCTGAGCTACGCGCCTAAAGAAACGAAATTATAAGGGCATTTTTGCATTTAGGCTAGTCCCGGCTGCAAATTGATAGTTTGCCGTTCACGCCATGCCTGCAACCAAGCCAAACCTTCCGAAGTGCCGGCACGCGGCCGGTATTCGCATCCCACCCAGCCCGCATATCCGAGCGCATCCATCAAATCGAACAGGTAGGGATAATTGATCTCGCCCAGATCCGGCTCATGCCGCTGCGGCACACCGGCAATCTGGATATGGCCGATGCCCGCCAGATCCCGCCGCAGCGTGGTTGCCAGGTCCCCTTCGACGATCTGACAATGGTACAGGTCGCATTGCACCATCAGGTTGGCCGCGCCGACTTCCCGGCAGATCGCATGCGCCTCGGCTTGCCGGTTCAGAAAATATCCCGGCATGTCGCGCGGATTGATCGGCTCGATCAGCACGGTGATGCCTGCCGACGCTGCCTCGCGGGCCGCATGCGCCAGATTGGCAAGATACACTTCGTGCTGGCGCGCCCTGTCCTGCCCCGATTGCAGCAGGCCCGCCATCACATGCAGATGCCGATTGCCCAGCACGGCGGCATATTCCAATGCCTGATCAAAGCCGCGGCGAAACTCTTCTTCCCTCTCAGGCAAGGCCGCTATACCGCGCTCGCCCGCACCCCAGTCGCCTGGCGGCGCATTGAACAGGACCTGGGTCAAGCTGGCTCCGTCGAGCCGCGCACGGATTTCCAAGGCGGCGAAATCATACGGAAACAGAAATTCCACGCCCGCGAAGCCATCCGCCGCCGCCGCCGAAAACCGTTCGAGGAAGGCATGCTCGTTGTACATCAGGCTGAGGTTGGCGGCAAATTTCGGCATGGCGCTTGTCTGTCTTTTGACAGGCTATTTGCGGCGCGCATCGATCACGCCGCGCACCTCGCGGATGATCGCCAGCGCCTTGGCGAGCTGTTCGGTCGAGCCGATCTCCGCCGTAAAGGCCATGCGTGCCTGCCCTTTCACGCTTTGCGTGCTGACACCAATAACATTGATCTTCTCGCGCATGAGGATTTCAGAGATGTCGCGCAGCAGACCCTGGCGATCCTGGGCGATGATGAAAATATCGATCGGATAGACCGTTTCCTTGCCGGCTGTGCCCCAGGTCGTCTGGATCACGCGTTCCGGCGCATGCACCCACATCTCGGCAAAGTTCTTGCAATTGGTGCGATGGATCGAAACGCCCTTGCCGCGCGTGATGAACCCAACGATCTCGTCCGGCGGCGCCGGCTTGCAGCATTTGGCCAGCTGCGTCATCAAGCCCTCGGTGCCGACCACCAGCACGCCCGACTTGGCGCCCTGGGTCACGCTGGATGCGCGGCTCTTGCGCGGCACGACTGCCGCATCCGGGTTGGCCGGCGGCTGCTTTGCCGCATCGCCTTCATGCAATGCGTTTTCCACGGTGCGCAGGCTGAATTCATCCTTGCCCACCGAAAGAAACAAATCGTCCGGCCGCGGAAACCCCAGCTTGTGCGCCAATTCTTCCAGGTTGACCGCGGTCTTGCCTTCGCGCTGCAAGGTTTTTTCGATCAGGCCACGCCCAGTTGCGAGGGTGGCCTGCTGGTCGAGTGCATTGAACCAGGCGCGCACCTTGGCGCGGGTGCGCGGGCTGGCGGCATAGCCGGCGCTGAGCCAGTCACGCGAAGGACCGGCCGAGGCGGCGCTGCTGCCCTTGGCAGTGATGATTTCCACCGTCTGGCCGTTTTTCAGCGGCGTATTCAACGGCACCATGGCGCCGTCGACGCGCGCGCCGCGGCAGCGATGGCCGATATCGCTGTGCAAGTGGTAGGCAAAGTCGATGGGCGTGCCGCCTGCGGGCAATTCGATCACGCGCGCCTGCGGCGTCATCAAGTAGATGCGGTCGTCCAGCGTGGCTGACTTGAGCTTTTCCACCCATTCGCGCCGGCCCTCTTCCTGCCCCACTACGGCATCGGTGATTTCGCTCTTCCAGGCCAGCAGCTGGCGCAGCCAAGCGATCTTCTCGTCATATTTTTTAGCGGCGAAATTCGAACCGCCCGATTCCTTGTAGCGCCAGTGCGCCGCCACGCCGTATTCGGCGAAATGGTGCATTTCACGGGTGCGGATCTGCACTTCAAGGGCACGTCCGTCGTCCGCCGTCACCACGGTGTGCAGCGACTGGTAGCCATTGCCCTTGGGACGCGCGATGTAGTCGTCGAACTCGTGTGGAATCGGCGTCCAGATGTGGTGCACGATGCCCAGCACCGTGTAGCAGGTCTTGATATCGTCGACGATCACGCGGAAGGCGCGCACGTCGTACAGCTCGGAAAAGTCGATCGACTTGCCCTTCATCTTGTTCCAGATGCTGAAGATATGCTTGGGCCGGCCGGAGACCTCTGCGCTAATCCCGGCGGCAGCCATCTCCGACTGCAGGCGCGCAATCGCATCGGCGACAAAAGCTTCGCGGCCGAGCCGTTTTTCTTCCAGCATCCTGGCGATGCGCTTGTAGGTTTCCGGCTCGATGAAACGGAACGACAAGTCTTCCAGTTCCCACTTCAGCTGCCACACGCCGAGGCGGTTGGCCAATGGCGCATACAGGTCCAGCGTGGTGCGGCCATAATCGCGGGTGCGGTCGTTGTCGAGTTTCAGGTCGGCGAAATAACGCAGGGTCGCCACGCGAGACGCCAGGCGCACCAGGACGGCGCGCATGTCGGTCGCCATCGCCAGCAGCATCTTGCGCAGGGTTTCCAGCTGCAGCGCAGCCCTTTGCTGGGCGCTCTTATTCTTGCCCTGTTCCGGTTCGTGCTGGTCGAACGTGGTTTCATGCAATCGCATCAACTGGCGGATGCCGGCGACCAGGTCGACAACCTCCTTGCCGAAACGCTCTTCTAGCATTGCTTCCTGGGCCGGCGCCAGCATCGGCACCTCGAACAGCAGCGCCGCCATGCGCGTGTCGGCATCGGTTTCCAGGTGCGCAACGATGCTCGCCACTGTCACGGCATAGGCGTAGGCATCCTGGCCCTTGATGACATTCTTGCCTGCATAAAGCGGTTGAATGAAGTCCAGCGCTGCGCCAACGCGCGCAGCATCGGCGGCATTCAGGCCAGCCACCAGCAAATCGTGGCTGGAATGTTCGGCGGCGGTTACGGAAACCATAAGATCATTATTTTTGTGCTGCGGTGACAACCATCTCGACCAGCCATTCCGGCCGGGCAAGCCGGGCCTCTACAGTGGCGCGCGGCGGCGCATTGCCCGGCGCGACCCACGCGTTCCATGCTGCATTCATGCCATCGAAATTGGCCAGGTCGGACAGATAAATCTGGCACATCAGGATGTGCGCCTTGTCGCTGCCACCCTCGGCCAGCAAGCGGTCGATATGCCCCAGCACTTCACGGGTCTGGCCGGCAATATCTCGGGTGACATCTTCAGCCACCTGCCCTGCCAGATAGAGCGTGCCATTGTGTATTGCCATCTCGGACAGGGTTTTGCCAGGATGGAAGCGTTGAATAAGCATGACGTTAAAAGCCGTTACAGAGACAGGTGAGGCATAGTCGGTTCAGGCGGCAGCATGTCGCCTGAGGTTCAGACTATCAATCCAGCAAAAAGTCTTTCACAATCGCGATCTGGTCTTCATGCATCAAGGTCGGCGCATGGCCGACACCCTCGAGCTCCACCACTCTGGCGCGCGGCCCACGTTGCGCCATGTCCTGTGCTGTCTTGGCCATCAGCAGGCCGGACTGGGCGCCGCGCAACAGCAAGGTCGGACAAGTGATTGCATCGTATTGCTGCCACAAAGTCGATTCCGAGCCGATGACGTCATCAAAATAAGCATGGCGGAAAGGCTTTGCAAGCCTCAGATCATAATGGCGCGTCCATTGACCATCTTCAAGTTGGCGCAAGACGCTTTTGGCGAGCCGCTGCCACTCGTCATCGGTATGCGGGCCGAAAGGAACGGAAATGGCGCGCACATACGTTTCGGCGTCATCGTAGGTTGGCCAGCGCAAATCATGGCCGATATAGTCGGCGATCGTGACGAGCGAGGTCATGTCCAGCGCCGGCCCCACATCGTTCAGCACCAGTTTGCGAATCGGATTGCCGGGCATTGCGGCAAAGGGGATGGCGATCAAGCCGCCCATCGATGTGCCGACCCAGTCCACCGTCTCGACATCGAGCCGCGCCAGCAGGGTAACCATGTCGCTCAGATATTGTGAAATGACATAGTGCATCGGATCGCGCAGCCAGTCGGAACGCCCGCGCCCGACAATGTCCGGACACACGACGCGGTATTCATCGCACAAAGCTGCCGCAAGATTGTCAAAATCATCAGACACACGGGTCACGCCGTGCACGCACACCAGCACTTTCGGATTTTTGGGATCGCCCCATTCCTTGTAAACCATGTTATGCAGTCCGACTGGGGACAAACACTGAACGCTTTTAATCTGAGGCTGGGTCATCTCTGGTTAATCTGTCAATAATATGGATATCAATCAACATTTTACTGCCGGATAAGATTAAAATCCTAGCTCCGTCACCGAGCGGTAATAATTTATTTTATATAAGACACATTGGAAGAGGACATCATGCAAGGCAAGACGCTTCAAGGTAAAACCGCCCTCGTTACCGGCTCGACATCGGGCATCGGTCTGGGCATTGCCCGCTCACTGGCCGCAGCGGGCGCCAATATCGTATTCAATGGCTTTGGCGACCTGAAGGAAATCGAAGCCTTGCAACAAGCCGTTGCGCAAGAATTCGGCGTACAAACTGCCTATCACAATGCCGACATGTCCAAAGCTGCCGAGATTGAAGCTTTGATGAAGTTCGCTGCCGACAAGTTCGGCGCCGTTGATGTGCTGGTCAACAATGCCGGCATCCAGCACGTGAGCAACATTGAAGATTTTCCGGTCGAGAAGTGGGATGCCATCATCGCCATTAACCTGAATTCCGCTTTCCATACCACGCGCCTGGCCTTGCCGGCCATGAAAGCGAAAAACTGGGGCCGCATCATCAACATTGCCTCGGTACACGGCCTGGTTGGTTCCGCGCAAAAATCCGCCTATGTCGCAGCCAAGCACGGCATTATCGGCCTGACCAAGGTCACTGCCCTGGAAAATGCACAATCCGGCGTCACCGCCAACGCCATCTGCCCGGGCTGGGTGCTGACCCCGCTGGTACAAAAACAGGTGGACGCACGCGCCGAAGCCGGCAAGATCTCCAACGATGAAGCCAAGCGCCAGCTGCTGCAGGAAAAGCAGCCGTCCGGCGAGTTCGTCACCCCGGACCAGTTGGGCAGCCTGGCCGTCTACCTGTGCAGCGACGCTGCCAGCCAGATGCGCGGCATGTCCCTGAACGTCGACGGCGGTTGGGTCGCGCAGTAAGCTTGCCTGCAAGCGCTACGGCGCTTCACAAAAAAATCGCGCGGCACCCCGCGCGATTTTTTCGTTTACGCCATCGCAATCGTTCAGCCTTCTGCCAGAAAATCCAGCACGATATTGATCTGGTCACCCGCCATGAGCGGCGGCGCGTGGCCGATGCCCTCGAACACATGGGCGCGCGCCCGTGGATTACGGCGCAGCATCTCTTCCAGCGTTTCCTGGGTCAGGATCCCAGACTCGGAACCGCGCAATATCAGTACCGGAATATCGATCTTTTCCCACAGGTCCCATGCCTGGAAATCGTCGTTGATCTCGCGGAAGCTTTCACGGATGCGCGGATCGTAGGCCAGCCGCAAGTCGCCCTCCTCCGTGATCCGCGACCCGATGCGCGCCAGGTGACGCCACTGCTCGTCCGTCAGATCACCAAACTTGGGATACAGCACGCGCAAATGCGCCTCGACCTCGGCATGGTTGCGGAAGCGCTCATCCCTGCCGATATACTCGGCGATGAATCTCATGCCCTCCCTGGTGATAAAGGGGCCGACATCGTTCAAGACCAGGCGCTTGATGGGATGATTTTTTTGCGTAGCAAGAAAAATACCGAGCAAGCCCCCCATCGACGTGCCGATCCAGTTCACCTTGTCATTGCCTATGCGCGCCAGCAATGCTGCAGCGTCGGTCATGTATTGGGGGAACCAGTAATGCTGCGGATCCACCCATTCGCTGCTGCCCCGCCCGACGGTATCCGGACAAATCACGCGGTAATGGTCTTCGCAAGCCTTGGCAAACCAGTCGAAGTAACGGCTGTTCAAGGTCAATCCATGCGCGCAGACAATCACGTCGCGATTGGCCGGATCGCCCCATTCGGTATAAGCCAGCCGATGAAAACCCGCAGGACCCATGCTTGAAAATTGATGCTGCCTCAAATGCTCCTCCACTGATGGAATGTAACTATTTTTAAATAAGTTTCTTTATATCACTTTTTTCCTCTTGGAAAATGTTAAAAATGATCGGTAAACTGCCTGACCGGAGAGTCTAAGCGCATGGAAAAACATCAATGATTCAAGTAAACTATTAACAAGTGCACTGCTGCACCGGACAGGCTCTTCCTGCCGGACCGAACCAACCCAGCTTCACCACCCTACCGGAGACCCCATGGCTGACCGATCCATCGAGATTCGCCAACGCGCGATGGAATATTTCAAGCAACAGCAAGAGCTCAGCCCCGATGCACAGACCCGTCTCTGCCTGTTCCTGCAAGGCGTCAAGAGCATCAATGCCACCATCCTGGCGCGGGTCGAATTTCAGCCAATGGAATGGGTTCCCTACAAGTTCCTGCACAGCCAGTGTTTCAAGGAAGTCGAGTTGACCACGCTGCTAGGCAAGTCCACGGCCTGGAGCAGCAACCCGATGGTCTTCCTCGCCGCCACGCAGCTGAACCTCGCCTTGTGGCAAGAGACCAGTGCGGCGCGCTTCATGGGCGGCATGCTGAAGGTGGACCGCAATTTTTACGAATACCTGGCGCTGTCGCACGCCTTCCTCTCGGTGATTCGCATCCTGCCCCTGCTGTCGGTGCAGACCAACCTGAACACGCCATTCTTTTCGACGCTGAAGGAAATCGAGGAAGAAAACGGTCGCCAGATCCAGACCCAGATCCGCCTGCTCAAAGACATGGCCATCGACCTGCCCATGGAAGAAAAGGAAAACATCATCGAGTCCCAGCGCCAGATCGTTGAAAAGCTGTTCCTGCGCCTGCTTGCCGAGATCACCGAAATCCCTGCAGCGTAAGGCTTTTTCCACCCGATCCGCCCCAGGCGCCAAAACCGCGCAGCATCCCAGGACACCACCATGCCCGTTTTCCGTTACAAGAATTCCGAGATTTACTACGACCTGATTGGCAATGAAGGCGATCCCGTCTTAACCCTCGTAAACGGCTTGTCCATGCGCACCTCGCATTGGGCGCCCTATTTCAAGATGCTGCCGGCAAAAGGCGTGCGCGTGCTGTCCTATGACATGCTGGGCCAGGGCTTTTCCAGCAAACCCATCCTCGGCGTGGATTTCGACGACCATGCCATCATGCTCAAGGCGCTGCACGATCATCTCGGCATCGAGCAAGCCTATGTGATGGGCATTTCGTTTGGCGGCGTGGTGGTGCTGCGCTACGCCATGATGTTCCCTGATGCTCTCAAGGGGCTCTTGCCGATATCGACTTTTTCCGAACTCGACCCGGTGCTGACTTGCCACGCAGCCAATCTCTACATCAGCATGGCGCGGGTGGGCTTCGAGTTCTATCTCGACTTGCTGATGCCGCTGAACTTCACCAACGAGTGGCTGACGAAAAACCGCGACCTGCTCGCCATCGTCAAGCGCGTCGGCAGTAGCGGCAACGAGCTGCACGGCATCCAGAATTTGATGGAATCGCTGGCGAAATTCTCGTCGATCACGCCGGAGCTGGCGAAAATTACCGTCCCGACCCTGGTGCTGAACGGCGAATACGATGCCCTGACCCCACGCCACCTGCATGACGTCATCCGCGCCAACACGGCCAGTTCACGCATGCTGATTGTGCCCAAAATGTCGCATGCATTCACCCTCGAAGTTCCCGAACTTTGCGCGCGCATTTTCGCGGAATTCATCCAGCAGGTCGAAAGCGGCACCTGGCAAGGCGACCAGACCGTGTGGATCGCCAATGAAGATCCCAAGGCCGCCGAGCTTGCCTACCAATGCCCGGGCGACCACCTGCGCTACGTGCCGCAAACCAGCATGGAGCCGACCACCAAGGTCAAGCGCGCCAGCTGGTCCGGACGCGCAGCCAAACGCGCCCGCACGCGCTAGGCATCGGACAAACCGCTACTTGTGGTCAATAACCTTGTGTGTCATTATTTCTTCACAAAAACTTGAAGGAGACCGGGATGCCGCGCATCGCCAACATCATTTCGACAGCGCATTACCTGCCAGAGCATAAGGTCACCAATGAAGAACTCAATGCGCGCTTCACTGCACTGGGCAATCCCGACGTAATCGGCAAGTTCACCGACAGTACCGGCATCAAGCAGCGTTTTTACGCCCCGGACGACTGGGCGACATCCGACCTGGCCGCGGCAGCCGGGCGCGAAGCGCTCAAGCGTGCCGGCCGCAAGCCGGAAGAGGTCGACCTGCTCATCGTCGGCACCGATTCGCCCGACTACATTACGCCGGCCACCTCGGTGGTGGTGCAGCACAAGCTGGGCACGAAGAACGCCGGCACCTTCGATGTCGGCTGCGCCTGCGCATCTTTTCCGACCGCGCTGGCGATTGCCGCCGGCCTGATCGCGACGAATGCCGGCATCAAGACCATCCTGGTCATCGGCGCCTACATGATGCACCGGCTGGCGGATCCAAACGATCCCACCATTTTCTTTTACGGTGACGGCGCCGGCGCGGCTGTCGTCGAGGCAGGCGACAAGCAGGGCTTCATCGGCGCGGCCATGCAGGCCGATGGTGAGTTTGCGCAATCGTGGGGCATCTTTGCCGGCGGCACGGCTGAGCCAGCCAGTGAACAGGCGCTCAAGGACGGCCGCACCCAGGTGCGCCTGGTCAAACGCTACCCGCCGGAGATCAACGACATCGGCTGGCCCAAGCTGTTTCACCGTCTGGCAAAGGAAAACAATTTCACCCCCGACGACGTCGACCAGCTCATCTTTACACAAGTGCGCAAGCCGACCATCGAACTGGCCGCGAAGAACTGCGGCGTACCCATTGAAAAGTGCCACATGATCATGGATAAGTGGGGCTACACGGGCTCGGCCTGCATCCCGATGGCGCTGGACGATGCCATCAGCCTGGGCAAGGTCAAGTCGGGCGACCTGGTGGTCATGATCGGTTCGGGCGTTGGCTATAACCAGGCCGCGTGTGCGATCCGCATGACCTGAAAGTGGTTCGGGGAATAAAAAACGGCGCCTGCTTGCAGGCGCCGTTTTCATTGGAGCGATCGCGGCTTAGGCCACTGCGCTCGTGTCCAGCGTGGCTTCAGTGTTTTCCTGCACTTCTTCCTTGGTCACGCCAGGCGCCAATTCGATCAGCTTCAGGCCGTTCGGCGTCACATCGATCACGCCGAGGTCGGTAATGATGCGGTTGACCACCTTCACGCCGGTCAGAGGCAGGTTGCAGTTATTGAGGATCTTCTTGGAGACAGAACCATCCTTGCCCTTGGCAACGTGTTCCATCAGCACGACCACGCGGCCAACACCGGCCACCAGGTCCATCGCGCCGCCCATGCCCTTGACCATTTTGCCTGGAATCATCCAGTTGGCCAGGTCGCCGGTTTCCGACACCTGCATCGCACCGAGGATGGCGATGTTGATCTTGCCGCCGCGGATCATCGCAAACGAGTCTGCCGAGCTGAAGAAGGACGAGCCTTTCAGCGTGGTGACGGTTTGCTTGCCGGCATTGATCAAGTCGGGATCGATTTCATCTTCAGTCGGAAACGGGCCGATGCCCAGCAAGCCGTTTTCCGACTGCAGCCAGACTTCCATGTCGTTCGGCACATAGTTGGCCACCAGGGTCGGCAAGCCGATGCCCAGGTTGACGTAGAAACCATCCTGCAATTCTTTCGCCGCGCGAGCGGCCATTTCATCACGAGTCCATGCCATGTCTATTCTCCCCTGTTACTTTGCACGCGTGGTGCGTTGTTCGATGCGTTTTTCCGGCGTGGCGTTGACCACGATGCGGTGCACGAACACGCTGGGAGTATGGACCTGATCCGGATCGATCTCGCCGACTTCGACCAGTTCCTCGACTTCGACGATGGTGACCTTGCCGGCCATGGCGACGTTCGGGTTGAAGTTGCGCGCAGTCTTGCGGAACACCAGGTTGCCGGCCTTGTCGGCCTTCCAGGCCTTGACCAGGGAGACGTCAGCCACCAGCGCACGTTCCATGACGTATTGCTGGCCATCGAATTCGCGGATCTCCTTGCCATCGGCGACGATGGTGCCCACGCCGGTCTTGGTAAAGAAAGCCGGAATACCGGCGCCGCCGGCACGCAGCTTTTCAGCCAGGGTGCCTTGCGGCGTGAATTCCAGTTCGAGTTCGCCGGACAGGTACTGGCGTTCGAATTCCTTGTTTTCGCCGACGTAGGACGAGATCATTTTCTTGATCTGGCGGGTCGTCAGCAACTGGCCGAGGCCGAAACCGTCGACACCGGCATTGTTGGAAATGGCAGTCAGGTCTTTTACGCCCGAATCACGCAGCGCGCCGATCAATGCCTCAGGAATGCCGCACAGTCCAAAACCGCCAACGGCGATGGTCTGGCCATCCTTGACGATACCGGCCAGGGCGGTGGCCGCATCAGGATAAACTTTCTTCATACTCCCCCTCGTCTCTCTCTTTTAAAAGTGGAACTGCTGCTACAGTACAGAGCACGCCAGCATAAGATGCGTACCGGCACTGTACAATACCGTAAAAATACCTTATGTTCATCCCCTGCATACCACCATTTTTGACGGCTTCATGAGCATAACGCCAGCGATCGACTACGAAAACATTTTTTTGCGCTCCCCGGTGGGCATGTGCGTCAGCCAGAATCGCATCATACAGGCTTGCAACGACACCCTGGCGCAGATGTTCGGCTATTCTCGCGGCGACCTGGTCGGCAAATCCTTCCTGGTGCTCTACCCCACCCCGGACGAATTCGAACGCACGGGTGCGCGCATTTCGCCCATCCTGAATGCCAAAGGCTGCTATTCGGACGAACGCATCATGAAACGCGCCAATCAGGAACTGTTCTGGTGCCACGTCAATGGCCGCTCGCTGGTGCCCAACGACCCGCATGCCGCCGGTATCTGGACATTCCAGGACTTGAGCGCCAAGCGGCCGGTTACCGCCGAACTGACCCCGCGCGAACGGGAGATCGCGGCGCTGCTGGTCGAAGGCAAGACCAGCAAGCTGATCGCCCGCCAGATTGGCCTCAGCCCCCGCACGGTAGAAATGCACCGCGCCAAGCTGATGCGCAAGTTTTCCGCCGCCACTTCCAGCGAACTGGTGCACCGGCTGGTGGGCATGTCAGGCTGAAGCGCCGGACTCAAGTCTCCAGCATTTCACGCAGGGACTGCGGCAAGGGCACCGATTTCTCCTCGGCGTAATTCACCCAGACCACCTTGGCCCCGCCTTCGGCAACCAGAACGTCCGGCTGGTCGGTGCGGCAGATCTCGACAATGGTTTCGAAGCTGGAACGCCCTGGTGAGGCAACAAAGGTACGCACTTCCACCTCGCCGGGATATTTGAGCTGACGCAGGAAAGTACACCGGGCATTGACGACGACAGGCCCGTCGCCGCGCCCGTCCATCGCCATGCCGCGCACCTCCATCCATTCGATACGCGCCTGTTCCATGTAGCGGAAAAACACCGTATTGTTGACATGGCCGAAGGCATCCATGTCACCCCAGCGTATCGGCATGCGCACGGTGTGCGCCAGTTTTTTATCCATGACTTCCCTGCTTCCTCTTGCTTGCCCTGATTGCCTTCCATTCGGCAGTGCGTCTATTGCACGCTCATGCCGTCGTCAGCGGCGATGATGGCGCCATTGATAAACTGCGAATCTTCGGACGCAAGCAATAACAGCAAGCCATCGAGAAATTCCGGCTCGCCGACGCGCTTGCGCGGCAACATGGTAACCAGTTTTTGACCAGCCTCGCCGGCAAGGAAATCAGCATTGAGCTCGGTACCGATATAGCCGGGACAAATTGCATTCACATTAATGCCATAGCGCCCCCACTCGACTGCCATGGCCTTGGTCATGTGGACCACGGCAGCCTTGCTCATGCCATAGATGCCGATTTGGGGAATGACACGCAAGGCGGCAACGGAAGCAATGTTGATGATGCGGTGCTGGAGTTGGGCATCGCCCTTGGCACGGGCAACCATGCGCCTGGCGACTTCCTGCGCCACGAAAAAGGCGCCGCGCTGGTTGGTATCCATCACGAAGGCATACTCTTCCGGCGTCACATCGGCGAGCAACTGGCTGCTTGCCACACCGGAGTTGTTGACCAGGATATCGATCGGCCCGGCTTCGGTCTCGGCATGGGCGATGGCTGCCTTGATGCTGCCGTAATCGGTCACATCCAGGGCCACCACATGCGCCGCGCCGCCATCGGCTTCAATTTCCGCGCGCAATTCCTTCAAGCGCTCGACGCGCCGCGAAGCCAGTACCACTTGCGCGCCGGCCCGTGCCAGGATCTTGGCGAATCGCGTGCCGAGACCACTCGACGCGCCCGTCACGAGCGCGATCTTTCCCTCGAAATTCATTTCAACGCCCACATTCCCTCCTGGCCTTTGTCTCGCGAATTATCGCCTGCAAAAACGCTATCATTACATGAAAGCCGGCATATAGATCCACGCTAACTGGCATTCTCCTGCAAAATCCCGGACAATCCACGCTGACGTTGAATAATTTTAATTTATGTGGGAGAAGCAATGACGCAATCGGCAAGCCAGGACCTGTTGGAACAGTATGGCCCGCGCGAAGCAATGGAATACGATGTGGTGATCGTCGGCGGCGGGCCCGCCGGCCTGGCAGCCGCCATCCGCCTGAAGCAGCTCGCCACGGCCAAGGGCAATGAGGTCTCGGTCTGCGTGCTGGAAAAAGGCGGCGAACTCGGCGCCCACATCCTCTCCGGCGCCGTCATGGACCCCGTGGCAATCGCCGAACTCTTCCCCGACTGGCAGGAACGCGGCGCACCGCTCACCACGCCCGTCACCGAAGACCGCTTCCTCTTCCTGTCCGAAACCAAGGCCTACAAGACCCCCAACTGGCTCTTGCCGGGGTGCTTCCAGAACCACGGCAATTACGTCATTTCGCTGGCCAACGTTGTGCGCTGGCTGGGCCAGCAAGCCGAAGCACTGGGCGTGGAAATCTTCCCCGGCTTTCCCGCCGCCGAAGTGCTCTACAACGATGATGGTTCCGTGAAGGGCGTTGCCACCGGCAACATGGGCGTGGACCGCGAAGGCCAGCCTACCGCGGCTTTCCAGCTGGGCATGGAACTGCATGCGAAGTACACCCTGTTTGCCGAAGGCGCCCGAGGGCATCTGGGCAAGCAATTGATGGCCAAATATGACCTGAATGCCGGGCGCGATCCGCAAACCTATGGCATCGGCATCAAGGAATTGTGGGAAATCGACCCGGCCAAACACCAGCCGGGGCTGGTCATCCATACCGCCGGCTGGCCGCTGGACAATGCCACCTATGGCGGCTCCTTCCTCTACCACCTGGAAAACAACCAGGTGGCGGTGGGCTACGTGGTGGGTCTGGCGTATGAAAACCCGTATCTCTCGCCCTTCGAGGAATTCCAGCGCTATAAAACCCATCCCGCCATCCGCAGCTTCTTCGAAGGCGGCAAGCGCCTGTCGTATGGCGCCCGGGCCATTACTGCCGGCGGCCTGCAATCGCTGCCGAAACTGGTCTTCCCCGGTGGCGCGCTGATCGGCTGCGATGCGGGCTTCCTGAATGCCTCGCGCATCAAGGGAAGCCATGCGGCCATGAAGACGGGCATGCTGGCCGCGGACGCCGCCTTCGAGGCGCTGGGCGCCAGCCGCCAGCACGATGAACTGAGCGCCTATCCTTTGGCCTTCGAGCAATCCTGGCTGCATGAAGAATTGCACAAGGCGCGCAACTTCAAGCCGGCCATGGGCAAGGGGCTGGTGATGGGCACCCTGCTGGTGGGGATCGACCAGGTGCTGTTGAAAGGCAAGGCGCCCTGGACGCTGCACCATACCCATGCCGACCATGAAAGCCTGAAACCTGCGGCCAATTTCACGCCGATTGCGTATCCGAAACCGGATGGCAAGCTGACCTTTGACCGCTTGTCCTCGGTGTTCATTTCCAACACCAACCATGCCGAAGACCAGCCGGTGCATTTGACCTTGAAGGATGCGAGCGTGCCGGTGCAGGTGAACCTGGCGACCTATGCGGGGCCGGAGTCGCGCTATTGCCCGGCCGGGGTGTATGAATTCGTGAAGACGGAAGAAGGCGCCGACCGCCTGCAGATCAATGCGCAGAACTGCGTGCATTGCAAGACCTGCGACATCAAGGACCCGACCCAGAACATCGTCTGGGTCACCCCGGAGGGCGGCGGCGGGCCGAATTACCCGAACATGTAGTAAAAAACCTAGTAAAAAACCCGAACCAGGCGATTGCCCGTTCGGGTTTTTTTATTCCGCATGAAATCAAGCCTGGCGCAGCCTGGCCAATTGCAAGGCCCGGCGCTGCAGGCGTGAAATCAGGTCTTGCGGCGAACCGCCAGGCCCAACGCAGCCAGTGCGGTCAGCATCAGCAGCAAGGATTGCGGCTCCGGAACCACGCCCTCGATGGCGACATCCTGGGAAAAGGTCAGACGGAAATCCCGGTACGGACCATGGATACCGCTGGAAACCGTGTCATTGCGGACGTAGTCGAAATTCGTGCAGCAGTGGCTGATTGCGAGCGTGTAGGAACCGGCGGACAGGTTAGCGAAACTCAGGAAGGAATCCAGGACGCTGGTCGACCCATCGGAAAAATTCCAAGAGTCATCATTTGCGCCGACAAAAGCGCCGGTAAAGGCACTGTGCGACGAACCGTTATTGACGAACAGCGACAGGTAGATATCGTCGATGCCAAAGCCGGTCGAACCACCGGTAAAGCCATTGGCCCATGCATCAATCGACAGTGCGCCACCGCTATGGCCGAAATTGACGAATCCCCAGCTTCCATCCGCACCGGCAACCGTACCGTTATAAACAGTGTTTGCAGACGATGCGCCGGCAGTGCCGAGCAGCGCAGCGAAGAAAATGGATTGGACGATTTGCTTAAATTTCATGTTGACGCCTCCTTGAATTGATTATTCTTAACCAAAAGCAACATCCATGCCATTTTAAATTTCTTCTTTGAAATCAATCCGTTGGGAAATAATCGAAAGCATCGAATCGGCTCACTGTAAAAACATTCGACAAATCCAGGACAATAAAAAAGAGAAAGCCGGCTTGCGCCGGCTTTCTCAATTCAAGGATGACGGCAGAAATGACAGAATCTATCCCGTCAACATCCGCAGCGCGAGCTCGAGGTCCGCAATCAGGTCGTCAGGGTCTTCCAGCCCGATATTGAGCCGAACCAGCTGGCCAGCATCTTGCCAGCTGCTGCGCATGGCCTGCATGCGATAAGGCACTGCCAGACTGTTCGAGCCACCCCAGCTGAAACCGATCTTGAAAAGTTTCAGGCTATCGACAAAACGGTCGGTTTGCTCTTCGCTGTAACGCGCATCGAATATGATTGAAAACAATCCGCCGGCACCGGAAAAATCGCGTCGCCAGTATTCGTGCCCGGGGCATTCCGGCAGTGCCGGATGCAGCACGCGGGCGATCTCGGGGCGTCCCTTCAGCCAGGCTGCCACCTTGCGCGCCCCCTCGTCATGCGCTGCGAAACGCAGCTTGAGAGTTGGCAAGCTGCGCAGCACCAGGTAGGCATCATCCATGCCGATACCAAAGCCGAGGCGCATGTGGGCTGCTTCCAGCTTGCGGTGCAATGCCGTATCGCGCGTGACGAGCGCACCCATCAACACGTCCGAGCCGCCCGACTGGTATTTGGTCAGCGCCTGCATGACGATATCGACACCGAGGTCAAAGGCACGCAAGGCAACGCCCGCCGACCAGGTATTATCCAGCGCTACCAGCACGCCCTTTTCGTGCGCGGCACGGCAAATCGCCGGCAAATCGGGCACTTCCATCGATACTGATCCCGGCGCCTCGGCCCAGACCAGCCGGGTGTTGGGGCGGATCAGCGCGGCAATGCCGGCGCCGGCGAGCGGATCGTAATAGCGCACGGCAATGCCGAAATCCCGCGCCAGCCAGTTGCCCAACTCGCGGCTGGGACTATAGACATTGTCGGGAATGAGCACATCGTCGCCGCTCTTGAGCAAGGCAAAGTCCACCAGCGCAATCGCCGCCAGGCCGCTGGGCGCCAGCACGCAATGCTTGCCATCCTCGATTTCGGCGAGCCGCGCTTCCAGGGTGAAGCTGGTCGGCGTGCCGTGCAAGCCGTAGGTATAGGCAGACTTGTCCTGCCAGCTGCGCGAACGCAGCGCTGCCACGCTGGAAAACAGGACGGTGGAAGCGTGGTGAATCGCAGTCGGAAAGGCGGCAAAACCGCCGGGCGCCGTGTAGTCGCTGTGGACCAGCGTGGTCTGCGGGGATTTTGGCGTACTCAATGCGCCTCCTGCGAGTTCAGGGAATTGATTATGCTGCCGCCCACAAGTCATGCGCATCCGCGGCGGTGATTTCCACCTCGACGAACTCGCCGACCTTCAGCTTCTTTTGCGGCTCGAAAGGTCGCTTGACGTACACCACGCCATCGATTTCCGGCGCGTCGGCTGCCGAACGGCCAACGCCGCCGCCAGTCGGCTCGACTTCATCGATCAACACGCGCATGGTCTTGCCGACCTTGGCCTGCATGCGTTTTTTGGAAATTTCTTCCTGCAGCAGCATGACGCGGCCACGCCGCTCCTCGCGCACTTCTTCCGGCACCGGGTTGGCGAGCTGGTTGGCGGTGGCGCCTTCCACGGGCGAATAGGCGAAGCAGCCGAGGCGATCGATTTCGGCTTCCTTCAGAAAATCCAGCAGGTATTCGAACTCGGCTTCGGTCTCGCCGGGGAAGCCGGCGATGAAGGTCGAGCGGATGGTCAGGTCCGGGCACATCTTGCGCCAGGCGGTGATACGCTCGATATTTTTTTCGCCGCTGGCAGGACGCTTCATGCGCTTCAATACATCCGGATGGGCATGCTGCAGCGGCACGTCCAGGTACGGCAGGATGCGGCCTTCGGCCATGAGCGGAATGATGTCGTCGACGTGCGGGTACGGGTAGACGTAGTGCAGGCGCACCCAGGCGCCATATTGCGCAGCCAGTTCGCCAAGCGCGGTGACCAGCTGCGTCATGTGGGTCTTGACCGGCTTGCCGTTCCAGAAGCCCATGCGGAACTTGACGTCAACGCCGTAGGCGCTGGTGTCTTGCGAAATCACCAGCAATTCCTTGACGCCGGCCTTGAACAGGTTTTCCGCTTCGAGCATGACGTCGGCGATCGGCCGCGACACCAGGTCGCCGCGCATCGACGGGATGATGCAGAAGCTGCAGCGGTGGTTGCAGCCTTCGGAAATTTTCAGGTAGGCGAAATGCTTGGGCGTCAATTTCACGCCCTGCGCCGGCACCAGGTCACTGAACGGGTCGTGCGGTTTGGGCAGGTGCAGGTGCACAGCGCTCATGACTTCACCAAGGGCATGCGGGCCGGTGACGGCCAGCACCTTGGGATGCACTTTCTGAATGATGTCGTCGCCGGCGGCATCCTTCTTGGCGCCAAGGCATCCGGTGACGATGACCTTGCCGTTTTCATGCAGTGCTTCGCCGATGGCATCCAGCGACTCCTGCACGGCGGCATCGATGAAGCCGCAGGTATTGACGATCACGATGTCGGCGCCGTCATAGGACTTGGCGGTTTCGTAGCCTTCGGCGCGCAATTGCGTCAGGATTTGTTCGGAATCGACCAGCGCCTTGGGACAGCCAAGGGAAACAAAGCCGACTTTCGGCGTAGGAGAAGATGCGTTGGACATAAAAAAAGGGGACAAGAGCGAATCCGCTATTGTACCCTCTTGTGCGCTGTCAATTGCGCCGTGACCGGCGCCAGGCCGGTCAGACTGACTACTTGTTCTCGCCATCTCCCTTTTCGCCGGGTTGCACGAAAGGAAATACACCAAACATGTTCTTGGTCTGGTTCTGCATCTGTTCCTGCATCTGGATGAACATGTTCTTGCTCTGTTCGATGTAGTTACCCATGATGCCTTGCATCATCGGTCCCTGGACATTCATGAACTGCGTCCACATCTCCGGCGTAAACGGCTTGCCTTCATAAAAACCCTTGGAGCTTTCCGCCAGCTTGTTCTGGATTTCGATGAAAGCCTGGATATTCTTTTCCAGGTAAGAACCCATCATCCCCTGCATGGCATGGCCGTAGTAGCGGATGATCTGTGCCAGCGCCTGGCTGGAAAACATCGGCGAACCGTTGGATTCTTCTTCGAGGATAATTTGCAGCAGGATGCTGCGGGTCAGGTCTTCACTGGTCTTGGCATCGATCACGGCAAAAATTTCGTTATCGAGCACCAGCTGCTTGACATCGCTTAACGTGATGTACGAGCTGGTTTGCGTGTCATACAAGCGACGATTGGGATACTTCTTGATCAAACGCTCAGGAATCTTGGGTCCGCTAGTCATTGAACTTCCAGTGTATTGCGCCGCAACGCATGTCAGGCAAATGAAAGAATGGCGCACCAAAGTGCGCCATGGAATTACGCATTATATTGCGTTAAAACAAATATTTACGCAATTATGACAAAATTGTACGCCAATTGTTGCGGCGCAGGGACGAGGCATCCAAAACGATGCCGCGTACGCTCAGGCCTTGGCCTTGACGTAACGCCCGGGTGCCGGTTCGAGCGGCACGTACTTGTCATTACCGTATTCGGCAGGCGCCTTGATTTTTTTGCCCGCATGTTCGGCAAGAAAGTCCGCCCACTCATTCCACCAGCTGCCAGGCTTTTCGGTGGCGGACGCCAGCCAGGCATCGGCATCGGTCACAGCGGCATCGCTAACCCAGTAGTTGCGCTTCTTTTTGACCGGCGGGTTGATGACGCCGGCGATATGGCCCGAAGCGCCCAGCACGAAACGGTTCCGCCCTGGTTTCTTGGGGTTCAGCAGGCGCATCGATGCAAATGCCGAAGTCCAGGGAACGATATGGTCTTCGCGCGAGCCATAGATGAACGTCGGTGCGTCGATGGCGCCAAGGTCCACCTGCTCGCCGCAAATAGTCAATGCACCAGGGTCCTTGAGCTTGTTTTCCAGGTACATGTTGCGCAGGTACCAGGCATACATGGGCCCGGCCATGTTGGTGCTGTCTGCATTCCAGTAGAGGAGATCGAACGGCGGCGGCGCTTCGCCTTTCAGGTAGTTGGCCTTGACGTAATTCCAGATCAGGTCGTTCGGGCGCAGGATGGAGAAAGCCGAGGCCATGTCGCTGCCCTTCATCAGGCCGCCGCGGCCGAGGGTTTGTTCGCGCATGCGCACGTGCCCTTCGTCGATAAAGACATCGAGCACGCCGGTGTCGCTGAAATCGAGCAGCGCGGTCAGCAGGGTCAGGCTGGCAATCGGCTTTTCGCCGCGCGCATACATGACGGCCAGCGCGCTGGAAATCAGGGTGCCGCCGACGCAGAAGCCAAAGGCATTGATCTGTTTCTGGCCGGAGATTTCCTGCACGGTGTGAATCGCTTCGATCACGCCATCCTGGACATAATCGTCCCAGGTGGTTTTCGCCATCGAAGCATCCGGATTGCGCCAGGACACAAGGTACACGGTATGCCCCAGCTCCACCAGATGGCGTACCACCGAGTTTTGCGGTTGCAGGTCGAGAATATAGTATTTGTTGATGCAGGGCGGCACCAGCAGCAGCGGCTTCTGGAATACCGTCGCGGTTTGCGGACGGTACTGGATCAGCTGGAACATGGCGTTTTCGAACACCACGGCGCCTTCGGTAATCGCCAGGTTTTTGCCCACCTCAAACGCCGATTCATCGCTTTGCGAAATGCGCCCTTTGCGCATGTCGGCCAATAAATGGCTGATGCCCTTGGTCAGGCTCTCGCCCTTGGTTTCGAGGATCTTTTTATGGGCCTCAGGGTTCGTGGCAAAGAAATTGGCCGGCGACATGGCATCGATAGTTTGCTGGACAGCAAACTGAATGCGCTGCTTGACCTTGTTGGGAGCTTCCACAGCATCGGCCATCGATTGCAGGAAACGGGCATTGAGCAGGTAGGCCGCCGCGGTAAACGCATGCAGTTTATTGGCTTGCCATTCTTGCGAGGCGAAACGGTTATCCTGCAGCGCCAGGGTCTCGTCCGACGCCAGTTGCTGCCAGAGCGAGGTGAACTGTTTCAGGTAATCACCCTGCAACTGGGCCACCACCTTCGGGTCGAGCTTGACTTCAGCGTCACCGACCTTGAGGGCAAAGGCATCGAAGCCCGGCTGGGCTGCCTTGAACAAATCCTGAAAGGCGCCGGGATCGGCGATCTGGGTCATCCACATGGTCGGATGCATTTGCGGGGGAAGATTGATCATGGCTGTCAGCTGTGTCGATTTGCGGTATCGTGGAAAACCTGTCGAATTGATTGCTTGCGGACTTGCTTATGCTACTGATTGTTGCGATTGCCTGGATTTACGTTGTGCTGATGATGTCGATCACCGAACACACGGTGGTTGCAGGCATTATGACCTTTTTGCTTTACTGCGTGTTGCCTTTGGCAATTATTTTATATCTGATGGCAACACCGCAACGCCGGCGTCGTCGCCAGCGCGAACAAAGTGCATTAAAGACCGCTACATCAGAAGAACCCCCTCCTCCGCCGGACCACTAGCACACAGGCATGTTCGCCGGGGTATTGCCACATTCAGTTGCTAGTCATTCAGCCAGACCAGCGACGCCATGCGCCCGGTGATTCGGTCACGCCGGAAAGAGTAGAACCGCGCAGCATCCGTCATTGTGCAAAAGCCGCCGCCGGAAATCCGCTCCACGCCCTGCCGATGCAAGATCAGCCGGGCGAGAGCATAAATATCGGCGAAATATTTTCCAGAGTTATTGATATTCGGCAAGAATGCAGCATGGGCGTCACTGGCGCCATCCAGGAATGCCTGCCGGACGTCCTCGCCCACTTCAAAGCTGGCAGGCCCGATTGCCGGCCCCAGCCAGGCCAG
Source organism: Janthinobacterium sp. 17J80-10 (assembly GCF_004114795.1). Classification (NCBI taxonomy): domain Bacteria; kingdom Pseudomonadati; phylum Pseudomonadota; class Betaproteobacteria; order Burkholderiales; family Oxalobacteraceae; genus Janthinobacterium; species Janthinobacterium sp. 17J80-10. The sequence continues at coordinate 1,953,881 of NZ_CP035311.1, read as the reverse complement.
GATCTCGGACGCACCTGCCGCGCGCATCGCCGACACCGTGTTTTCCAATACGCCAGAGGCCAGGCCGCGCCAGCCGGCGTGCGCTGCCCCCACTACCCTGCCCGTGGTGTCGCAGAACAAGACCGGCAAGCAGTCAGCCGTCTGGATCACGCAAACCGCGCCTGTCCCGATCGCGATGCTGGCATCAGCCTCGGGGGCACCGCGCACCTGTGCGGCATCGAGCACGGCGCTGCCGTGCACCTGCGTCAACCAGGCCGGGTCGGCAGGCAGCAGAGCACGCAGCCTCGCACGGTTTTGCGCCACCGCCTCCGAGTCGTCACCGACGTGAACGCCCAGATTCAGGCCGCCGCCGCCGGCGCCATCGTCATACCCCCCCCGGCTGACGCCGCCGCTGCGCAGGGTGGAAAGTGCGCTGACGCTGGCAGGCGCACCATGCCATTGCGGCACCAGCACAAAAGGACCGGGGGCGGCGCTCATGCCGGCGCGGGTATGCCGGCACGCGCCAGCAATTCTGCGAAATCGGCGGCCAGCGGCACGCTCCATTCGCATGCGGCGCCGGTTTGCGGATGCACCAGGCCAAGCCGGCAGGCCTGCAGCGCCTGGCGCGGAAAGTAAGGCGCCAGGTGCGCCTTGCCGTAGAGAGGATCGCCCACCAGCGAAAAACCGAGCGATTGCATGTGGACGCGAATCTGGTGGGTGCGCCCGGTTTCCAGGTGGCAGCGCAACAGGCTGACGGCGCGGCCGTCGAGCGCTCCGGTGGTCACGCGCTCAAAGTGGGTCAGCGCCGGCTTGGCGCTGGGGCTTTCGCTCACCGCCATCTTCAGCCGGTCACGCGCATGCCGGCCGATGGCGGCTTCAACCTTGCCGCGCGCCACCGGCGTACCCCACACCAGCGCCAGGTATTCGCGCTTGACGCTGCGGGCCTGCAACTGCCGCACCAGGTCGGTATGCGCTTCCAGGGTTTTTGCAACCACCATCAGGCCGCTGGTTTCCTTGTCCAGGCGGTGCACGATGCCGGCGCGCGGCACCCCGGCCAGCGACGGCAAGTGATGCAGCAAGCCATTCAGCAAGGTGCCAGACCAGTTGCCGGCGGCCGGATGCACCACCAGGCCGGCGGGCTTGTCCAGCACCAGGATGGCGTCATCCTCGTGCACGATGTGCAATGCCATTGCCTCCGGCTTGAATGCCTGGTCTTCCGCGGCCGGCTGCGGATAAACGATGACGGTCTCGTCGCCCAGCACCGTCGTTTTCGTGCGGGCGGGCTGGCCGTCGAGGCTGACGTGGCCGGACTCGATCCATTGCTGCAGGCGGCTGCGCGAATATTGCGGCAACAACTTCGACAAGACCTTGTCCAGGCGATCTCCCCCGGCCTCGGTACCCAGGCGCAACTCGATCGGCGCGGCCGCTTCCGCCTCGTCGCGCACGTCCTCAAGTTCGTCATCGTGCAAAATTTCGGCCACTTCGGGCACTACTGGTAATCTCACGGTAAATCCCATCGGCTATAATCCGCCTATTGTCCAATTTGTAGCAAATACACATGCCAAGAAAATTCCTGAATGCGGCCACCCTTGCCCTTGCAATGCTGGTGTCGGCCTGCAGCCTACTGCCGGACCAGATCGACGAAACCAAGGACTGGTCTGCCGGCCGATTATACTCGGAGGCGCAGTCGGAAATCGCTGCCGGGAACTACGACAACGCCATCCGCACCCTGGAGAAGCTGGAATCCCGTTATCCTTTTGGCACATATGCGCAACAGGCGCAAATGGACACGGCCTACGTTTATTTCCGCCAGGGCGAACAGGCACAGGCGCTGGCGGCGGTGGAACGCTTCATCAAGCTGCATCCGAACCACCCCCACGTCGATTACATCTACTATCTGCGCGGCCTGATCAATTTTAACGACAAGCTGAGCCTGTTCAACTTCCTGTCCCGCCAGGATCCGACAGAACGCGACCCCAAGGCCGCGCGCGAAGCGTTCGACTCGTTCAAGCAACTGACCGATCGTTTCCCTGACAGTAAATATTCCCCCGATGCGCGCGACCGCATGCGTTACCTCGTCAATGCGATGTCCGCCTATGAAGTCCATGTGGCCAACTACTACTATCGCCGCGGCGCCTACCTTGCCGCCGCCAACCGCGCCCAGCTTTCCGTAAAGAACTATCCGGAAACCCCGGCAGTCGAGGAAGCGCTCTTCGTCATGGCGCGCTCCTATGATGCGCTCGGCCTGGATGCCTTGCGCGACGATGCCGAACGCGTCCTGAAAATGAACTATCCCAACAGTGTCTACTTCCGTGGCGGCAAACCCAAGACGGGCTCCTGGTGGAACCTGTTCTAAAGGCCCGGCCTCCCGGAACAGCCCCGCCCTTCCGCATGGCGGGGCTTTTTTTTGGGGGGACTCAGGCAGCTTGCCGGCGGCGAAACACCCAGGTATTTTCGTTTGACGCCTTGGCATCGAACCGGTAGCCATCGCTGTCGAAAGACTGCAGGTCGCGTGCGCGGACAATGCGGTTTTGCGCGGCATAGCGCGCCATGAGGCCACGCGCCCGCTTGGCGTAGAAGGAAATGATCTTGTAGCGGCCGTCTTTCCATTCCTCGAATACCGGGGTAACCACCGGCGCGGACAACAGCTTCGGTTTGACGGACTTGAAATACTCTTCGGATGCCAGGTTGACCAGGGCTTCGCTGCGACGCTCGGCCAGCACCGCGTTCAGGTTTTCGCTCACCTGCTCGCCCCAGTAGGCATACAGGTCACGGCCGGCGGCAGTCGCCAGCTTCGTGCCCATTTCAAGGCGATAGGGCTGCATCAGGTCGAGCGGCCGCAGCACGCCGTACAAGCCGGATAAAATACGGACATGCGCCTGCACATAGTCCAGCGCGGCCGGCGCAAGCGTTGGCGCATCCAGGCCTTCGTAGACGTCGCCATTGAAGGCGAGCACGGCCTGGCGCGAATTCTTGCGGGTGAAACGCGACGACCAGCTTGCATAACGGCCGTGATTGAGCGAAGCCAGCGGGTCGGAAATCTTCATCAGGCTGGCGATTTGCGCCGGCGAGAATTCGCGCAAGCATTCAATCAGCCTGGCAGCTTCTGGAATGAAGGCAGGCAGTGTATGGCTATCAGTGACGACCGGCGTTTCGTAATCGAGCGACTTTGCGGGCGATAGGACAATCAACATGGAATCAATATTTATGGAATCAAACCCCGCAATGATACCGAATCGCGTCGTTCTCGATACCAATGTTTGCCTGGATCTGTTCGTATTCCATGATCCGCGCTGGCAAATCCTGCTGGCGGCCCTGCAGGATGGCAGCATACAGGCAGTGACGCGCGCGGATTGCCGGCGCGAGTGGCAGATCGTGCTGGGCTATGCCCACCTGCGCCTGGACGAAGCCGGCAGGATGCGCTGCGAAGCGGCATTCGATGCGCTGATCCGCCTTTTGCCTGATGAGGAACTGGTGCCGCAGGCGGATGTCCGCCTGCCGGTTTGCCGCGACCCGGATGACCAGAAATTCCTGGAACTGGCGCGTGACGCCCGCGCCGACACCCTCATCACCAAGGACAAGGCGCTGCTCAAGCTGGCCAGGAAGAACGCCAGGGCCGGCATGTTTCGCATCGTCCCGCCGGAAGCCTGGCCGCTGGCGGCTTGATCAAGGCGCTGGCGTCTGGCGGACAAACCGCTAAAATGGCAGAAATATCCCATCCGGGATGCCATCAAACCCTGTCGCCCGCCCCATCGCCATGAGCACAACATCTGCCGCAGTGCCCCAACCCCGCATCGTCTCGCGCCTGCCCAAGGTCGGCACCACCATCTTCAGCGTCATGTCCGCGCTGGCCGCCGAAAAAGGCGCCGTCAACCTCGGACAGGGGTTCCCCGATTTTGACTGCGACCCGGCGCTGGTGGAAGCAGTTGCAGCTGCCATGCGCAGCGGCCTGAACCAGTACCCGCCCATGCCCGGCGTGCCCGCCTTGCGGAGCGCAATTGCCGCCAAGATCGAGGCTCTGTACGGGCGCAGCTACGATGCCGGCAATGAAATCACGGTCACTGCAGGCGCCACCCAGGCCTTGCTGACCGCAATCCTGTGCTGCGTCCATCCGGGCGACGAAGTGATCGTGATCGAGCCTGCCTATGACAGCTACGTGCCGGCAATCGAACTGGCAGGCGGCAGCGCGGTAACGGTACAGATGGTTTTGGGCGCAAGCGGCTATCAGGTCCCCTGGGACCGGGTGGCTGCTGCCGTCACTGGCAAAACCCGGCTGATCATGGTAAACACGCCGCATAACCCGACGGGCTCCATCCTGCGCGCCGGCGACCTGGATGCGCTGGCGGCCATCGTGCAGGGCACCGACATCCTGATCCTGTCCGACGAAGTCTATGAGCACATGGTCTACGATGGCGTACGGCACGAATCGCTGTGCCGCCATCCAGAGCTGGCGCGGCGTGCCTTTATCGTTTCCAGCTTCGGCAAGACTTATCACGTCACTGGCTGGAAGGTCGGCTATGTCGCGGCGCCGGATGCGCTGACGGCGGAATTCCGCAAGGTCCACCAGTTCAATGTCTTCACCGTCAACACCCCGGCGCAGCATGGGCTTGCCACCTACATGGCCGATCCCGCGCCCTGCCTGCAACTGCCGGCGTTCTACCAGCGCAAGCGCGACCTGTTCCGCGATGGCTTGCAAAACACCCGTTTCCGGCTCCTGCCAGCCGATGGCACCTACTTCCAGTGCGTCGACTACTCGGCCATTTCCAGTTTGAGCGAAAACGAATTCGCGCAGTGGCTGACTGCGGAAATCGGCGTTGCGGCGATTCCGGTATCGGCGTTTTACCAGGCGCCGCGTGATTCCGGGATTGTGCGTTTCTGTTTCGCCAAGAAGGAAGAGACCTTGCGCGCGGCGCTTGGGCGCCTGGCAACGTTGTAATTCTGCGCTGCGATGTAAAAGACTGTAAAACGGCGTCCGGCTTGATTGACATACTGATCATTGAGCGCATTTAATGGGCTTACCGATGACGTCTGCACAGCCGGGCGCATGAATCGCCAGCAAGGCAGGCACGCCACCCAATACGACAACGCTTAAAAGCGGTGGCGGCGACATCCGGTTATTTTCCGGAGAAGATATGGGTAAACGCCGCATCAACATGACCGACCTGATCATTGGCGCACCCTTGCAATGGGACGTCTACGATTCGACCGGCCACCTTTTGCTGGGCAAGGGGCACATGCTCGTGCACGCACGGCAACTCGAAACACTGGTCGAGCGCGGCCTGTTCATTGACGCGCTGGGGGAGTCCGGCGATGGAAAGCGCGCAGCATGTGCGCAAGCCGCCGAAACGCCTTCGGCCCTGCGCATGATCAACCAGGTAAACCGGCGACTGGAAGCCCTGCTGGTCAATCTCCCCAACGAAACCGGCGCCGAGGCAAAATTGCTGGAAGCAGCCAACGTGCTGATACGTGCTGCCGCAAGCGAGCCGGATATCGCCCTGGCGAGTATCCTGCTGAACCAGCAATGCGGCATTTACCCGGTGCGGCACAGCATCGATACGGCCATCGTCGCGCTGCTGGTGGCAAGTTCCCTGCACAAACCAGCCGACGAGATCACGCTGGTCACGGCAGCGGCCCTGACCATGAACGTCGGAATGCTGCGCCTGCAGGAAACCCTGCAGCACTCTGCCGCGCCACTGAGCGCGGAAGAATCGAAAACAATCCAGGAGCATCCGCAAGAAAGTGCGCGCATGCTGCAACATGCCGGCGTGGCACAGCAAGACTGGCTATCCTGGGTATTGCACCACCACGAAAACGAGGATGGCAGCGGCTATCCGCACGGCAAGCACGGCGCCGACATCCCTGCCAACGCCAAGCTCATTTCACTGGCGGACCGTTACTGCGCGCGCGTATCGACGCGCAATTACCGCAAGTCGCTGCTGCCGAATGCCGCCCTGCGCGATATTCTGCTGGCGGACAAAAACAATATCGACCCAGCCGTGGCATCGGCTTTCATCCGTGAACTGGGCATTTATCCGACGGGGACCTTAGTGCGCCTGCAGAACGGTGAAATCGGCGTGGTCACGGGCCGCGGCCCCAGCACCACCACCCCGAAGGTCCATGCGCTGATCGGCCCGCGCGGCGCACCTCTGGCGCAAGCTTTCAGGCGCGATACGGAAAAGCAGCTCTATGCGATCCGCGACGTTCTCACGGAAGAACAGGCCTCGATGCGTTTTACCATGCAGCAGCTGTGGGGGCCGGCAGCCGCCCTGTAGCGTGCGCGGACAAGGCTTGCCTTGAAACGCGACGGCTTACTGCCAGTCGATTTCCTTCAACAGGCGCTTCAGCATTGCCTTGGCTTTTTCTATCTGCAGCGGCGTGCCTCCCTGGATCACTTCTTCCAGCAATACACGTGCGCCGACGTTTTCGCCAATTTCCTGGTAAGCCTCGACCAGATCCAGCTTTCTTGCCATGTCGGCTGTGCGCTCAGCATCGTCATCAGCTGCATTGACCGGAGCGTCGGCTGGGGCGCTGTCAGGCCGGGAGTCTTTCGCGAGAGCATCCTCGGCAACTTCCTGGCCGTTCCGCACGATTTCGGGCTCAATATTGCCGCCGCTTGCCTGGCGCGCAGGGGCGGACGGCTGCGGCATTTCCAGTGCAACCTGCAGGTCTTGGGGAATTGCTTCTTGCGCCTTGACTGGCGCAGGCGTCACGGCGGCGGCTTTAGGGATTGCCGGCTTCGAGATAACCTGGCGGGAAGTAGCCTGTTGCGAGGTGGCCCTGTCGAAAAAATCGGCTTCCTCGTCGGCGATCGATGGCACGCTCATGTCCGTTTTAATCTTGGGCATGCTGACGGTCTGGCTGATCAGGCGCGGTTGCGGATCATCGAAGCTCAATTGTTCGCGCTTCCGGGGTGTCTCGGGGTCGCGCGCCACGCCGATCAGGTGAATGACTTCACGGTAGACTGCGAGGTCAAAGCCGGTCCGGGCACCCTCACGCTCGTCCAGCAACAAGCTTTCCAGGTAGGGAACGATGCCTGCGCCTTCCCACAACTCTTCGATCTTCTCGACCACATGCGGATAGTCGCGCAGGCTGCGCAGCGCCCCCGCCCCATCTTCATTGTTCCAGGCGGGCGCATTGGTATTGAATACAGACTTGATACGGGCTGCCAGTGACTGGTAATTTTCCTGTTGCCCGGTTACCCGGTACAGATCCAGCAGATAGATCCATGGCACGGGAGAAACCGGCCGATCAACACCGGAGTATGTTGCCAGGATCTCAATGGCATGTTCGGGATCGTTCAGCAGCATCCAGAATTCCGCTTCCTGCATGAGGTCGGAGATTTCCTCGACCTTCATCGGCTGCACTGCGCTATTGCGTTTATTGGCGGCCTTCCGGACTGTCTCGAAACTCTGGCTGTCATCCGGCGCCCGGCTTGCCGGCATCGGCGTCGCCGGGGGCATGTCAGGTGCTCCTGGCGAGGCGGAAACTTCCGGGAATTCGGCAATTGCCGGTAATTCGGTGACTGAAAAGTCGTTTTCCAAGTGCTCCTGTTGCCGTCTTGCCCTTGCCACTTTCAAGGTCTGCAACACCGGCTCCTGCCGGTGCGCTTGGCGGGATGCCCAATCAACGGCCAGCGTATCGTCAAGGGGCATGCCTTGCTCCCAGTCGGACGGCTCGGAGTCGCCCCGCGCGGAACTGGCCGGAGCGGCAGCGGCAAATGTCTCGTCGACGCCAAGTGTATTGCCCCATTCGTCCAGCTCGGTTGCCGGGCCAGTGCCTGAGGTATCCCAGAAAGCCCCATCCTGCCGGCGAGCGCTCTTCCGCTGGCGCAAATACAACCAGCCGAGCGCTGCCAGCGCCGCTGCCAGCAGCACGCCCAGAATCGCTGCCCATCCGGATGACACCGTATTTCGCTCCAGGCTGGCCAAAGCCGCCTTGTCCGCCAGATGCTGCTGCTCGCCCTGTACCTTTAGTTTTGCCACCTGCTGCTCGAGCTCCCGCAGCCTTGCCTGGGCGTCCAGAAGCTGCTTTTCCCCGGCTGTGACCGGATCTTCCCCGCGCATCACCATGGCAAAGCGCGCGTAGGCAGCCTTGAGCTCGGCAGCCTTTTGCGCGTCGCCTGTATCGCGCGATTCAGACAGGGTGTCGGAAAGCTTCAATCCCGGTGCAAAAACAGGAGCGCCATCAATGCCGACATCATCGCTGGAAAGCTTCAGCACGCTGCGCACCACTTTTCTGGCGTCCTGACGCACAGAATCGACCTTGCGCCCGCTTCGCATCGGTGCCGCCTCGGAGGCCGGCGCAGCGTCCGCCTTGCCCGGCACCTTGCGCTGCACAGCGCGGCGTGGCACATCTGTCGCTTGCCCGCCGCCCTCTGCGGGAGCCAGCATGGCTTGCTCGCCATTCGCATTCCGGCGGGAGGGTGCAATTGCCGGAGCAGCTTGAGGCGCTTGCGCCAGCTGTGGCAAGGTTACGACCGGATCCAGCAGCAACTGGTAATTGCGCTGAACGGCCGCACCGCAAGCCACGGAAAGGTTGAGTATGACCGCTGGTTCATTGACCGGTTGACGCGTGCTCAAGCGGATGCTCGAGGCCTCGCTGCCGGATCCGACTGTGGCCTGAACCAGCGTGATCAGGATGCCATCCGGATGTTCAAGCCTGGCTGTGATGCAGGATGCGGTCAAATACGGCGTTTCCGCACCAAAGACAGGGACGCTGGCGCGCAAGGGATGGCCGAGCGCGGATTGGACCCGGATCGGCCCAAGGCCAGCCGCATATCCAGCGCTGCCCCATGCCGCAATCACCACGAGCGCAATCGTGCGTAATACTGGCATTCGGTGATCGCGCATGATCAGATTGTCCCTAAAGCTCATTCAGCGGTGTTTTATTAATTATTTGTTCGAGAGCCTGATCACTTACATTAAGTCTTCTGACCTAAGGCGATGATTTGGCAACGAAAATCCGGATTCCGGCTACGATAGGCGTATTACCGTAATAATGCCTCATCAACAGGGAGAACTCCGTTTCACATCGCTTGTTGGGCTACATTGTGTATTTAATTTACAACCAATGTTACAAACTGTTTAATTTCTCGTCCACGAATGCCCGTAATTCCGCGGTCAGGCCATTTCCCGCCTTTGCCCGGTTGTAAGCGGCAATCGCTTCCGGATTGCGGCTTTCGGCCTGCAGCGAAATCGCCTGCCCCATCCACCACAAGCCGTTTTCCGGCGACTTGCGCAAAGCAACCGCATAATGCTCGATTGCTTCACGATGACGGCCATCACGCTGCAGCAAGGCAGCAAGGAAGGCCTGATACTCGGCGCGTTCGGCTGCATGCGGCAGTGAACGCTGCAGCGTGGACAATGCCGGCCTTAGCTCTCCGCGTTCCAGCTGGAGTCGCGCCAGGATCATCGCCAGCCCGGTCTGGCCGGCATCCAGTTGCAGACCCTCGCGCAGGATGCGCAGCGCCTCGTCCTGGCGCCGCGACTCGATCAGCAAAGCCACCAGGGTCTGGCGCGCGCCGGCATGGCGGGCATCCAGCCGCAGCGCCTGCTCAAGGCCAGCGAGTGCCTCGCTCGTCCGGCCTTGCTGGATCAGATTCGATGCCTTGCGGTAGTCGTTTTCGGCGTTTTGCTGCGGCGTCAATTCACGCACCTGCTTGGCAATCACGACTTCCGGCGAAGGCTTCGGCGACACAGCCGAAGTCAATGCGGGCGCAGCCTGTGGGACAGGTGCTACAGGCTGCGATACGGCGGGCGTCACTGGCAGTGCCAGCCGTGTGCCGTCTGGCTGACTTGCGGCCGGTCGCGCATTGCCACTATTGGGCGCATTTATCGCCACTTGCGGCGGCGCTACGGGCGCAGCCGCTGGTGCAGCCAGGGCCGCTTCAGGTACCGCTGCAACTGGCTCGATAGGGGACTTCAAAGGCTCCGCGGCAGGCTCGGCCGCCATTGCAGGCGGCATTGCCATGGTTGACGACGGCAGGCGACTCAAATCCATTTCTATCTTCAGTGGCAATGCCGCTGCGGCACTGCGGGCCGTCGATGCCACTGGCACAGCTCCCGCAAACCATATCCAGAGACCGATGGCAAGCAGAATGCTGGCAAGCGCCAATGCCAGCCACCATGCTGGATGAATTCCGCGCCGCTGCGGCACGACCCGGATCTGGCCTTGCATTACGCCACCCAACGCCGCCGGCGCGCCGCGGGCATCAAGTTCCTGCAGCATTTGATTAATCAGACTCATCTTGCATACATCCAAAGCAAACCCGCTACGAAAATCAAGGCCGGCACCGCAAAACCCGCCCAGCGCAGCGCACCGCGCCTGACGAAAATCGTATCTCGGGCGGCCGCCCTCACGTGTGATGCGCGCACTTGCTGACGACCCTCGCCATACGCCAGCATAAGGGTTTTATGCGCAAGTATGTTGGCCAGGCGTGGCACGCCGCCACTGGCGCCATGCAAGGCCTTGACGGCGTCTCGGGCGAACAGGCGATTGCCCGGATAACCGGCCACATTGAGACGATGCGACAGATAGAATTCAAGATCGTCGCGTGACATCGGTCCGAGGTGATAATGAAAAGTGATGCGCTGAGCCAGTTGCCTGATCGACTCCAGTTGTAGCTTGCGATTCAGTTCTGGCTGGCCAAACAGCACGATTTGCAGCAGCTTGCGCTTTTCTGTTTCAAGATTGGTCAACAGACGCAATGCCTCGAGTGTCTCCAGCGGCATGGCCTGCGCTTCGTCCAGGCATAGCAAGACCCGCTTGCCTGCACGCGCCAGATCCAGCAGGCGCTGATTGATCGACTTGAGCAAATGATGCTGCTCAATCCCCTTTTCCGGCGTCAACCCCAACTCCTCTGCCAAGGCGAGCATCAGCGTACGCGGCTCAAGCATCGGATTGGGAATGTACGCCGTGACGAATTCGCTGCCCAGACTCGCCATGAACTTGCGGCACAACAGCGTCTTGCCAGTACCGACCTCACCGGTGATTTTGATGAAACCCTCGCCGTTTTTGGCGGCGACCATGAGCGTATTCAGCGCTTCCTGGGAGGCTGGCGCGGCAAAATAATAACTGGTATCAGGTGTGATGCCGAAAGGCAGCTCGCGTAAGCCGAAGTGATTCCTGTACATGCCGTATCCGCATTACTGCAGCGGATTGCGCTGCTCCAGCGGCGGGGGCGGTTCCAGCGCCTGGATACGACGCTGGCTCTCCGTCAAATCCTGGGTCCATGCCTGATTGCCATCCACCACAGTTGGCTTAAGCAAAATCACCAGCTCGCGCTTTTGCGTGCTGCGATTGGTATTGCCAAACAAGTTGCCCAGCACCGGCACGCTGCCCACACCAGGCATTTGCGAGCGGTCCGAGGCCGCAGCCTGGCGCATCAGTCCACCAATGGCGACGATCTGTCCATCCCGTCCGCGTACGATGCTGTCGGTCTCTGATACGGCACTGGAGGCCAGCGGCAGGCTGAACGTCCCGGCACTGCCCAGATTGATCGGCTTGTCCACCGTCGTCACTTCGCTTACTGAAGGATGGATATGCAGGATGATGTTGCCGTCTTCGTCGATCTGCGGGGTCACATCCAGCGCAACGCCAGAAAAGAATGGCTGCACCGTGACACTCGGGCTGGTGGTGGTGGACGTGCCAGTCGTCGTAGTGGTGCTGACATTGGTAACGAAAAACTCGTCACGCCCCACCTTTAGCACGGCCTTCTGGTTGTTCAACGTAGCGATGCGGGGACTCGACAGCACATGCACCGAGCCTTGGGTCTCAAGGAAAGAAAGTAAAGCAGCAAAGTTACTGGTCTGGAATGCCAGCCCAAACAACCCGCCCGCGATCGCGGCCGGGTTGGCGGCTGCAATCAGGTCCTGGCCGGCGCTGTTGGTGGCAATCTGCGATCCGATCAAGGGACCATTTGGTTGCAACGCGGTCCCCGGCGTCAAGACCCCAAAGGAAGCCCGGTTGCTGTGGTTACCCGCCCTGAATGCTGCCCAATTTACGCCAGTCTGATAACCGTCGCTCAGTTGCACTTCGAGGATCTTGGCTTCAAGGATGACCTGGCGGCCAACGGACAGCTGCGTCGCTTTCAGGTACTCGGCGACATCGCGCAATTCGTTCCAGCCGGCCCGCACTACTACTACGCCTGACTGCGGGCTGACAACCACACTACGACCCTCCTTGCCGCTGCCAACAATGGCGTCCAGCGAACTCTTGAGGTCGCCCCAGAAATCATTGTTGGAACTGGTGCTGATCTTGCTGCTTTCGAGCGCACGTGCGCTGGTGCCCGGTGAAGTCGTCGTGGTAGCAGCCCCTGCCGTCGACGCGCCGGTTGAGGAGAGATCGCTGACCGAACCCGACGACACGCGGATTTCCGACGTCCCCTTGCGGTTGCCTGTCAGGTAATTGACCTTGAATACGCGGGTTTGCATGCCCAGTGACTTGACGTAGATACGCGTGCCTTCTACTTTGTAATCATAGCCATACTGTTCGCGGATCGCATCCAGCGCTTCCAATACCGTCACATCCTTCAAATTGGCCGAAATGACGCCGCTGACCTCGGGATGAACCAGCATGCTGTAGCGTGTGCCAGTGACGATGGCCATGAAAAACTGCTGCGCCGGCACAGCATTGAAGGCCAGGCTAAAGCGCTCTTCCAGCGGTTGCTTCGGCTTGGGGATTTCAATGTTCAGCGGGGGCAGCAGTGCTGCGGAAACAGCATCCTTGTCGGCTGGTCGAGCCTTGCTCTCTGTTGCAGCCTTGGCGATTTCCGCATTGATAGCGTCATAGGTGTCACGCCTGGATGCTACAGAACTACAGCCGGCCAGGCTTGCCACCACGATGATTGATATTATTTTATTCATACACTCTCGCTGATTCATTCCCGCTTGCCAGGAGTCTTACCCGTTGCCCCGGCGGCATTCAGTCGCTTTTCGATCCCTGGAAATAGCTTTAACGTCTGCACATCCTTGCCGTTACCAAGCACTACCTTGCCTTCGTCAATTTTCGCTACACGCAAATCACCAATTTTGTCGCCCACCTGTACCGTCTGACCACTGATCACGGCAACACGGCGACCGGAAGCGATCAAAACCGATTGCAATACCGGACCGCTGGCAACAACCGACCCGGCCTCCCCTGCGGCAAATGCGGCAGGAGGACGTGTGGGATCCGGCAGATTATCCGTAGCCATGACCGGGGAAGCGTTTATCAGCATCATCACAATGCAGAACAACAGCCTTGACTTGCCAGCCTTGTTCACAGATTCAACCATTTTCGATCCAGACTCAGGGTAAACAAGGTCAAGGTCAAGGTTGCCTGTGGATACTCGTCCACCTGCAATTTTGCCTTGCCCCAAAACAGTTGCCAAGGCATCGATTCCAGATCGGACATGTAGCGCAACATGTCCGGGTAACTGCCTTGCACGGTAATTTCCACACCATGCTTGAAGATTGCGTCAGCTGCAGTCGGCGCAGTTTTGCTGGCAGCCACGGGTGACAGCGCGGTTGCGGAAGCATTTTTTACTTCAGATTGCGACGCTGTGCTGTCTGCAACGGTAGTAACCGGCAATGTCTTCAACGCGATCAGCCGCAGCTTGCCATTGCGCTTCAGGATATCCTCCAGCAGCGACGACATCCGTTCCGGCGACACCAATCCTTTTTGCAGATCCAACAAGCTGCTTTGCATTTGCGCGAATCGGTGTTGCAGCGCCTGCAGACGTACCCGGTCAGTAGCATCCGGATCAACTTCGCGCGCCTTGATCTTTTGCTGAATGCTCGACTGGATTTCCTTCATCCTTGCCTGATCCTGACTGAGTTGCTCAGCCAACTGCTGTTGACGGAGGAATTGGGGCTCAAGCAGAAAACGGTTTACCAAAAATAACAGCGCGACCGCGATCGTAACAAACACAATTACGCGCTCTCGCAAACTCAATGCATTGATTTTTTGGGCCAATTTTTGCAATTGCGGCATCATTGCACCGTCCCTCCACCGACGTTTGCCGGCTGCGCAGACGAATCCGACGATTGCAAGCTGAATTCCACATACGGGGCTGCCATGGACCGTCTCTGTGCTCCTGCCGTATTGGCCGTATTGGCCGAATTAGCCGTTAGCTCCATCTGCGGCACCTGGATTTGCAGAGCTGAAAAAGATTTTCCTTGCAATACGGGTTCATGCTTTAACCGGTTGATGTAGGCGGGAACCAATTCTGGACGCAACGCCCTTCCCTGCAAGCCAATTTCGGCGCCAGCCCCATGAATGCTGAAACCGGTCAGCCACACGCCCTCAATGATCTGCCGGGCAAAGGCACGCAAGTATTCGGCATGCCCATTAGTGTTACCGAACTCGCCCGCCTGCAACAGGTTATCGACCTTTTGCAGCGAAGCCATTTCGGATTCCATTTTTTTGATTTGCTCTTCCAGCACCTTGCTTTTCTGCCGCGGAGGAAATGCCGCATCAGCCTGGACAAGTTGATCCTGGGCTGCCTTCAGCTGCATGCTGGCAGCGGCCGCCTCGGCACTGAGCCTGGAGGAGCGATAACCCGCATAGGCAGTCAGCAGGGCTGCGCCAAGAAGGATCAAGCCGATTGCCTGGGCCATCGTCACGGCGGAAAAATATTTTTTTTGCTGCCGGAAGATCGGATTAAACAGATTGATTTGCTGGCTCACAGCGCCTTCTCCTCGAGGCGCAATGCGGCCCCCAGTGTAAAGAAATAACGCTGCTGCGATTCGGGCTTTTCCAATTCAGGCGTCCTGGAAATGTCGAGTACAGCGTCCAACGCCATCTGCTCCACGGGAAGATAAAGATTGGAAGCGAGATACTGTTGCAAACTGGCGCCTGCCTGCCCCATCGGGCCCAGCACCAGCCTTGAAACGGTAATAAAATGAAACTGGCGATCAAAGTGGTCAAGTGAACGCTGCAATTCCAGCGTAACCCTGTCGAGCCAATCGTTTTTTTGCGATTCGTCGGCCTGCTCCAGTTGCGACACACTCACATCAATATGACGCGACAAATACAACTCGCCAGCGAACGTTACTGTCAACAGACCACCATGCGCACCGAACGACAGGAATGCGATACCACGTCCTTCGGTTTCAAGTAGCTGGGCAATATTCCGCTGCGCCATCTCCGGGATGTCGATGATACTCAAAGGGATTTTGGCACCCGCAAACAACACCTGGCGCTGCTCGACAATCTGGTTGCGCGCGGCGACTGCATACATTGAACGGTTGCGTCCCGGCGTATTGCTGTCACCCGGAATATCCATGACATCGATGGTCGCATCATCGATGTGAAAATCAAGCATGTCCTTCAAGCGCCAGCGCATCGCTGTTTTCAATTCGTCCGGAGGCACGTTTGGCGCCTCGACAGTCAGCAACTGATATTCTCGCGTGTTCAACAATGTGGCGCAAACGTAGTCCTCGGCATGTAAATCCTTGCCGATTTTTTCCAGCTGCGCTACGGACGGCGGCGTTTCCATCGGATAAAAAGCAAGCATTTCCACGACAGGCAAGGCTGTTGCGGAACGTTTGATCGACGCGGCACAGATTCCCTCATCGAGGAAACCGATGACCAAGGAACCCGTATTTTTTTTAATTTTCGAGAAAAAACCCATGCCGCCAATAAAATTAGAAGTTGCTTGAAATTAAGTTAATAAGCCGTTGATGTCAATGGCTTTTAACGCAGAATCGGCGATCTGCAACAGAAAGATTCTCCGGATTTCACACTTGTTTTCAAAATCCGCGAATCAATACATTTCCCTCATGTAGATCACCGGCCCGCTTTTGTAAACGCCAAAAGTAACTCTTGCAGCCGGATCTGCTGCCCCGGCCCCCTTCCAGTTGTATTGCAGCCAAGGCAAGCTTGCGCTTGCGGCGCCCGGTCCTGCAGCGCCGATTGCCGTGCATTGCACACCAGTCGTCGTTGCGCCGAGATTCAAGGTCAAATCTGCCCAACCGCCATTGCCGCTGCCCGGTCGGGCCAGCTTGGCAGTAAAGGAAGGCGCGCTTCCGGTCACCGCGCTCACTGCCGTCTTGCAGGCCGGATTAAGCTTGTTGGCGGCCCCGCCGGGGAAGACAAACCCGAAGTTGGCCGGCAGGATCACCGTGCAGGTATCGGCCGTATTGGCGACGAACCCACCGGCATTCCAGTATTGCACTGTCAGTGACAGGGGCAATTCAAGCAATTCGGATCCATGGGCATTGGCCACCCTGATCCGGCCACTGCGGATTGGCGTATTCCCCTCCACAGATACCGCAGGCGCCACTCTCAAGGACGTCACGCCGTCACCAGTCGTGCCATTGTTAAAGGTCTCGGTCGCCCGAATCGTGATGCCCGCAGGCGGCGTCTGTGCCGAGGTAAAGGTGAATATCGGCGGCTGGTGGGTATAGGGCGCCGCCGCAGGTGTCGGCAGCGTAGCAACACCAGCGCTGAATGCAGCTGCTGCCACCGCAGCATTGGTCAAATTGCCGGCCGCGCCGCTGCTGTCCGACAAGGTCACCGCCCGGGCAAAATTCGGCGAAGTCAAGGCCGTGCCGTCATAGTTGACGGTGGTAGTAGGTGTCGCGAGACCATTTTTTGCCGTTATCGCCACGGCGAAAGGCTGGCCTGAATAAGTGAACGTGCCACAACCTGGCAACGTGACCACCGTATCAAAATGATCGGGTATGAAGCGGCCGACCGTGCCGGCACCGCCAACACCGCTGCATGTGGTTCCTGAGGCGCCTGTATTGCCTGTGGCGGTGAGGCCGGAACCGAGATAACTGCCGCTTGCCAGGTTGGCCACCAGGTCAATATTGCCGACCTCACTCCAGTTAAGATTACTAAGCAACATCGCGCCGTTGTTGAACGGACCAACTGTACCCGTAAAATTGCCTGACGACGTACCGGCACCCGTTGGCAGGCACTTGACATGCGTCAGCGTGACGTTTTCAGGCACGGTTTCCTTACCAAAATTCGGGCTTACTCCCGGTATCGGTGCGCCGTTAATTGCGCTCAGGGTCGCACTAAAGGTAGTGCCTGCCTTGATCGGTCCGCTGGTGATACTACTGAAACCGAAACGATGCGGCGCGACGACAAACGGCGCCGACTTGCTGAACAAGGTCGTGCCGCTGCCCGTGGAACGCGCAGCCAGCGTAATCTGGCCGACATCCGGATAATTCAGGAAAAAAGGCACTGCCGGGGTCGGGTTCGGCGCGACAGAATTGAAAGTAAGCGCCCGTGTCGTATAGCTGCCGGAGGAGATGCCGAGCGCGCCGTTGCCGTTGGCTGCTATGGTGCTGGCAGTGCCAGCGCCGGCACCCGGTGCAAATGTCACCGCCTGCCCTGGCTGGCAACTGCCAGGATTGTTGCACTCGAACGCCAGGTCCACATTCACCGACGTACCCGGTGGAAAAACGGCAGAGCAAACACCTGTGCAGGGCCCCGGCGTCGTGCAGCTGGATTTGACCGCCTGCAGGTAATACGTGCCGGAAGCAATGCCGGCACGCTGATTGGCGATATTGTTGCCGCTACTGTCGACAAAGCGGAACCCCGCACTGTCGAAGCTGATGTTTGCATCGCATACGGAGCCATACGTATAATCCTGCGCCACGCAAGTCGATGCTGTACCAGAGCGTTCGGTAAATACACCTGCCGTTACATTGATATTGGTGCTTTCGGAAAAATTGTTTTGCAAGCCGAGTATCACGCTGGATTCGCCACTGAATGTGTACGTGCCCGCACCATTTCCCAAATTGACAACCGGGTTGATTGAGCCACCAGTGACGGTAGACCAGGTGCCGTGATTGGTGCTGGTGGACAGATTAATCGTGGCGCCAGACAGTGTATAGGCCGCGTGATTGGTGTCGTGGGCTTCGATCGTGATATTGGCAACCGCATTGCCGCAATTGACCAGCGCGCCACCATGCGAAATATGAAAATGATCGAAAGCCGCGCAACTCGGGCGCGTGTCGTTCATGTCGGCGGTTGCCTGGCTGGCATTGATTTCAGTCCCATAGATATTGACTTCATCAAACAACCCGTTGGCACCCCGGATAGTACCGCCCGACGGGGTCACGCCCGATGTCGCGTTGTCGCCCAGGTCAATCGTGGTTAGCGCCGCAATGGCCCCGGTGGAAGTGGTGCGCAAGGTTTTTACCAGAACGCCGTCAAGGAAAATCTGCAGCAGGGTCTGGTTGGTGCCGGCTCGCAGATTCCAGCTTACGCCGACATGATGCCAGGTACTGGCATTGAACGACTGGTTGGCTGAAGTGACTGTCATGACCGTTCCGGCACTGTCGGTGACGGAAAATTTCAATGCGCCGGCCGAACTTTTCATCAAAAAAAACGGCCGGGCAGCACTTGCCGTGGCATCAATGAGCATTGCGTCCGTGGTATTCCATTTGGCATTGGAATTGAACCAGAAATCAATGGAGCCAACATTGGCCGGCGTAATAGGCGTCGCGACCGCATCGATGGTCGTGGCGGAATTATTACTTGTAAAACTGCCGCCCCGGCAAATTTTGCCATTCGCGCTGCTGGCCGCTGCGCCAACACGCACGGCATCCTGCCCGTTGCCGGAGCTGTCCTTGATTTCCCCTGCAGTGCCGTTCCATGCTCCCTCGTCGAAGCGGTATTCCGCCCCCTTGCCCGCCAACTGGTTGGCCGGATACCAGAGGATAGCTGAACCTGCAACCGGATCGATAAAAATCTGGTTGAAGGAATAGAGAGTGGAATCGGTCGTGCTGACCTGCACTCCGACCGTCGCGTCCGAACCGTCGGAGCTGCCGTTGGTGTACTGGAACTTGAAATTGCTGTTCAGTCCGCCAGCCGGGCTTTCATACAGGATCACCTGAAAATTGTAACGTTCGGTTTGCGCATAAAGCTTCACGTTGACCCAGGAAATGACAAACCGCCGGTTCGGCGCCGCGCCCAGCAGCTCATAGCGAACCGATGCGCCGGAGGTGGAATTTGCAGTGCCGGCCACGATGTCATTCCAGTACGGAATGATGAGGTTACTGGGAACGCCGCGAGTACAACCGGTAAAAGCAGCGGCCTGCGCCGTGATCGGCAGCGTTGTATTCGTGTAGGTACGCCAGAAACCGGAGGTATCGTTGCCGAACGCAAGCATGCCGTTGGAATAGACCCGCACGCCTGACTGCACCGCGCCTGCAAAGGTAAATGTGAAATCGTTGGCGGGCGTAGTTGCGCTGGCAAAAACGATGTCAGCAAAGTCATCGTCGCCACTGGGATAGGTGGTGCAACCCGGCGCTGCGCCGGAAGTATGCCATGCCACGACGCCGGCGCTGGCCGAGGGCGTGTCGTAGCTGAAGACATCGTTGCGGTAGGCATAGGTCGCGGCTTGGGCGCCACATGTCCACAAGAGCAGGCACAATACTAACCATCGCGCAAATCTGTTCATGTCGCCTCCCACATTCATCTTTCGATATTAAGTTGTAACTGGCGTTCGACGTAATTCGACTGACCCGGCGCGCTTCCTGTCAACGAGGCGGTGGAAATGATCCGATAAATCCGTATGGTGTCTGCTCCTTCCGAATGCGATGTCGCCGTACAGCTGACGGTCACGCCAAATCCCGACAGGGTCCCCGGCATTGCCGCGAGCGCTTGAGTTGTCCCGCCCGCAGCCTGGCAGTTCGCCTCGAAGCCAGCGCCAGGGCTTTTCAGGATCCGGTAGGCTGCCCACTCTATCCCGGCGCGCGCCGCGTGATAAGCTCGTACACCCTGGATGTCCTGAGCAGAAGTGGCGTGCTGCACACCGGAGAATTGCACCATGAACGCGCCAAGAGCGGCGAGCACCACCACCAAAAAAATTGCCGATGCCAGTGCAAACCCGCGCTGCGCAACGAGACGCGCAGGCTTCAGTACTGGGGCAGGAAAATGATCAGGGTACATTATTGACATGCACTCCCTGATAAAGGCTGACCGTCTCGCCATTGACGGTCTGAGCCAATTGAATTGACACCAGGCCGCTGCGCTGGGTGGCGCCCGGCGAGTAATCGAAAGCACAGGCACTCACATTCTGCGCCAGCAGGGCATTGACCACGCCCGCACCTGCCGGGGGATTAACCTGCGCTGGGCTGATGGCATAGGCCGAATAGCGCCGCAGGGTGCCTGCACCCAAATCGCAGACATAAGATACCGGGGTATCGACGACCTGAAAGCGATGTCCCGGGGAATCAAATGGAAAAGGCGCCGCCGGGGCAGTCATTTGTACGGTACTTTGCGCACCCGTCGCGCCACCGTATGCGCGTCGGTTATTGCCAGCGTAGGCATCCGCACCTGCAATGCCCAGATTGTAGACAACGATCTGGTCGCCGGCTGCGAAGGTGATTGCCGGCCCCAATATATCGAAACTGGTATCGTTTTGGGTGAAATCCAGAATATTCCCGGCGCCAAGAGAGGACGGTTCGGCGCGATAGCGCCCCCCCTCGCGGGTGGAAAGGAATTCGAGCGCCAGCGTATTGCCGGGCAAAGTGTCGCCGCTGATGCGCACACTGTTCGGCAGCGCCAGATGCAGGTCCCGCGCCATGCGGCGCACGGTGGTATCCGCGACATCCGTCAGGGCTGCGCGCTGCGATGCCTCGAAATAGCCCTGGACCGGAGCGCGGATAAACACGGCGACCATCGCGGCGATTGCGCCGGTGATGGCGATCACCATCACCGCCTCGATCAGGGTAAAACCCTGCGGGCGTCCAACAGGCGCATTGGTGCAAAACTCAGGGCGCATAATTTGTGCGATAAGTGTTCAGTGTGATGGAGGTCGCTGCCGGACCGGTTACCGTGACCGTAATCAACTTGGCATCCGCTGCCGGCACAAAGATTGCCCCGTCGCCCAAACCGCCGTCGCTGGCAACATTAACCCTCACCCGATAGTTCTCGAGACCGTTAATGACCGCACCATCAATCGTGCGAATGCCGGTAAGATCAAAGCCATGATAATCACTGACGTCGTCAAACAGTGCACGGTTTGCCTGTGTTGCCGCACCGGTGAACGCCCCCGGATTTGTCGGATTGGCAAACTCCTTGAGCACGACTTCATCCAGCATTGATTCTGCAATCGCCTGCGCCTGTTTGCGCAGCATCGGGTCGGCGCTGGACCTGGTTGTCACATTCATTACTGACAAAATCCCGACGATGCCGATACTGACGATCACGATGAACATGACCAGTTCGACCAGCGAAATGCCGGATTGCCTGGGCATGCATTTTCCTGGCGCGCTAGTAGACATAGCCGGTTGCCGCTTCTATCGTGATTGTGCGTGTTGTCCCGCCATGGCTTACGGTGACTGTCGCGGCCTGGGTCGGGCTGCCCAATCCGGTAAAAGAAAATGACGATACCGTGCTTGCGAGCGTTACGCCGCTCGGTGGCACCTTGTAAAACTTTGTTTTATCGGCGGGATTGACAACATAGGTAACACCCGCAGTGTTGCAGTTCACATCTGCAGCATAGGTCAGGCAAATGCCGCTGCCGGTCACGTTCACAAAAACATTGGTACGCTGGGCAACCGCCACCTTCTGACCATAGCGGAGCATGGCCAGAGTCTGATCGTAAAAGCCGCGCGCGTCGAAGGTACGGAGGTCAAAAAACCGCGGCGCCGCAACGGCAGACAATATCCCGATAATGACCATAACGCCGATCAATTCGACCAGCGTAAAGCCGGATGTTTTCATCGCGTTCTCGATTCACCAATAGTCTTGCAGTGCACTGGAAGCCGGAAATAAAAAGGCGGGAGGGGACGTTATTCTCCGCCCCGCCCGCCATTCTGCTATACACTTAAACAGTGCAGTATTTCACCCGGCATCGGCCGGCTCTAATACTGTTACCGAGTACAGCAATCAGGGAATATCGCCTACGCACAGGACTGTGTTACCCACGGCAGCGGTGGCGGCAGTACAACCTGCATCAGTGTAGGTTGGAACCGTATAAGTGGTGCCATTGATTTTCACTTGTACGCCAGTGGCGGCTGCCGTACCTGGAGGCGTGATTGCCGCAGCAAGTGCAGTTACATCGAGAGTAGCCGGCGTACCTGTTGCCGCCTTTTGCGCGACCAGGATCGAATGCGCCGACTTCACGCCGCCGCTCATGCCTGCCTTGGATGCCGTCAGAGCATTGCCTGATAGATCGACAAACTTCGGCAATGCCGTTGCTGCCAAAATACCCAAGATGACGATCACCATGACCAGTTCGATCAAGGTAAAACCAGATTGCTGTTTTTTAAGGGAATACATGATCTCTTCCTTCGTTATAGTAGTGAGTTGCATTGTTTATTTAAATCAATTTGCTGACAACTTGAATATAGCAGAGCGGCGACAAAACATTCTTTAAATCATGTTACGTGCAGTTCGCCAATGTTGCGTTGATAGTAAATGTCGGTTGAGTATTCGCGGCAGCGGCAGCTGTGTACGAAATCGTGCAATCGCTGGCGCCCCCGGTGTGGCTACTGTCGGCAGCGGCGACCCGCGGCGCGGTCAGGCCAGTCGTTACAAAATCGCTGCTCAGACCGGCAAGAGGCACGATCGAGGCCGCATCCGGATAGCCATTGGCAAATACGACCGTCGTACCTTCGACAACAATCGCCGGACTTGGCGTTCCGGTAAAACTGGCGTCAAAACCACGTGTAATCAGCGTGGCGTGCGCCATGGCGGCGGCTGCCTTGACAGACCCCATTGCGCCATTCATTTTCGCCAGCCGGGCATCAGCTTGCAATGCAGCAAATTTAGGCAGAGCAAAAGCACCCAAAATCCCGATAATCGTAATAACGATTACCAGTTCGATCAGCGTAAAACCTGTCTGAACTTTCCGCATTATTAACTTTCTTAACTAATTATTTTTCCGAACCACTGCTACCGATAATCTTACTTCAAATAAAGAATTTCCTGAGGCAACATTTAAATTTTTTCGCAAATTTCAGCGATTTCTACCACATATTACTACACGGAAATATTTTTACTTCGGTGGATTAATCCTGCGAAAACCATCGATAAGCCTCTACAAACTCCACGGCCACGCTATCCGAAGGTTCATTTGCAACAACGTTTGGTACACCGCCATCCGTATTACGAATAGTTATGACTTTTAGTCGAACCTGTTTTCGCCCGGTACTATCTGGCTGAAAATGTGCGCCGTGCTGGACTGAGTAGACCAGCATGCGGTCGGTACGATCAAAATTCCATGTGCCAGGAAGGGCGTGCTGCCCTTTCTCACTCGCAAATTCACCAGCGTAGTTTTCCTGCTTGTCATCTAGCCATTCGATAGGGTTTTGCTTCGCCAGCGTAGAATATTCTTGCGCGCGGCCAGCCACCAGCAAGCCGGCCATGCGCAGGCGCAACCCACTTTTGATGCGGCTGACGGTGTATTCCATGCGTGCCTTTTCCGCCATTTCCTGATAAAAGCGCAACCGTTCCAGCAGTACCGCAGCGAGTATGCCGAACACCAGCACGACTACCATTAATTCCAGGCGCGAAAATCCCCGCTGGTCGCCGGCCTGTTGCACCTTCATCATTTCTTCGACATTGCCGCCTGGCCCAGATCCCAGATCGGCAAGAACACACCCAGGGCCAGGATCAGCACCAGGACACCAAGCCCGGCAATCAGGATCGGCTCGATCTGTGAAGACAACGTCTTCAATTCATAATCGACTTCGCGCTCATACATGCCGGCGATTTCATTCATCAGGTCGTCGAGAGAACCAGATTCCTCGCCCACGGCCACCATCTGCAGCACTACTGGCGTGAATACGCCGGCAGTGACGGCGGTACGCAGGATGCTTTCACCGCGCTCGACGCCGTCGCGCATCTGCTCGATACGCGCGCCAATGAAAGCATTGTCAACGGTCTGCGCCACAACATTCATGCCTTGCACGATCGGCACCCCACTCTTGCTGGCAAGCGCGAAGCTGCGGGCAAAACGTGCCAGCGTCGCCTTCAGCACGATCTTGCCGAAGATGGGCATGCGCAACTTGGCACGATCCCAAAGGTAGCGCCCCCTGACCGTTCTGACCCATCCAATAAACGCCGCCACCGCTCCAGCCATGCCCAGCAATATCAGCCACCAGTACTGAACCGTGAAGTTCGATGTGCCAATCAGAAGCCTGGTCATCCACGGCAGCTCCGCCTTGAAGCTGGCATAGACGCCGGCAAAGGCCGGAATGACAAAGTAGTTGATGACGCCGACCGCCGCGATCATGGCAATCATCACGAAACTCGGATAGCGCAGGGCAGTCTTGACGCGCTGGCGCATGTCGCGCTCGAACTCGAGATGATCGAACAGGCGCAGGAAAATTTCATCGAGCCGCCCGGTGGTCTCGCCCACCCGCACCATGTTGATATAAAAGGTGGAAAACACTTCAGGATGGCGGCGCAGCGACGCCGACAATTCGCGACCGGCGTCCAGTGATTCGCGCACATCCTTCAACACCCGCGCAAAAGATTTATTGATTGCCGACTCCTGCAGGCCTGCAAGGCCGCGCATGATCGGCACCCCCGCCTTCAGCAGTGTGTACATTTGGCGGCTGAACAGCTGCACATCGATCGAGCGCACCTTTTCCTCGAACAGCTGCTTCCACCAACCACCCTCCTCGTCTGTGCCGGTACTGACGGGCTTTCTGGTCTCAACTATCGAGACGGGAGTAGCACCCGTGCCGAACAGCTGCTCAGCCACGGCACCGCTGTCAGCGCTCTCCAGTACACCCTGCAACAGTTCGCCGCGAGCATTGCGGGCTTTATAGGCAAAAAACGGCACGTCAGCTCCCCGTATCAGTCATCGAACTGGTTACTGATGCGCATCGCCTCAGCAATGGTCGTCCTGCCGGCAACCGCCAGTTGCACGCCATGCCGCCGCAAGGTATTGCCCGCCATCTGGGCTTCGGCAACCTTCATGAATTCAGCCGGATCACTGCTGTTGGCAGCGTCCGCCACTGCCTCCGTCATTTCCAGCAATTCATATACGCCGGTACGGCCCCGATAGCCGGTACCGTTACAATGCGGACAGCCGCGGCCATGGACAAACTTGTGCTCGGCAACCTTGTCGTGCAGTTCGGACTTGAGCCATTCGTGCTCGGTCGGGGTGGGCGCATAGGGCTCGGCGCAACTCTCGCAAATCACCCGTACCAGCCGCTGCGCCAGCACGCACTGCAGCGAGGTGGCGACCATGTAGCGCGGCACGCCCATGTCCATCAGGCGAATTGGCGTGCTGACGGCATCATTGGTGTGCAGCGTGGAAAGCACCAGGTGGCCGGTCAGCGCGGCGCGCAAGCCGATCTGGGCGGTTTCCTGGTCGCGCATCTCGCCCACCAGCACCACGTCCGGATCCTGCCGCAGCGCGGCGCGCAAGACGCGGGCAAAGGTCAGCTCAATCTTGTCATTGACCTGCACCTGGTTGATCCCCGGCAGGCGGTATTCGACCGGGTCTTCGACGGTAATCAGCTTGCGCTCGGTGGTATTGAGTTCGGCCAGGGCGCCATACAGGGTCGTGGTCTTGCCGCTGCCGGTAGGACCGGTAACCAGAACCAGGCCATTCGGGCGCGCAACGATGGCGCGCAACCTGGTAACCATTGCCGATGGCATGCCGATGGCGTCCAGGCGCAGCGTGCGGCTGCCCTGGTTCAGCAGACGCATCACCACCGATTCGCCATATTGCGTCGGCATGGTCGAGATACGCACGTCGATCTGCTGCTGGCGCACCTTGACGGCAAAACGACCATCCTGCGGCAGGCGCTTTTCCGAAATATCCAGCTCCGACATCAGTTTCAGGCGCAACGCCAGCGCGGGCGCGATCTTGATATCGGATTCCGTCTGCAGATGCAAGACGCCATCGATGCGGAAGCGGATCTGCAGGCGTTTTTCCTGCGGCTCGATATGGATATCGGAAGCGCGCACCTGGGTGGCATCGTCGAAGATCGATTGCAGCAATTTGACAACCGGCGCTTCCTCCAGCCCGGCCGCGCCGCCCAGGCCACCGAAATCGATTACCGCATCGCCAAGGTCTTCCTCGAGTTCGCGGGCGAAATCGGTGATGTCCTCGGTACGGCGATAGAGCCGGTCCACCGTCGCCAGCAATTCGCTCTCATTGACCACCGCCAGCGAGATGGCGCGCTTGACGATGCGCGAAATTTCATCATAGGCGAACAGGTCGGTGGGATCGGCCATGCCGACGATCAGTGCACCCGCCTTTTCCTCCAGCACGAGCGCGCGAAAGCGGCGCGCCTGGGTTTCCGGCAACATGCGCACCAGGTCCGGGCGGACATTGAAAAACTTCAGGTTGACATAGGGGATATTCAGCTGTTTGGCCAGCGCGCCGGAGATTTGCTCTTCCGTGACAAAGCCGTTTTCAATGAAGACGCGCCCCAGCTTGCGTCCGGTGCGCTTTTGCTCGCCCAATGAAAACGTCAGCTGCTCTTCCGAAATCAGCTTTTGCTGCACCAGCAATTCGCCCAGTCGGATTTTTTCCGGCCTTGGCATAGGCATTCCTCCTGTATTTATAGGAGGCAATTCTATGTCACAAAGTCCTGCTTGAGCGAAATGTAATAATATTTCACGTGGAATAAGTCACCTTATCGCGACATCCCGGCAACAAGTGTCGCCCCATCCAGTGAATACACCCCCTGCAAATTTCGGAGATTCTCATGATCGATGTCTATTCGACCGCCACACCCAACGGCCACAAGGTCCATATCATGCTGGAAGAATGCGGCCTGCCCTACCGCATCCACCACATCAACATTGGTGCCGGCGACCAGTTCACGCCGGAATTCCTTGCCATCTCACCCAACAACAAGATTCCCGCCATCGTCGACCAGCAAGGCCCGGATGGCAAGCCCATGTCGCTTTTCGAGTCGGGGGCCATCCTGGTCTACCTGGCCAGCAAAACCGGTAAATTCCTCGGCAAGACCGACCGCGAGAAATTCACCACCCTGCAATGGCTGATGTTCCAGATGGGCGGCGTCGGCCCGATGCTGGGCCAGGCGCACCATTTCCGCATTTACGCACCAGAAAAGATCGAATACGCCATCAACCGCTACACCAATGAAGCCAGGCGCCTGTACGGCGTCATCGACAAGCGCCTGGCGGCGTCGCCTTACCTGGCTGGCGAGGAATATACGATTGCCGACATCGCCACATTCCCATGGCTGCGCTCCTGGAAAAACCAGGGCATCGACTGGGCCGACTACCCGCATGCCAAGCGCTGGTTCGATGAGATTGCCGCGCGACCGGCGGTGCAGCGCGGGGTTGCCGTTCTGGCGGATCTGCGCAAACCGCGTACCGACGACAAGGCGCGCAACTTGCTATTCGGTGCGGGCCAGTACGAAAAACGCTGACAGCCGCCAGAGGGATCCTGCCCGGCGCGGCGTCAGGTCGTCGCACCGCGCACCCCGAACAGGCAAACGACCTTTGCGCTCATGACCAGTTCGCCATGCTGGTTGCGCGCCTCCCACCGCATGTTGACCACGCCGCGATCAGGCTTGCTGGCAGAAGCGCGGGTGGCGAGGATCGCGCAGCGCACGCTGAGGGTGTCGCCACCCCGCACCGGCTTAAGCCAGCGCACTTCGTCCATCCCCGGCGACGGCGTATTCGAGGATTTATTCAGCAGCCCCTCGGCCACCAACCGCATTACCAGGCTGCCGGTATGAAAGCCACTGGCGATCAGGCCACCGTATGCGCGCGTCGCAGCTTCGCGATCGATATGGAAAGGCTGCGGATCGAAGCGCCGGGCAAACTCGAGGATTTCCGCTTCGCTGATGGCGACCTCGCCCAACTCAATGTTTTGGCCCTCCTGAAAATCCTCGAAATACCACTGAATTTGCGACATACTTATTTCCTCAGCGCAACTACGTTAAACAATGCATTAAAATAGCACGATCGTTCTGGCAAGTCACAATCAATGGCTTGGCATTGATATTGCTTCAGGACAAGTATTTATCTTCACGTACCCAATCCGGTGCATTGGCCGCTTTGGCAGAAAACGCCGCGCCCACAGGGAAGGCAACACGCATGCCGACATCATCGCCATTCCCGCCCTCCGAGGACATCGAGCAGCGGCCTCGCATCCATTTGCTCGACACGCTGCTGGCGAACATGGAAGGCATGATCTACCGCTGCCGCATCGATGCGCACTGGACCATGGAGTACGTCAGCCAGGGTTGCCTGGAATTGACGGGATACCGGCCGGCAGACCTGATGCTCAACAGCCGGATATCGTATGAAGAACTGACCCATCCCGAGGACAGGCAGCACGTTCGCAATGTCGTCCTGGAAGCGCTGGAAAACCACAAACGCTTCGCGGTCGAATATCGCATCATCAAGGCTGATGGCGAAGTGCGCTGGGTCGGCGAGCGCGGCGCTGCCCTCATCGCCCCTGACAGCGGCACGATAGTGCTGGAGGGCGTGGTCCAGGATATCAATGACCGCAAGCGGGCCGACCAGGCAGTGCGCGAAGCCGAGCGCCGCTACCGCAGCATTTTCGAGAATGCAGTTGAGGGCATATTCCAGTCCACGCCAGACAATGGCTATATCGACGTCAACCCCGCCCTGGCGCGCATCTACGGTTACGAATCGCCGCAGCAACTGATGGCGGAACTGCGCAATATTGAAACCCAGGTTTACGTCGATCCTGGGCGCCGCGCCGAATTCCTGCGCTGCATGGAACAAAATGGCCTGGTGCTTAATTTCGAATCGCACGCCTACCGGCGCGACGGCGGCATCATCTGGATTTCGGAAAACGCCCGTGCTGTACGTGGCGACGCCGGCGAAATCCTGTTTTATGAAGGTACGGTCGAAGAAATCACCGAGCGCAAACTGCATGAAGCGCAAATGCATTTCCAGGCGACCCACGACGCACTGACGGGCTTGCCCAACCGCACCCTGCTGTATGATCGCCTGGAGCAGGCAGTACTGCAGGCGCACCGCCATGGCAGCGCATTGGCGGTGGTTTTTTTCGACCTTGACCAGTTCAAGTACGTCAATGACAGCCTCGGCCACCAGGTCGGCGACCGGTTGCTGAAAACGGTGGCGAGCCGCCTCAAGTCCTGCGTGCGCGACAGCGATACGGTGGCGCGCCTTGGCGGCGATGAATTTGTGCTCGTGTTGACCAATCAGACAGGCGAAGATTCGGTCGCGCACACCATGCAGCGCATCCTGGCAGCGGTGGCGACGCCCTGGTTCGTCAATGGCGCCGAACTGCAGATCACTTGCAGCATGGGCATCAGCCTGTGTCCGGACGATAGCCAGGATGCGGATATCCTGCTGAAGCAGGCCGATGCAGCCATGTTCCGCGCCAAGCAAATGGGCCGCAACAATTTCCAGTTTTTTTCGGCTGAAATGAATTCCGTCATGAGCGGCCACCTGGAGATGATGACCAGCCTGCGCCGGGCACTGGCAAATGAAGAATTCACGCTGCATTACCAGCCGAAAGTCAATCTCGGCACTGGCCAGATCGTCGGGGCGGAAGCGCTGATCCGCTGGCAGCGCCCGGACGGACAAATGATCTCGCCGGCACAATTCATTCCGGTAGCCGAAGAAAGCGGACTGATCATTCCCATCGGCGAATGGGTCTTGCGCACGGCTTGTGCCCAGGTCTGCGCATGGCAAAAGGCCGGCCACGCGGCGATTCCGGTATCGGTCAATCTCTCCCCGCTGCAAATGGAGCGCGGCAACGTCGTCGAACTGGTTACCCAGGTGCTGGCGGAGACTGGCCTGGCGCCGCAATATCTTGAATTGGAAATCACCGAGAATGTGGTGATGCGCGAAGTGGACAAATCCTTTGCCATGCTCGCCGAGTTGAAAGCCCTGGGAATCAAGATTTCGATCGACGATTTCGGCACTGGCTATTCCAGCCTCAGCTATCTCAAACGCTTTCCGGTCAATACCCTCAAGATCGATCAATCCTTTGTGCGAGGCGTCCCCCTGGACCAGGACAATGCCGGCATCGTCAAGGCCATCATTTCACTGGGACACACGCTCAACCTGAACGTGCTGGCGGAAGGCGTGGAGACGCCGGAGGAATACGCCTTCCTGCGCGACAGCAATTGCGATGAAATACAGGGGTATTACCGGAGCAAACCTGTCACCCAGGAAGCCTTTGCACAGATGCTGCAAACGCTCGCCCGCTGAGACCGGAACGTTTTTGCGCACGCGTTTATAATAAAAATCCACATTAAACGATTTTGCCCTCACCTGATGCTCACCATCGCCGCACTCACGATCAAGAAAGCCGTCACACTGTTTGCACTGGTGGGGCCTGTCACCATGATCCCGATTTTTCTCGCGGCAGCGCAGGGACTCGATGCCAAGGCGAAGTCACGTTTTGCCAGGACCATCGGCATCAGTGTGACGGTCGCCCTGCTGGTAGCGACCTTCCTGGGCATGCCGCTGCTGGGGTTTCTGGGCGTGTCGCTGGGGGCGATGCAGGTCGGTGGCGGCATCATCGTCCTGTTGCTGGCCATCGCCATGGTCCTCGGCAAGGAAACCAGCTTCAAGGGTTCGTCGCCGGAGACGGATGGCAGAGGAAGGCGCGGCACATCGATTGTGCCGCTGGCTGTCCCGCTCCTGGCAGGCCCTGCAGCCTTCAGCTACGTCATGGGCAACAACGTCTGGCAAACCGCGGCCGACCTGGTCCATGTGGTGCTGCCCATCCTGCTGGTTGGCCTGTCATGCTGGATCAGTTTCTGGGTTGCCAGCAATACGCAAAAGCAGATCCGGCAATCGACGCTGGATGTGGTGGAGCGCGTCGGTGGCTTTGTATTGGCTGCCATGGCGATCGAAATGACCGCTTCCGGACTGCGGCAATTATTTCCGCTGCTTAGTCCGGCGCAGTAAACACCAAGGCGCCAGTGCAAGCTGCACTTAGATGCTCGGGGATTGAGGTAATGCGGGAATGAATAAGCTGGATGGTGCCCGAGACCGGAATCGAACCGGTACGCCCCCTCTCGGGTAAGCGGCGGATTTTAAGTCCGCTGTGTCTACCAATTTCACCACTCGGGCGCTGCCAAGGCAGGCAAGAAAAAAAGCGCCTGTGGCGCTTTTCTATTTCGCATATTCTAGCACAATCCTGCTGGACCATCTTACCCTTTTCCCAACCTGGACATTACAGAACACCAGGACGGGAAAGCAGGCGGTGAATGGACAGCTGCGTCAAACACACCCGTCATGTTGTCGATAGAGTGCGCCACAGCAGGCATCCGCCCTATTCGGGCGGGTCATCAACGCGTCACAGTTGTGATTGGCGCAAAGACTAATGTGGTCGCCCTGCTTCCGTGCCCGGCCGCCTGGATACGGATGGCTGGGAAATCTCTTCCAGCGTTTCATTCATGTCTGCAGCTTCCCGAACTGCCATATCCCCAAGCGATACCACGCCAACCAGCCGCTTGTCCCGGCTCACCACTGGAATGCGTCGGATTTGCTCATTGCCCATCTCCTGCAGCACTTCCTCAACCGACTGATCTTCATAGCACCAGAATACCTGGTCACTCATGACTTCCGAAACCTGTACATCGCCAGGCGATTTGCCGTCAGCGACCGCCCGAATGGTGATATCACGATCGGTAATCATCCCGACCAGGCGTGTGCCATCACATACCGGCAATGCGCCTATGTCCCGCTCTCTCATCAACTGCGCAGCTTGCTGCAGATTGTCAGTCGGCGCAACGACCGTCACGTCTTGTGTCATTATTTCTGAAATGGATTGCATGGCTTTTCCCCGGTTAAACTAGTTTGCAAAGTTGTATATTGCCCGTCCAAGCTCACATATGACCGCATGACGGATAGTTCGTTCTAAATTGCTAACGGACGTACTGACACGCAACGATTGCCAATGGCTTGAAGAATATCTGGCAGAGCGGTCAGGCCAGATAAGCAAACACTGCAAAAGAATAAAAATGGAAGGTGAAGACTGAAACGATGCAGGCAAAGTATCGCCGGCAGGCATCTTGCTATTTCCAGGGATGTGGCATACCGCACTAGCGCTGGCATGCCTCTGCATTGAACTCAACCTGAACAGGCTGAGACTAGATTGTATGGAGGCGGGGGTCGGGATCGAACCGGCGTACACGGCTTTGCAGGCCGCTGCATAACCACTTTGCTACCCCGCCATGGGTGCGTATTGTAACCGCGAATTCTAAAACCTGCTGCGCGCGAAAAGATGGAGCGGGAGAAGAGTCTCGAACTCTCGACCTCAACCTTGGCAAGGTTGCGCTCTACCAACTGAGCTACTCCCGCATCGTTACCACCACAACATGACCATCACAAATCCGACAGCTTCACCTGAATAAAAAAGGGAAGCGTGGTTAGCTTCCCTCCGAATTCTGGAGCGGGAGAAGAGTCTCGAACTCTCGACCTCAACCTTGGCAAGGTTGCGCTCTACCAACTGAGCTACTCCCGCATTTCGCTGCCGTTGCATTGCGACGACAGGGATGAATTATAGAGCATTGGAGAAAGTTGTCAAGCACCGGCCACTGCAAAAAATGAAGTTCAGGCGCGTTCCTTGATCAACGGCCAGGCCTTGCGCAAGTAATAAAACATCGACCAGACAGTGAGGACGGCGGCGACGTACAGCAGGGCCGAGCCCCAGAAATACGTATCGATCACGCCAAACAGCACGCCCTTGAACAACAACATCGGAATCGCAATCATTTGCGCAGCCGTCTTGATCTTGCCGATCGAACTGACTGCCACCGATTTGGACGCGCCGATCTGCGCCATCCACTCGCGCAATGCGGAAATGGTGATTTCACGACCGATGATGATGAAGGCCACCACCGCGTTGACTTCATTGAACTGCACCAGCACCAGCAAGGCGCCGGCCACCATCAGCTTGTCGGCGACCGGATCGAGGAAAGCGCCAAAAGCCGAAGTCTGGTTCCAGCGCCGCGCCAGGAAGCCATCGAACCAGTCGGTCACGGCGGCGACTATAAAAATTGTGGTGGAAGCCACGCCCTTGTCGAAATCGGATAGCCAGGTGTCGGGCAGATAAAACACGCCGACCACCAGCGGAATCAGCGCCACGCGCAACCAGGTCAGCAGGATGGGAAAATTGAGAGGCATAAGCCGAATTGTAATGGCATTTTCGTGCTTACGGTCAATGCAATTGGCGGTAGATGTCTTCTGCCAGCTGGCGCGATATCCCCTCGACCGATGCCAGTTCCTCGACGCTGGCGTCGACCACCCCGCGCAAGCCGCCAAAACGCGCCAGAAGCTTCTGGCGCCGCTTGGCGCCGATACCCTCGATCTCTTCCAGGCGCGAGGTCTGGCGGGCCTTGGCGCGCTTGGCGCGCATGCCGGTGATGGCGAAGCGGTGAGCTTCGTCGCGGATTTGCGCCACCAGCATCAAGGCCGCGGATTCCTTGCCCAGCGCCTGAGGCTCGCGGCCATCGGCAAAGATCAGGGTTTCCAGGCCGACCTTGCGCCCCTCCCCCTTGGCGACACCGACCAGCAGGCTGATGTCCAGCCCCAGCTCGGAAAACACTTGCCGTGCCATCTCCACCTGGCCCTTGCCGCCGTCGATGAGAACGATGTCGGGCATGACGCCGTCGCCATTGGCGACTTTTTCATAGCGGCGCATCAGCACCTGGCGCATGGCGGCGTAGTCGTCGCCGGGCGTGATGTCGTTGATGTTGTAGCGTCGATATTCGCCGTTTTGCATGGCATGATGATGAAACACCACGCAGGATGCCTGGGTCGCCTCGCCTTGCGTATGGCTGATATCGAAGCATTCTACGCGCAGGTTTTCCAGGTCGTCGCGCTCGATGCCGAGCCCTTCGGCCAGCGCGCGCGTGCGCGCCTGCTGCGAGCCCTGCTCGGAAAGCAGCCGCGCCAGGGCCAGCTCGGCACCTTTCTGCGCCATTTCCAGCCACTGGCGGCGCTGTTCCTGCGGCTGAAATACCACGCTGATGCGGTGCCCGCATTGTTCCATCAGCGCCAGCATGAGGTCGGGCTGGTCGAACTCGACATTGACCACCAGGATGCCGGGAATGAAGGCGTCGATGTAATGCTGCGCCAGGAAGGCTTTCAGCACTTCGGCCTCGACGCTTTCCTCGCCGGCAGCCAGCGCGCCGTCGACCTGGGTAGGGAAATAGGCGCGGTCGCCCAGGTGCCGGCCGCCGCGCACCATGGCCAGGTTGACGCAGGCGCGTCCGCCCTGCACCGCCACGGCGATGATGTCGATGTCGGCGTCGCCGCCGGTTTCCATGTTTTGCTGGTGCAGCACGCGCGACAACGCGCTGATCTGGTTGCGCACCACTGCCGCCTGCTCGAACTTCAATTGCGCCGCATAGCCGTGCATCTTGTCCTGCAAGGCTTCAAGCACCTCGTTCTGGCGCCCGCGCAAGAACTGCGCAGCATGCTCGACGTCGGCGGCATACGCTTCGTGGCTGATGTAGTTGACGCATGGCCCGCTGCAGCGATGGATCTGGTGCAGGAGGCACGGCCGCGTGCGGTTGGCAAAGACGCTATCCTCGCAGGTGCGCAGCAGGAATACCTTCTGCAGGATCTGCATCGATTCCTTGACCGCCCAGGCACTCGGAAAGGGGCCGAAGTACTGGCTCTTCTTGTCGACCGCGCCGCGGTAGTACGCCATGCGCGGGTATTCGTGGCCGGAGAGCTTCAGGTAGGGATAGGACTTGTCGTCGCGGAACAAGATGTTGTAGCGCGGCTGTTGCGTCTTGATGAGGTTGTTTTCAAGCAGCAGCGCTTCGGCTTCGCTGCGCGTAACCGTGGTTTCCAGGCGCACGATGCGCTCGACCATGAGCGCCGTGCGCGGGCTGGCGATATTTTTCTGAAAATAACTGGATACGCGCTTTTTCAGGTCGCGCGCCTTGCCCACGTACAGCAGCTTGCCATCGGCATCGAAGTAACGATACACGCCAGGCAGGTTCGGCAGCGCGGCGACGGCTTTCAGCAGCGTCGCACGCACATCCACCAAACTTTCTGCCTCCGCGCCAGTTGCAGCGCCCGGCACCTGCGCCTCATCCATGATGCTTCCTGCCCGCGTCTGTCATGGCGATTCCCGTGACCGCCCTCAGACCAGCGACTGCGCCAGCTTTTTGGCGTCCTTGTAGCGGGCGTCGCCTTGCAGCGCATCCCAGCCGGCTGCAGCGGCCGCCGGCACCAGCGCAGCGATGCGCGCCGCCGACGCCGCGGCATCCTTGCCATGCCCGAGATCCAGTCCCGCCAGCAATTGATCTGCCTTGTCAGGCGAATTGCAGATCAGGACCATGTCGCAGCCCGCGGCCAGCGCCGCATGCGCGCCGTCGACCACGCCACCGGCAACGCTGGCGCCTTCCATGCTGAGGTCATCACTGAAGATCACGCCCTGGAAACCCATGTCTTTCCTCAGCAGCTTCAGCCACTTCTTCGAGAAGCCGGCCGGATGCTTGTCCACTTTCGGGTAAATGACGTGGGCAGGCATGACGCCCGCCAGGCTCAGGCCCAGCCAGCCATAGGGCGCGGCATCCTGCGCGACGATTTCCTCGAAGCTGCGCTCATCCACCGGCACCGCCACATGCGAATCGGCTTCGGCAAAACCATGGCCGGGGAAATGCTTGCCGCAATTGGCCATGCCGGCCAGCGCCAGGCCATGGTTCAGGCTCTTGGCCAGCATTGCCACCACGCGCGGGTCATGATGGAAGGCGCGGTCGCCGATCACGCCGGACTGGCCGTAATCCAGGTCCAGCACCGGGGTGAACGACAGGTCGATGCCGCAGGCACGCAATTCCGCCGCCAGCACGAAGCCGACCGCGGTCGCAGCCTTGGTCGCTGCCAGCACGTCGCGTTCCCACAATTCGCCCAGGCGGCGCATGGCCGGCAACCTGGTAAAGCCATCGGTCTTGAAACGCTGCACCCGGCCACCCTCGTGGTCGACTGCAATCAGCACGCCCGGACGCTCGGCATGGATGGCCGCAGCCAGATCGGTCACCTGCTTGCGGCCGGTGAAATTGCGGGCGAACAGGATCACGCCCCCGGTCAGGGGATGGCGGATGCGGCGAATGTCGTCCGCGGTCAGCGTCGTGCCAACGACATCGAGCATGACCGGGCCAAGCGGCAGTGCCGCTGCGGGATTACCGCCGGCGATGGTTTTTTTTGTCATCAGTTTTTCTCCACTATAACGAATGCAATCGCATAATCGGCTTCATCGGTAATCGATACCTGCGCGCTCAGCTTGTTTTGCGCCATAAATTCAAGCAATGCCCCGCTGGCGACCACAACGGGCTTGCCGCTGGGGTCATTGAGGGTTTGCAGCGCACGCCAGGTCATCGGCATGCGCAGCCCCAGCCCAATGGCTTTGGAAAACGCTTCCTTGGCAGCGAAGCGCGTCGCCAGAAAGCGCAAGCCACGTACCGCCACTTTGGCTTTTCGGTGCCGGTATTTTTCCAGCTCCTGCGGGCCCAGCACCTTTTCAGCAAAACGGTCGCCATGGCGCGCCAGCGCACCCTCGATGCGCGAGATCTGGATGATATCGGTGCCGATGCCGTAAATCATTGCAGCGCACCCAACCGGGCCTGCAGCATGATCGCCTTCATGTCGGCGACGGCCTTTTTCCAGCCGTCGAATACTGCCTGCGCCACGATGGCGTGGCCGATATTCAGTTCGGCGATATCGGCAATGGCGGCAATGGCCTGCACGTTCGTGTAATGCAGGCCATGCCCGGCATTGACCTTCAAGCCGCGCGCAACGCCTGCCCGCACGCCGGCGCGGATACGCTCAAGCTCGACTTGCTGCTCCTGCGCTGCAGCAGCTTCGGCATAACGCCCGGTATGCAATTCGATCACTGGCGCACCAGCTTCGGCGGCGGCCTGAATCTGCGCTGCATCGGCATCGATAAAGAGGCTCACGCGGATACCCACGCCCTGCAATTGCGCCACCGCTGCCTTGACCTGGGTGAAATTTCCAGCGACATCCAGGCCACCTTCGGTAGTCACCTCGGCACGGCGTTCCGGCACCAGGCAGACGTCCTGCGGCCGGATTTCGCAGGCGAAATCCAGCATCTCCGGCGTCACTGCCGCTTCGAGATTCATGCGCGTGATGAGCTGCGGCCGGATCGCCCGCACGTCGGCATCCCGGATGTGACGCCGATCTTCGCGCAAGTGCAGCGTGATGGCATCGGCGCCGGCCTCCTCGGCGAGCAAGGCCGCCCGGAGCGGATCGGGATAGACGGTGCCGCGGGCATTGCGCAGCGTCGCCACGTGGTCGATATTGACGCCCAGTTCGATCGCCGGGCCGGCAGGTTGGAGGTAGCTCATGGGGTTCGGAGTGGTTATGTTTTATAACTGCATCAGGTCAATCAGGATCTGCCGCGTGTTCAGCTGGCTCCCGCCCAGATGGTGCGACAGCAAATGGCGCATCAGGAATTTGCTCTGCGTTTGCGTGACCGCATCGGCATAGTCTTCCTTTTCCATGTCGAGCAGGGTCTTGCCGGCCACCAGCGGCCAGGTATCGGCCGGCATGCCGGGCCGTGGACCGCGTTCGGGATCAACCACATAGCTTTGCGCCGGCAAGACCGCCTCGCCCGTGCCAGTGCAACGCGTAAAGTCGCCGGAAAAGCCGGTTTCCTTCAGCAGGGCGCGCTCGAACTTGCGCAGCACGATCGGCGCCGGCTCGCCATGGCCGAGCTGGTTCAGGGTGGCGACGTAGTGCTGGAATAGTGCGGGATGGGGATCGTCGCGGGCGAGGAACTTGAGCAGCAATTCATTGAGATAAAAGCCGCACAGCAGCGCGCCTTTTTCCAGCGGCAGCAAGCCGCCGACCCACTCTGCGCCAGTCAGGGTGCGTACCTCGCCCTTGCCGCTCCAGGAAAGCGACAGCGGCTGGAAGGTTTGCAGCACGCCGCGCAATTGCGAGTGCGGGCGCTTGGCCCCTTTCGCCACCAGCGCAATGCGGCCATGGTCGCGCGACAGGACGTCGACGATCAGGCTGGTTTCCTTGTAGGGGTAGCTGTGCAGCACGAAGCCGGGCTGCTGTGTCACCCGGTGGTCCTTTTCGGCCGGCGCCCGCAGGCGCCTTTCAGCGGCGATCAGATCCATCGCAGAGACCGGTGCGGATTATTCGTAACCGTAGGCGCGCAAGCCGGCTTCATTGTCGGCCCAGCCGGATTTGACCTTGACCCAGATCTCCAGGTACACCGGGCCGCCGAACAGCTTTTCCATGTCGAGGCGCGACTGGGTCGAGATTTCCTTGAGGCGGGCGCCCTTATTGCCGATCACCATGGCCTTGTGGCCATCGCGCTCAACCAGGATGGCGATGAAGATGCGGCGCAGGTTGCCTTCCTGCTCGAATTTCTCAATCAGCACCGTGCTGGTGTAAGGCAATTCATCGCCAACCAGGCGGAATACTTTTTCACGCACGATTTCCGCCGCCAGGAATTTTTCACTGCGGTCGGTAATATCGTCTTCGTCGAAGATGGGCGGATTTTCCGGCAGGATTTTACGGACCTCTTCCTGCAAGGCTTCCAGCTGAAATCCCAGCTTGGCCGACACCGGCACGATCGCGGCAAACGCGTGCTGGGACGCCACCTGCTGGGCGAATGGCATCAGCACGGCCTTGTCCTTGACGTGATCGGACTTGTTGATCACCAGGATGCAGGGCACATTTGTCGGGAGCAGCGCGAGCACCTGCTTGTCGGCATCGCCGAAAATCCCGGCTTCCACCACGAACAGCACGACGTCTGCTGCGGTCAGGGTATTGGTGACGGTCTTGTTGAGCGTCTTGTTCAGGGCATTGGCATGCCGGGTCTGGAAACCGGGGGTGTCGACATAGACAAACTGCGCGTTCTCTACAGTCTGGATGCCGGTGATGCGGTGCCGTGTCGTCTGCGCCTTGCGCGACGTAATGCTGACCTTGGCGCCGATCAGGTGGTTCATCAAGGTCGACTTACCCACATTCGGACGTCCGACGATGGCGATGTAGCCGCAACGGAAATCGGCGGATGCGTTAGGGAGTGTCATTCAGATTTCGCTTGGGGGGCGCCGGCAGGCTTGGCCGGCTCGGCGCCAGAAACCGCAGGAATGGCATCCGCGGGAGTCTGGGCAACGGCAGGCGCAAGGTTCATATTAGCTTGGACAGCTTCTTTTTCGGCAAGTTTCGAAGCGGCTTTGGGCTCCTTGCCTTCTTTTGCTGCAGATTTGGCCGCAGGCTTGGCTGCGACCACCGGTGCGGCTGCGCTTCCGGACGCGGGCACGTCCTCTTCCAAAGGAGCATCCGGCTGGATGGTAGCGATGCCCGCCAACTTCAGTTGCGACGCACGCGGCTTGGCTTTGCGCGCCGCCGCCGGCGTTTTGGCCAGCGCTGCCTGCACCGCTTCAAGAGCGCGTTTGGCGGCAGCCTGCTCGCCGGCGCGCCGGCTGCCGCCGCTACCGAATACCTGGATCTCCAGCTTCGGCACCAGGCATTCGATTTCAAATTCCTGGTTATGCGCAGCCCCATGGGTCGCCACCACATTGTATTGCGGCAGAGCGATTTTTTTACCTTGCAAGAATTCCTGCAGCAGGGTCTTGGCATCCTTGCCGAGCGTCTTGGGGTCGACCGTGTCGAGGATGGGAATATAGAGGGAACGGATGACCTTGCGCGCCATGTCGAATCCCGCATCCAGGAAAATGGCGCCAAACAGGGCTTCCAGGGTATCGGCCAGGATCGATGGCCGGCGGAAGCCACCGGATTTCAGTTCACCCTCGCCCAGGCGCAGGAATTGCGACAGTTCCAGGCGCTGGGCAATCTCGTACAGGGATTGCTGCTTGACCAGGTTGGCGCGCAGCCGCGAGAGGTCGCCTTCATCGATCTTGCTGTAGCGCTCGAACAGGAGCGAAGCGACCACGCAATTGAGGATGGAGTCCCCAAGAAATTCCAGCCGTTCGTTATGCAAACTGCTGTGGCTACGGTGCGTCAAGGCTTGCTGCAGCAATGCAGCATCCTTGAACGAGTGGCCCAGCCGGGTCTGCAATAACGTCAAGTCCATGTCTGTCCGTTGTAATCTGGCTTAAGCGCCGCCATCCTTGGCAGGCTTCTTGGCGCCCGGCTTGGCGGTGCTGCCGGCATATTCGATCAACAGGCTGGCCGGTCCGACCAGGGGAATTTTCTTGTCGTAAGCAAAGCTGACTTCCAGTCCATTACCGCTATTGTAGACTTCCAGATCCTTGCCGGTGATCGAGGTGATGTATGCCACGTCTGCCTGCTTGTCAAAGCTGCTGCGAATCTCCGCCGGCGAATTGCCATCTGCCTTGGCTTTGCCAACTGCCTTCGTCACCGCCATATATTCGGTAACCGTCGGGACGATTTTCAGCGCCAGCAAACCGATCCCGGCAAGAACGCCCAACACGAAAATCAACCCTACCAGCGAAATCCCTTGCTGCCTGCACTTGAATAATTTTTCTTGCATGCCAATCCCCCTTGGTTAATTACTGGATACTGCTGCCAATCCGCTTCAGATTACTGAAATTCATCCAAATAAAAAACGCCTTGCCAACGATATTCTGGTCTGGCACAAACCCCCAATAGCGGCTATCGAGACTATTGTCGCGATTGTCACCCATCATGAAATAGTTACCCGGCGGCACAGTACAAGCGAAATCACCCCCATTGAAACGGCAAAGTTCCTGTCCAGGAAAATTTCGTTCATTCGATCCGAAGGCAGGTGCCCCGTCGTCATTCAGAACACGATGCGCAACGCCAGTCAAGTCTTCCGTGAACTGCCGCGAATAACTCAAACGATCCTCATCCAGGTAATCCGCCAGCGGTGCATAAGAAAGCGCTTTACCATTCACCGTTAAACGCTTGTTTTGGTAGACTATTTTATCACCCGGCACGCCAACCACGCGCTTAATGTAATCCAGTGACGGGTCAGAAGGATATTTAAATACCATCACGTCACCGCGCTTGGGATCATTGACCTCGATGACTTTTTTGTTGAACACAGGCAATCTTATGCCATAAGTGTACTTATTTACCAAAATCAAGTCACCCACCAACAGGGTGGGCACCATGGAACTCGACGGGATCTTGAAAGGCTCATACAAAAAAGAGCGCAAAACGAACACCAGCGCGATGACCGGAAAAAAGCTGCCCGAATATTCGATCCAGGTGGGTTGCCGCAGGAGACCCGCTTCCAGGGCGGCACGTCCATTGGTGTCCGGCTTGACGCCGTCTGCAGCGAGCTTGGCGTTGCGGGCATCATATTCCGCCAGTGCCGCATTCGCCCGGGCACGCCGTTGCCTGGCAAGATAAAACACGTCCAGGAACCAGATCACTCCGGTCAAGACCGTCAAAACGAACAAGATCAGTGCAAAATTACCCAGAATAGCCTGCAAACTCATTTTTCATCCACTTGTAAGATTGCCAGGAACGCTTCCTGTGGAATTTCCACCGAACCCACCTGCTTCATGCGCTTTTTACCTGCCTTTTGCTTTTCAAGCAACTTGCGCTTACGGCTGATGTCGCCACCATAGCATTTTGCCAGCACATTTTTGCGCAAGGCCTTGACGTTTTCCCGCGAAATGATATTCGAGCCGATGGCTGCCTGGATTGCCACGTCAAACATCTGGCGCGGGATCAGTTCGCGCATTTTGGCAGCGACTGCACGACCGCGGTACTGGCTATTGGCGCGGTGCACGATGATTGCCAGCGCATCGACCTTCTCGCTATTGATCAGCATGTCCACCTTGACCACATCGGATGGCCGGTATTCCTTGAACTCGTAATCCATCGAGGCATAGCCGCGCGATGTCGATTTCAGCTTGTCGAAGAAATCCAGGACGATCTCGGCCATCGGCATTTCATAAGTCAGCTTGACCTGCTTGCCGTGATAACTCATGTCCTGCTGGATACCGCGTTTTTGCGTACAGAGCGTAATTACCGAACCGACATATTCTTGCGGCATGTACAGGTTGACGGTGACGATCGGCTCACGAACTTCCTCGATCTTGGAGGGGTCCGGCATTTTCGACGGGTTGTCCACCATCAGGATGGCGCCATCGCGCAGCACCACTTCGTAAATCACGGTGGGCGCGGTAGTGATCAAGTCCATGTCGAACTCGCGCTCCAGCCGCTCCTGCACGATTTCCATGTGCAACAGGCCGAGGAAGCCGCAACGGAAGCCGAAGCCCAAGGCCTGCGACACTTCGGGTTCGTACTGCAGCGCGGCGTCGTTCAACTTCAGCTTTTCCAGCGAATCGCGCAAGGCATCATACTGGTTGGCCTCGACCGGGAACAGGCCGGCAAACACTTGCGGCTGCACTTCCTTGAAGCCTGGCAGCGGCGTGGATGCCGGTTTGCCTGCCAGGGTGACGGTATCGCCCACCTTGGCGGCTTTCAATTCCTTGATGCCGGCAATGATGAATCCGACCTGGCCGGCCGAGAGCGATTCACGCGCCACCGACTTGGGCGTAAATACGCCGACGCTTTCCACCAGGTGCGACGAATCGGTCGCCATCAGGAGGATCTTGTCCTTGGGGCGCAGGGTGCCATTGACGATACGCACCAGCATCACCACGCCAACGTAATTATCGAACCAGGAATCGACGATCAGCGCCTGCAGCGGCGCATCCGGATCGCCCTTGGGCGGCGGCACCTTGACGATCAGGGATTCCAGCACGTCTTCCACGCCCAGGCCGGTCTTGGCCGAGCAATGCACGGCGTCGCCGGCCTCGATGCCGATCACTTCCTCGATTTCCGCGATGGCGCTTTCCGGGTCTGCTGAAGGCAGGTCGATCTTGTTCAGGACCGGCACGACTTCCACGCCCAGTTCGATCGCGGTATAGCAATTGGCCACAGTCTGCGCTTCCACACCCTGCGAGGCATCGACCACCAGCAAGGCGCCTTCACAGGCCGACAGCGAACGGCTGACTTCATAGCTGAAGTCGACGTGACCTGGCGTATCGATGAGGTTCAGGTTGTACACCTGGCCATCGCGCGCCTTGTAGCTCAGGGCAGCGGTCTGCGCCTTGATGGTAATGCCACGCTCGCGCTCCAGATCCATGGAATCAAGCACCTGCGCTTCCATTTCACGCGAAGACAGGCCGCCACAAAGCTGGATGATGCGGTCAGCCAGCGTGGACTTGCCATGATCGATGTGCGCGATGATGGAGAAATTGCGGATATTTTTCATTCTAACCAGTAAGACAGAGTACCGTTACGCTTGAGAAAACCAGTGCTTTATACAGTGTATAAAAATAAAAAGCGCTCAATGCAGGGGAACTTCCCCGGGCGAGCGCCTTATGAGGTTTTCCAAAACTGGAATATGCCGGCATTTTACCGGATTTCAGGGTGAAAAACCGCACAATGCACTATGAAAGGCCGAGAAATTCCCGGCCGGGCCTCTCACTTTCACGAAGAAAGCGCGGTATGCAGGAAAGCGCGGACGGCCTCTGCGTCCAGGAAATAATGGCACAAGCGGCTTTCCGTGCCCGCATGCCGCCCAACCAGTACCGGCACCAGTTCATCGTAAAGCTCGACGAGGGCCGGATCGGCATCCACATCCTCCACGCTGACGGTGAAGGAAAATTCGCCTTGCAAGGCTTGCAGCGCGGCCAGCATGTCATCGCAGAGATGGCAATAGCTGCGTGAGTAAAGGGTAAATTCAACCGCCATTCCAGACCCGGATATTTTCCTGAAATAAAACAAAAAGGCTGCAAGCCTGATGGCTTGCAGCCCCGCATGGGCTAAAAAGCTTGCCTGCCGCGCCGCTTACTGGGCATTCGGGCGCAGCGGCACGAATTGCGACGAATCGCCGCGACGCACCAGCAACACCGCCATTTTCTTTGTATCGAGCTTGGCGACCAGCGCATTGAACTGACCGGCATCCTTGATATCGGTGTTATTCAGACGCAAGATGATATCACCCGTGCGCAGGCCGGCCCGGGCTGCCGCGCCTTCCGCACTCTCGACCAGCACGCCGGATTCCAGGTTCAGCTCGCGCCTTTGCGCCTCCGACAGATTGGCGACCGACAGCCCCAGCGCGTTGGCCACGCGCTCAGGCTTGGATTTTCCTTCATCCTTCTTGGCGACTTTTTCACCTTCCATCTCGGCAATCGTCACCTGCAAATCGCGGCTTGCCCCCTTGCGCCAGACGGACACCGTAGCCCGCGCGCCAGGCTTGGTATTACCTACCAGGCGCGGCAAGTCGCTGGAACGCTCAATGGCAACGCCGTTGTACTTCAGGATGATATCGCCTGTTTCCACGCCACCCTTCTCTGCCGGCGAACCGGGCTCGACGCGCTGCACCTGCGCCCCTTGGGCCCGCGACAAGCCGAGCGACTCCGCCACATCCTTGGTGACTTCGCCGATCTGCACCCCAATGCGACCGCGCGTCACCTTGCCGCTGGTTTTCAGCTGGTCCGCCACCCGCATCGCCTCGTCGATCGGCACGGCAAAGGAAATCCCCATGTAGCCGCCAGAGCGGCTGTAAATCTGCGAATTGATGCCAACCACTTCACCGCGCATGTTGATCAGCGGACCACCGGAGTTACCCGGATTCACCGCCACGTCGGTCTGGATCAGCTGCAGGTAATCACCCGTATCGCGCGCCCTGGTCGAAACGATACCGGCGGTGACGGTATTGTCCAAACCAAAGGGTGAGCCGATCGCC
This sequence comes from Janthinobacterium sp. 17J80-10, assembly GCF_004114795.1. Taxonomy (NCBI): domain Bacteria; kingdom Pseudomonadati; phylum Pseudomonadota; class Betaproteobacteria; order Burkholderiales; family Oxalobacteraceae; genus Janthinobacterium; species Janthinobacterium sp. 17J80-10. The sequence continues at coordinate 1,909,345 of NZ_CP035311.1, read as the reverse complement.
ACCACCCATTCGCCGGCACGCAGCCGCGAAGAATCGCCAATCGGCAGGCGCGGCAGGTTGGCACCCTCGATTTTCACCAAAGCCACATCCGTGCGCTTGTCGGCACCGATCACCTTGGCCTTGAACTCGCGCTTGTCGTTCAGGGTGACATACACATCGTCAGCGCCATCGATCACATGGGCGTTGGTCATGACGAAACCATCACCGGAGACGATGAATCCGGAACCCACCCCGCGCGGCACTTCTTCCTCCTGCTGGGGCTGGCGGCCGTTGCCGCGCGGCGTGCGCTCCGGCTGGCGCGGCATTGGCACGCCAAAAAAGCGCCGGAAAAATTCCTGCATTTCCTCGTCGTCGCCGCCGGCACCGCCATTCTGGGGCGATCGCATTTTTGCCGTGGTACGAATATTAACGACGGCCGGACCGGCTTTTTCTACCATGTCGGTAAAATCCGGCAAACCGGCAACGGACGGTGCCGCGATCGCAGGCGCTGTCACTGCCATACCGCCTGTGAATAGAATGCTTGCAGCACCAAAAACAAGTGTCGAGAGAAGTTTACGAGCAGAAATTCCAGGAGTCATAAGGCCCTTATCTAGTCTTGAATTCAATCGAATTAACGACCTGCCTGATAGCAACAGCAGGCACTTCACCGACTATGGTAAGCCAAAATTCGCCTTGGCGCTTGCCAGCAATATTCATTGCGCCTTGCTGCATGTAGCCCTCGGTGCGGCCAGCGCTGCCGGGCTCAATAAAAATAGAAATTGCCGCCAATCCATCTGAATACACCATCTGCGCCACTTCCCGCGGCGGCGCATGGTTGCCCGCTTTTGCCGATGTGGCAGTTGCATTCGTCACCAGGCGTTTGACTTCGCGAATTTTACGAAACCCCGGTGGCATGGACTTGACGCTCCAGCCCGACAGGCTGGTCGACTCCATCTCGGCGCGCTCGATGTGCCATCCCTGGGTATTCGTAATGCTGCTACGCGTGCGGCTGCGCTCGATCTTGCCGATCTCGATCTGGGTAAAGGCGATTTGCTCGACCACGTCGCCTTTTTCATTGAGCGTCTGGGCACGCAACAACAATCCGGTTTTTTGTTCTGCCCAGAGCCGGTAGCCATAACGCAAGTTATCGCGTGGTTCCAGCAGGATCGCCTGGGTACGGTAACCGGCAACCCGCCCGATGCTTCCCAGGCTCAGCCGGTAATGATCGCTGATACGAGCCGGATTTGCATTCGGCAAGGCAGGAAAGACTTCTTGCGTGACCCGCTTCTCTACCAGGACAGTTTTAGTATCCGGTACATAGCAAATAATTTCATTATTGGTGCGGATGTACTCCCGTGGTTTGCCGTCGAGCACTTCCAGCTTTTCATATTCATCTTTTCCGAGCTTCACGTGCGTGATGCGCGAACTTCTGAATTGCTCACCTTGCTGATACACAAAGGTGCCGGAATAACTTTGCTTTACAGCCGCAGCCTGGATTTTTTTCAGCCAGGCCTGCGCCTCGCGTTTATCCGCTGCCGTGCCGGCATTTTGTGCCTGAACCGGGTATGCAACAAAGAAAGTGAAAACCAGGACTAAAAATCTTGATAAACCCGGGGTTTGCCGCATACTGATTATTTACCCGTGTCGCTTGCAAAAGTCGCTGCACGCGCGTACTGCGCGGAACTGTACACCGAGGGAGAAAAGCGCTGGTGCGCCATCAGGTACTCGTCAATACGGGGATCGCGCAGAACTTCGCCCTGCTGCTGCTCCAGCGTTACCACCTTGCCTTCAATGCTGGCCGCAGCGGTGCTGACAGCAGGCGCCGCCAACACGGCAGGTGCCGGCTTGGCGGCAACCGCGACCACTGCCGCGCCGTCGCCAGGCAAGGAATCGCGTTTTGCCACGAGCATTTGCGGCGCAGTCACGAATACGGCGGTTGCCACGGCCGCCGCCGCCACGCCAGGCAGCGCAAAGCGCTTCAGGCGATCCGCAAAAAATCTACCCTCGCCCGCTGCGACCTGCGGCACTTCTGCCGGCGCTGCCGCAGGAGCCGGCGCAAGTATTACCGGCTCCGCTTCGAGTGCGGCCGCCATGCGCGCAGAAAACCCCTCGCTCAGGGAAAATGCCATGTCATCCGAACGCAGCACATCGCCGATCTGGTGGTAGATGTCCCAGTCGTTGCGCGCCTGCGGGTCGCGCAAGGCTGCCAGCGCGACCTCGATCTGACTGTCGCTGAGTTCATCATCGGCCAGCGCCGAAATCTGTTCTTGCGTTCTTTCTTTCGTATTCATAAACAGCCCGCAAAATGCGGCCTCACATACAAATTGTAAATATGATTTCCTTACCACCGCTTGTCAATGGCGGTGCCCAGCAAAGGCCTCAGCTTCTCGGCAATGGCTTCCCTGGCACGGAAAATCCGGCTTCGCACAGTGCCGATCGGGCAACCCATCGCTTCGGCAATTTCATCGTAACTCAATCCTTCGATTTCACGTAAGGTAATTGCCATCCGTAATTCTTCCGGCAAGGCATTCATTGCCACATTCACCGTTTCGGCAATTTGCTTGGTAGCCAGCATGGATTCTGGCGTATTGATATCCCTTAGGTGCTCTCCATCATCAAAAGTTTCTGCCTCTTCAGCATCTGCATCGGTCGAGGTCGGTGCTCGCCGGCCTTGCGTTACCAGGTAGTTTTTCGCCGTATTGATACCTATGCGGTACAGCCAGGTATAAAACGCCGAATCCCCGCGAAACTGCGGCAAGGCGCGATAAGCCTTGATAAAGGCTTCCTGCACCACATCCTCAGCTTCCGCCTGGTCGCGCACGAGCCGCGACACCAGCCGCATCAGTTTTCGTTGGTACTTGACCACCAGCAGCTCGAACGCCCTCTTGTCACCACGCTGGACGCGCTCGACTAGCACCTGGTCAATATCGCGTTCTGTCGTCAACACCCAGTCCCTTGTCTTTCACAACATGCGCGAATTAACGTTATTGACTAATGGCAACTGCAGAAGTTCAATTGCAACTCGCGACGTTACAAAATTTAACGTTCTACCTGATCATTGTGCGCGGCTATCCAATGGCACGCAACCGACAGGGCCCGGAAATGTTCTGCACTAACGCTGTCGCGCAGGATGAGCACATTTCTGGTGACCTGCCCCTTGGCCTGCAGGCGCAGCAGCAGCAATTGGGGCCAGATGGTCGAGTCCGGAAGCAAGTTGACAATCGTGCCTGCGGCATCCTCGACCGGTCCTTCCTGACCTGCCTGTACTGCCTGCCTGTGCCCTTTTTGCAGCCCTGTGACACTGCATGCCTTATCTTCTGCCACCCTGATTTGTCCGTGCTCGGAAATATCAATACGTAGTGATTTTCCGGGCGAAATTGCCGTGTATGCAGCCCAGCCAGGCATGACACTCAGGATGACTGTCAGCGCAACACGCAGGACAAGCGGAAGATCGATCAGGGCGCCAAAGGCAAGCTGCCAGGCGACTGCGGCCACACCCGCGCAAAAGATCGCCAGCAGAAGCGCAAGGCGCCTTGACGGCATGACCACGGTGGAGACCGCGATGGACATGGAAGGGGGGAGTAAAGGAGAAATCCCGCACCTCTGGCAAGGTGCGGGAAAGCGGAATCAGGCCTTGCGGAAGACCAGGGAACCGTTGGTGCCGCCAAAGCCGAAAGAGTTCTTGACGGCGATGTCAATCGGCATGGAACGCGCCGTATTGGCGCAATAGTCCAGGTCGCAGGCAGGATCCTGGTTGAAGATATTGATGGTTGGCGGCGACACCTGGTGATGCAGTGCCAGCACCGTAAACACCGATTCCAGGCCGCCTGCGCCGCCCAGCAGGTGACCGGTCATCGACTTGGTCGAATTGACCACGACTTTCTTGGCATGATCGCCCAGGGCGCGCTTGATGGCGGTCGTTTCTGCGACATCGCCCAGCGGCGTCGACGTACCATGCGCATTGACGTAATTCACCTGGTCGGCATTCACGCCTGCATTACGCAAGGCGGAGGCCATGCAACGGCGCGCGCCGTCACCATCTTCGCGCGGCGCAGTCATGTGATAGGCATCGGCGCTCATGCCAAAGCCCAGCAATTCGGCATAAATCTTCGCGCCACGCGCCTTGGCATGCTCGTACTCTTCCAGCACCATGACACCGGCGCCTTCACCCAGCACGAAGCCATCGCGGTCCTTGTCCCAAGGACGGGATGCGGTAGCCGGGTCGTCGTTACGCGACGACAAGGCGCGTGCGGCGGCAAAGCCACCCAGGCCCAATGGCGAAATGGTCGATTCGGCGCCGCCAGCAATCATGACATCGGCGTCGCCATACTCGATCAGGCGACCTGCTTCACCGATGCAATGCAGGCCGGTGGTACAGGCAGTGACAATCGCCAGGTTCGGCCCCTGCAATCCGTACTTGATCGACAGGTGACCCGAGATCATGTTGATGATCGAAGCCGGTACAAAGAAAGGAGAAATGCGGCGCGGACCACGCTTTTCCAGCTCGGCGTGCGTTTCCTCGATCATCGGCAAGCCGCCGATACCGGAACCGACGATGACACCAATGCGCTCGGCATTGGCTTCCGTCACCTCGAGGCCGCTATCCTGGAACGCCTGGATGCCAGCCGCCATGCCGTAATGGATAAAGGTATCCATCGTGCGGGCTTCCTTGCTCGACAAATATTCGTCGACATTGAAGCCCTTCACCTCGCCGGCGAAGGTGGTGGAAAAAGGCGTGGCGTCAAACCGCGTGATGGTGGCGATGCCAGACTTACCTTCGATCAATGCATTCCATGCATCGGTGACGGTATTGCCCACCGGTGAAATGCACCCCAAGCCGGTGACGACCACCCGACGGCGTTGACGCGAGCTGCTCAAGCGTTTCTCCTTGTGATACGAATAACGAATTAGGCCTTGACGTGGGCCTTGGCGTAATCGATCGCTTGTTGCACGGTAGTGATCTTCTCGGCTTGTTCGTCCGGAATTTCCATTTCGAATTCGTCTTCGAGTGCCATCACCAGTTCCACGGTGTCGAGCGAATCAGCGCCGAGGTCGTCAACGAACGAGGACTCGATTTTGATGTCGGCTTCAGCGACGCCCAGTTGTTCAGCGACGATTTTTTTAACGCGTTGTTCGATATCGGACATGTTATGGCTCCAGAGTGATTACAGAAAGTGCGCGCATTTTATCAGGTTTGCGCAATGAAAAATCACTTTTAGCTAATTTCTCGATTATTCAAGAACATCAGCTAAAAGTCCCAAAAAATCATTAACTCATGTACATGCCGCCATTCACGTGGAGCGTCGCCCCAGTGATATAGCCGGCTTGGGGTGAAGCCAGGAAGCTCACGGCGGCAGCAATGTCGTCCGGCGTGCCAAAGCGGCCCAGCGGAATTTGCTGCTGCAAGGCAGAAACCTGCTGCTCGTTGAGCGCCTTGGTCATGTCAGTATCGATGAAACCGGGGGCGATGCAGTTAACAGTAATGTTACGGCTGCCGATCTCACGCGCCAGTGCCCGGCTCATGCCGGCAACGCCTGCCTTGGCAGCAGCATAATTCATTTGCCCGGGATTCCCGGCAGAACCAACCACCGAAGTAATATTGATGATGCGACCATGCTTGGCTTTCATCATGCCGCGCAGTACGCCGCGCGCCAGGCGGCCCACCGCAGTCAGGTTGGTGGCGATGACGGCATCCCACTCCTCATCCTTCATGCGCATGGCGAGTTGATCTTGCGTGATGCCAGCATTATTGACCAGGATGGTCACCGTACCGAATTCCTTCTGGATCTCATCGATCAGCGCCGTGCAGGCCGCGCCATCATTGACGTTCAGAACTGCACCCTTGCCAGCTGCCGCACCGATTTCTGCCAGGTAGGCGGAAATTGCTGCGGCACCCGCGTCCGAGGTGGCAGTGCCAATGACTTTTGCGCCCTGGCGCGCCAGTTCGCGCGCAATGGCCTGGCCAATACCGCGGGAGGCGCCGGTGACCAGCGCGACTTGATTATCGAGATTCAGGTTTTGTGCAGTCACTTCGAGAGCTCCAATACTTTTTCCAGGGTCGCCTGGTCGAACATTGCTTCACCGGTCAGATCGCCATTGATACGCTTGGTCAGGCCAGCCAGGACCTTGCCGGGGCCGCATTCGACCACGTGGGCAATACCCTCGCCAGCCATTTTCTGCACCGTCTCGACCCAGCGCACCGGGCTGGCTGCCTGGCGCACCAGGGCATCCTTGATGGCGGACGGATCGTTGACGATGGCGACATCGACATTATTAATCAGGGGAATCTGCGGGGCAGTGAAATTCACCCCGGCCATGTATTCGCGCAAACGGTCCGACGCGGGCTTAAGCAGGGAAGAATGGAACGGCGCCGACACCGGCAGCGGCAAGGCGCGCTTGGCACCCTTGTCCTTGGCTGCCTGGCAAGCGCGTTCGACGGCTTCCTTGTGGCCGGCGATGACCACTTGTGCCGGCGCATTGAAATTCACCGGCTCCACCACCTGCCCCTGCGCGGCTTCCGCGCAGGCAGCGCGCACCTCATCATCGGACAAACCGAGAATGGCGGCCATGCCACCCTGGCCGACCGGCACGGCTTCCTGCATCACCTGGGCGCGAAAACGCACCAGCGGCACGGCATCCCTGAAGGCGATGACACCGGCTGCCACCAACGCGGAATACTCGCCGAGGCTGTGGCCGGCGACCAGCGCCGGCACGGGACCGCCCGCCGCGATCCAGGCACGGTAGGTTGCCACTGCGGCGGTCAGCATCACGGGTTGGGTATTGGTGGTCAGGTCGAGGTCTTCCTTCGGACCTTCGGCGATCAGCTTGCCGAGATCGAATTGCAGCGCATCGGATGCCTCGGCGATCGTTTGCTCGACTGCCGCGTTACCGGCAAAGCCATTCAGCATGCCGACCGCTTGCGAGCCCTGGCCGGGAAATACAAAAGCGAATTTGCTCATAATTTAATCAAAAAATCTGTGCAGTTAAAATTTCGCCAGCACCGCGCCCCAGGTGAAGCCGCCGCCGACGCCTTCCATCATGACATTGTGTCCGGGCTTGATGCGGCCATCGCGCACAGCGCAATCGAGAGCCAGCGGGATCGAAGCAGCCGACGTATTGCCGTGCTGGTCCACTGTCACCACCATTTTTTCCATCGGCAAGCCAAGCTTTTTGGCCGTGCTTTGCATGATGCGGATATTCGCCTGGTGCGGCACCAGCCAGTCGATCTGGGAGGCTTCCATTCCTGCCGCTTCCAGTGCTTCGTGCGCAACTTTTTCCAGTACCGATACCGCCATCTTGAACACCGCCTGGCCATCCATGACCAGGAAGGCGCTGCCTTCGATGGCGCCACCGCTGGGCTTGCCGGGCACGCAGAGAATATCAGCGTAACGGCCATCGGCGTGCAGTTTGGTGGCAAGAATGCCCGGCTCGGCAGATGCGCTCAGCACCACGGCGCCGGCGCCATCGCCGAACAGCACACAGGTGCCGCGGTCGTCAAAATTCAGGATGCGCGAAAACACTTCAGCGCCGATCACCAGCACTTTCTTGTTGGCGCCCGACTTGATGAAGTTATCGGCAATCGATACGGCATACGCAAAGCCGCTGCATACCGCCTGCACGTCAAAGGCGCCGCAACCGTTGGTGATGCCGAGCTTGCGCTGCACCACGCAGGCGGTGCTGGGAAAACCACCCAGAAAATCCGGCGTCGAGGTCGCCAGGATGATCAGGTCAACGTCTTCGGGCTGCAGGCCGGCCGCATCAAGCGCGCGCTTTGCTGCTTCCACCGCGAGATCGCTGGAATGCATATCGGCATCGGCGAAATGGCGCGCCGAGATGCCGCTGCGGGACACGATCCATTCGTCCGAAGTCTCGATACCCTTTTCTGCAAGTTGCGCCGCAAGGTCATGATTGGTCACGCGCCGGGGTGGCAGATAGCTTCCGGTGCCGATGATTTTGCTATACAGGCTCATGTGCTCTTTATTGAATGGAGGCTGGAACGGCTGCTGCCGGCACTTCTGCCTGCGGCATCAATTCTGCAATACTAGCGGAAATGCGCGACAGGACATCGTTTTTCGCAGCATCATAGGCACGCCGGATCGCCCATTCGTAGGCGTAGGCATCGGCGCCGCCATGACTCTTGAACACCAGGCCGCGCAGGCCAAGGAGACTGGCGCCATTATAGCGCGCAGGATTCATGCGTTTCGAAATCGCTTTCAGGGCGCCGCGTGCCAGCAGCGCTCCCAGCATGTTGAGCGGATTGCTCTTGAATTCGGTGGTCAGCACCACCTTGAAAAAGCGCGCCAGCCCTTCGGATGCCTTCAGAACGACATTCCCGACGAAACCGTCGCACACCACGATATCGGTGGTGCCCTTGAAGATGTCATTACCCTCGACATTACCGTAGAAATTGAGCACACCCTTTTCATGGTCGGCGCGCAAGAGCTGGGCGGTCTGCTTGACCACCTCGTTGCCCTTGATGTCCTCTTCCCCGACATTCAGCAGGCCCACCGTCGGCTTTTGCCGGTTCTCGATTGCCGCCACCAGGGTCGACCCCATCAGCGCAAACTGATGCAGATGCACGGCCTCGCAATCGACATTGGCGCCGAGATCGAGCATGTAGGTAGGCTTGTCCTTCTGATTGGGAATCAGGGTGCAGATGGCAGGACGGTCCACGCCGGGCAGGGTTTTCAGGACATACCGGGAAATCGCCATCAGCGCGCCGGTATTGCCGGCGGAAACGCAGGCCTGTGCACGGCCATCCTTGACCATGGCAATCGCCACCCGCATCGAGGAATCCTTCTTGCGGCGCAGCGCCACTTCCAGGGAGTCGTCCATGGTGACGACTTCCTCGGCATGCACGATGGACAGGCGCGGATGATCCGCGGCGCGGCGCTTTTTCAGCTCTGCGCGGATCACTTCTTCCCGGCCGACCAGGATCAACTCGGCATCGGCTTCGCGACTGACAAATGAAATGGCTGCGGCAACGGTGACCGCTGAGCCGTGATCTCCGCCCATGCAGTCGATGGATATTTTAATTGTCATTGTTTTGATTCTGGCGCCACGTATCGGGTGGGCCAGATTGTGCGCGGCTCAAAATGACGCGAAAGGCAGCTGGAAACACAAAAAACGGCGCCGGCCATACTGCGCTCCACGCCGTTTCTGCATGCCTCGACAACGAAGAATTACTCGTCGTTCTTGGTCTTCAGGACCTTGCGGCCACGATAATAGCCGTTCGGGCTGATATGGTGACGCATGTGGGTTTCGCCGGTGGTCGGCTCGACTGCCAGTTGCGGGGCGGTCAGATGGTCGTGCGAACGGTGCATGCCGCGCTTGGACGGGGATTTTTTGTTTTGCTGAACAGCCATGATTACTCCTAAACCTAAGATTCCAAAATTTTAACACAACCCTGATGCAAACTCACCCAATCTTGCACTATGGAGAGCCGGCATATTCTTGCCTTGCAAACTAGCGTTTCCAGTCTTTCAGCACACCGAAAGGCGATGGCGCCTTGTCGAGATCCACCGCGCCTGCTGCCTTGCCGGACTGCTCCGGACAAACATCATGCCGCGGTGACACCGGCAATGCCAACAACGCCTCGTCCTCGACCAGATCGGCGAGATTGAACTGCCGCGAACCCGCGATCACTTCAAGCGACTCGTCATCGAGCGACGCTTCCAGCTCGTCGGCCCCTGCGTCATCCTGCGCGAGAACCAGCACCGATTCGGCATCGAGCTCGAACGCATAAGGCGTCAGGCAACGCTGGCACATCAACTGCACCGTGCCCGTCACCGCCAGCGCCAATTGCGGATGCCCAAGCGCATGACGCCCGCCAGTCAGCGACCAACGCACCGTGCCTTTGGCATTGACCGCCTCCGCTGCCAGCCTGGGCAAATCGGCGACAGCGAACTCGCCCTCGCGTACTTCTGCGAGCCGGCAAAATTCAAATGCATCGATCAGAATGGCTTCCATGCGCCTGACTAGTCCGGAAAACCTGCGATAATAACAGGCTTTTCCTTTATTCGTCAAAGCCTTAGCGCAAATTAGCGCCTTGGCTGCATGCTTTATTCGCTGAATGCCACGTCAATATGACAAATTCATCACAAACCCTTGCCCCGCCCCGCCTTATTCTGGGCTCGAGTTCCCGCTATCGCAAGGAATTGCTCGCGCGCCTCGGCCTGCCTTTTGAGGTCCGCATACCCGATATCGACGAGTCCCCGCGCGCGGACGAGGCGCCTGAAGCAACCGCCCTGCGGCTGGCACAGGAAAAGGCGCACGCAGTTGCCCGCCAAAATCCAGGCTGCCTGGTGATTGGTTCAGACCAAGTCGCGACACTGGATGGCGCACAGATCGGCAAGCCGGGTACGCATGAAAATGCCTTAAAGCAACTTCAAACCATGCGCGGGCGCCGGGTCATCTTCCACACGGCCCTCTGCCTGTGGGATGGACGAAACGACCAAAGCAAACAAGCCGCCCAGCTGGTATGCATTCCTACTTTCGTGACGTTCCGCGACTTGCCGGACATGGAACTGGACGCTTACCTGCGCATCGAGCAGCCTTACGATTGCGCCGGTAGCGCAAAAAATGAAGGCCTGGGCATCGCCCTGCTGGAAAAAATCGAAAGCAGCGACCCCACCGCTCTGACTGGCCTGCCCCTGATCGCCCTGACCTCCATGCTGCGGCATGCCGGCGTAACATTTTTCAGCAAATCACCATGACCGGCACCCTGTACCTGATTCCCAATACCCTGGGCCCCGGCGATGCCGGCGCCGCCGATCCGCTGGCAGCGCTGATTCCCACCGAAGTACAGGTCCTGGCGGCGCGACTGGATTGTTTCATTGCCGAAAATACCAAGACCACGCGCGCCTTCCTCAAGCTGATTGCGCTCCAGCATCCGCTGGCCAGGCCACTGCAGGAAATCGAGATCGCCGAATTGAATGTCAACACGGCGGAAGCGGCGTTGCCGCAATTGCTGCAGCCGCTATTGGCAGGACGCGACGCCGGCCTGATTTCAGAGGCTGGCGTGCCAGCGGTGGCCGATCCCGGCGCCAACCTGGTACGGCTGGCGCATGCCCGCGGAATCCGGGTGCGGCCCTTGGTCGGCCCATCCTCCCTGCTGCTGGCAGTGATGGCCAGCGGCCTGAATGGCCAGAGTTTCGCCTTCAACGGCTACCTGCCCATCGATGCCGCCCAGCGCGCAAAACAGATCAAGCTGCTGGAAGAACGCTCGCGCAAGGAAAAACAAACCCAGCTCTTTATCGAAACACCTTACCGCAACGGCGCCTTGCTGGAAACGCTGGCAGCCACGTGCCAACCCGGCACGCTGGTATGTGCAGCCACGGATCTCAGCCTGGAGAGCGAATCGATCGCAACCCAGGCTGCCGGCGCCTGGAAGAAGCAGCTTGCCGCGGGCAAAGCGCCGGACCTGCACAAGCGGCCGACGGTATTTCTCCTGCTCGGCCAGTAAGGAAAATAATCAGCGCAGGCTCGGACGCGCGCCGCCCCAGAGCGACTGCCAGGCCCCCTCACCGACGGCGGCACCGAACTTCTTCAGGACCCGGTCGGAAAGCTTCTCGTGTTCGGTGTAGTCGACGATTTCCTCGACCTTCAATTCATCGCGCGCCACGCTGTCGACCGTGCCAAAGCCGTCCGCCAGGCCCATTTCAACCGCCTTGCTGCCGCTCCAGAACAAACCGGAGAAGGTATCCGGAGACTCCTTCAGGCGACTGCCGCGGCCAGTGCGCACCACGTCGATGAACTGCTGATGGATTTCTGCCAGCATTTCCTTGGCATAGGCTTGCTGCGCATCGCTCTGCGGGCTGAACGGATCCAGGAAACCCTTGTTATTGCCGGCGGTGAGGAGGCGGCGCTCGACGCCAAGCTTGTCCATCAGGCCGGTAAAGCCGAATCCATCCATCAGCACGCCGATCGAGCCGACAATGCTGGCCTTGTTGACGAAAATCTTGCTTGCCGCAGCGGCGATGTAATACCCGCCGGAAGCGCACATTTCATCCACCACCACATAGAGCGGCTTTTTCGGATACTCGGCGCGCAGGCGCGTAATCTCGTCGTTGATCATGCCAGCCTGCACGGGGCTTCCGCCCGGGCTGTTGATGCGCAGGATGACACCGACCGATCCGGCATCCGCAAAAGCGCGGTTCAGCGCGGGAATGACGGAATCGGCGTCACCGCTGCCGCCGCCGGAGGCGATCGCGCCATCGATCTCGATCAGCGCCGTATGGGGACCGCTCACTTCTGCAGAGGAAGCGCCCATGTCGAAAGCCCGCCACAGCGCAAAAACGACCAGCGCAAGGAACGTCAGCCTGAAAAAGATATTCCAGCGGCGCCGCGCGCGCTGCTCGCGCAAGGTGGCAAAGGCCAGCTTTTCCAGCACGTCGCGCTCCCAGCCATCCTTGCGGGCCAGGCCTGCGTCCGCGGCTGCGGCAGCAACCGGCGCACGCCCGTCACTTGCCGGCACGTTTTGAAAATCGTTTTCCATATCCATCCCTGTCATTGAATCAGGCCCTTGCGGGCGTGAGGTAATCATCCGTTTGCCAGTACACCATGCCATCGTTTTCCACCACCACGATCGGCCGCAGGCGCCCACCCTTGCAAGGGCCGCCGGCGCAATGGCCGGATTCCGGCAAATACACCGCGCCATGGGTGGAACACATCAGGTACAGGCCGCTGGAATCGAAAAACTCCCCTTCGTTCCAGTCCAGCTCGATCGGCACATGCGCGCAACGGTTCAGGTAAGCGCGCGCCACGCCATCGAAGCGCACCACGAAGCCGCCCGCATCTTCGCCGCCGGCAGTCAAGGGAAAGCGCAAGCCCTTTCCGCCTTCGTCGAGCGCGTCCGCCGCGCAAATCGGGATCAGGTCAGCCATGGCAATCAGGCATGCTCGCGCAGCCAGGCATGCAGTGCCGGCACCGAGTCGGCCGCATAAAGCGGCGCGAGCGCCTGCAGCTCGTGCGGAGGATGCGCACCGTAATGCACGGCAACGCCTGCAGCACCGGCATTGACTGCCATCTGCAGGTCGTGCGTGGTGTCGCCGATCATCACCGTGCGCGCCATGTCCTGCCCCAGTTCGCGCGTCAGCTCATTCAGCATCGCCGGGTGCGGCTTGGAAAAGGTCTCGTCGGCGCAGCGGGTCGCATCGAAGAAAGAGATCAGCTCTGCGCCGTGCAGCGCACGCGTCAGGCCGACGCGGCTCTTGCCGGTGGCAACCGCAAGGAAATACCCTTGCTGCGACAAATCCTGCAGCATCTCGCGTACGCCGTCGAACAGGGTCAATTCATGATCCTGGCTGAGGTAATGGTAGCGATAGCGCTCGACCATGCGAGGGTAATGCTTAGGCTCCAGGCCGGGCACGGCCTTTTGCAAGGCTTCCTGCAAGCCCAGGCCAATCACGTGCGCCGCCATCTCGCGCTCGGGCACCGGCAAGCCCAGATCGCGTGCCGACGCCTGTATACACTTGATGATGGCGCCGGTGCTATCCATCAGCGTGCCATCCCAGTCAAAGACGATCAAATCAAACTGTTTTCTTGCCATAATTGCCTACCGCGTTGCCGCCTGCCCTTTTGTTTTTGCCATGCCTGCCGTTGCATCGTCCTGCGTCATCGCGCCCTGCGCCTCCAGGCTTTTCAGAAAACTCGTGCATTCCGGCGGCAGGGGCGCATTCAGTGTGATTTCCTTGCCGCTGTGCGGATGCACAAACGTGATCTGGTGCGCATGCAGGAACATGCGTTTCAATGCCTTGCGTGCGCCCTCGGCCTTTTGCAAGGCGCGGTTGAGCGCGAAATCGCCGTATTTGTCGTCACCGAGAATGGGAAAACCGCTGGAAGCCAGATGCACGCGGATCTGGTGCGTGCGGCCGGTCTTCAACTCGGCTTCCAGCAATGTATAGGGGCCGTACTTGCGCTTCAGCTCAAATACGGTATGCGACGCCTGGCCGTCAGCCTGCACCCGCACCCGCCGCTCGCCATCCGCCGTGGTGTATTTAAACAGCGGCAACTTCACATGCTGGCGGCGGTTTTGCCAGTCGCCCTGTACCAGCGTCAGGTAGCGCTTGTCGAATTCACCCTCGCGCATGTGCTCATGCAAATGGGTCAGGGCCGAGCGTTTTTTTGCCAGCAACAGGATGCCCGAGGTTTCACGATCGAGCCGATGCACCAGTTCCAGGAACTTGGCTTGCGGCCGCGAGGCCCGTAATTGCTCGATTACACCGTAACTCACGCCCGAGCCGCCATGGACAGCCACGCCGGCCGGCTTGTCGATTACCAGCATGTGCTCGTCTTCGAGCAGGATCGCAAATTCGCATGCCGGCGCCGTCTGGGCCGGCTTTTCGGCCATGCGCAATGGGGGTATGCGCACCACGTCATCTTCCTGGAGACGATAGGTCTGGTCGATCCGGCCCTTGTTGACGCGTACTTCGCCGGAACGCAAAACCCGGTAGATATGGCTTTTGGGCACGCCCTTGCACACCCGGATCAGGAAATTGTCGATACGCTGCCCCGCCTCTTCCGCCGTGATCGTCACAAGTTGAACTTGCGGCAAGACTTGCGACGGCGGGGACAACGGCGGGGTTTTCGCGGTTTCCCTGGAATTTCTCGCTAAGTCTTTCATTTTAAATATATTACTTTATCGGCAACACCCTCGGTCCAAGGGTTATTACAAGGGGGAATAAAACACATATTCTACACAGGGGCGGCGGTCCGGGTCTGATTAACTGCGAAGCGGCAAAAATGCTTACCAAGCAGCCAATGGACAGATGGGCAAGGACGTGAATCTCGTGGAATTGCGCATTGCGACAGAAAATATCGCTAAGTCCTTCATTTTGAATATATAATTGTTTCGCAATGGGCATAACCCAGAGCATGTGCGCGAATAAAAAGAGCATTCTGCACGGAGGCATGTCCATCGGCCTCACCGAATTGGAAATTCGATGGAAAAGCAGTGTATGCACATCGCTGCGCGAGTCGTGGTCGCACCGCAGTTGCGATCGGATAGCGCGCCGCGATGCTGGATATGAATGCCCGGATAGAAAAGATAATGCCGGCAAGCTTGCCTGATCAGGGAAGCTCGCTGGTTGATAATGTTGCAGCCGTTTTGCCATTTGCAAACCGGTGCATTGCCTGAAAGTTTGGTTGCTGGCCCTTGGTGCCTGTATTTCGATACGCCCAAAATTGGCCCGACCGCGCCTGGCAATGCAGGTAACAATATCTGCGCCCTATTGCGGCACGCGCTTGAAACCAGGCGCGACCGCACGCCAAGGCAATTCTCTCCCCCGGGCGCTCTGTCCACGCGTACATCCCAGTACTTTTTGCTGCAAGTTAGCGGTTTGCGTCGTCATTAAAGAAATACAAAGGCTGGTCATGAAGCCGTCGACTGTCCCTGGCATTGCTGCCAGCGCCCTGCGCTGCACTTGCCGGCCGCTCGCACGGATCATGCGCATGCCCTGTTTTTCGCATATTGGCCGCGCCTGCCGCCTGCAGCATTGAAACGACCTTCGGGTCCGGAGCACAACAACATGAAACGGATGTTATTCAACGCCACGCAGCAAGAAGAATTGCGCGTGGCAATCGTCGATGGGCAAAAACTGATCGACATCGACATCGAAACCGCTGGCCGCGAACAGCGCAAGTCGAATATCTACAAGGGTGTCATTACCCGTATCGAACCCTCGCTGGAAGCCTGCTTCGTGAACTACGGCGAAGACCGCCACGGCTTTTTGCCCTTCAAGGAAGTGGCACGCAGCTACTTCAAGGAAGGCGTGGACGTCCGCAATGCCTCCATCAAGGAAGCCCTGCGCGAAGGCCAGGAAATCATGGTGCAGGTCGAAAAGGAAGAACGCGGCAACAAGGGCGCAGCCCTGACCTCGTTCATTTCGCTGGCCGGCCGCTACCTGGTCCTGATGCCGAACAACCCGCGCGGCGGCGGCGTATCGCGTCGCGTTGAAGGCGAAGACCGCCAGGAACTGCGCGAAACCATGGACAAGCTCGACCTGCCTACGGGCATGTCGGTGATTGCCCGCACAGCCGGTATCGGCCGTAACGTCGAAGAGCTGCAGTGGGACTTGAATTACCTGATGCAACTGTGGCGCGCCATCGAAGGCGCCGGCACATCGTCCCCGGGCGCCTTCCTGATTTACCAGGAATCCTCCCTGGTGATCCGCGCGATCCGCGACTATTTCCAACCTGATATCGGTGAAATCCTGATCGACACCGACGAGATCTACGACCAGGCGCATCAGTTCATGACCCACGTCATGCCGGACATGATGCACCGCGTCAAGCGCTATCGCGACGATGTGCCGCTGTTCTCGCGCTTCCAGATCGAACACCAGATCGAAACCGCGTATTCGCGTACCGTGCCCCTGCCTTCCGGCGGCGCCATCGTGATCGACCATACCGAAGCGCTGGTGTCAGTCGACGTCAACTCGGCGCGCGCCACCCGTGGCAGCGATATCGAGACCACCGCCTTCAATACCAACCTGGAAGCGGCCGAAGAAGTGGCCCGCCAGTTGCGCCTGCGCGACCTGGGTGGCCTGATCGTGATCGACTTCATCGACATGGAGAATTCCAAGAACCAGCGCGAAGTCGAGACGCGCCTGAAGGATGCGCTGCACTACGACCGTGCGCGCGTCCAGATGGGCAAGATTTCCCGCTTCGGACTGATGGAATTGTCGCGCCAGCGCCTGCGCCCGTCGCTGTCCGAAGGCAGCCACGTGACTTGCCCGCGCTGCAACGGCACCGGCCATATCCGCGATACCGAATCCTCCGCCCTGCAGGTGCTGCGCATCATCCAGGAAGAGGCAATGAAGGAAAACTCGGCCGCCATCCATGTGCAGGCCCCGGTCGATGTGGCCGCTTTCCTGCTGAATGAAAAGCGCGGCGAGATCCTGAAGATCGAGACCCGCCACCGCGTGACCGTGATTTTGATCCCCAACAAGCATCTGGAAACGCCGCATTACAAGATGGAACGGATCAAGCTCGACGATCCGCGCCTGGAAGACGTGCAAGCCAGCTATGCCATGGCCGAAGAGGCCGATACCGATATCGGCTACAGCAAGCGCCAGAAGGAAGATGTCAAGCCGCGCCAGGAAGCCATGGTCAAGGGCATTACCCCTGCGCAACCGGCTCCCGTCGTCGAACGCAAGCCTGCAGAGGCAGCGGCGCCAGCACCGCAGCCGGCGATCCTGTCGGGCGAGCCGGGATTCCTGGGCAAGCTGTTCGGTTTCTTCTTTAAAAAGCCGGAACCAGTGGCAGCGCCTGCCGCGCCGGTGGAATCCAAGCCAGAACAGGCACGCGAGCGCAGCAACGACCGCAATGGCCGTGGCGGACAGCGTGGTCGCGGTCGCGGTGGCCGCGGTCCGCGTGAAGATCGCGAAGGCGCACGTAATGAACCGCGCCAGGAAGGTGCAGCCCGGCAAGCCGGGACTGACGCAGCGGCACCGGCAGCACGCCAGCCACGCCCCCCGCGCGAAGGCCAGGAAGGCCGCCGTGAACGCGGCGAGCGCACTGATCGCGCGGAACGCGGTGAGCGTACCGAAGCCGGCGAACGTCCGGAACGCGTAGAGCGCCCGGAGCGCGCAGAACGTCCCGAGCGCAGCGAGCGTGGCGAACGCCAGCAACGTGGACGCCAGGAACGCAAGGAAGCGCCGGTCAAGGCTGAGGAGCCGGTCGTCGAGGCAGCAGCACTGCCGTTGACTGCAGCGGTTCCGGCAGCGTCGGAAGCCATTCGCGTAACTTCTGCAGAAGAACCGGTCGAGGCATTGGCAGAGGGCAGCGCGCCCGAAACCGAAGCAGGCGAGCAAAGCGAAGAGCAACGCCGCCGCCGCCGTCGCCGTGGCGGCCGCAACCGCAACCGCCGCGAACGCGAAGGTGGCGAGGGCCTGGACGGTGAAGGCGCTGTCGAGGCGGGCGAAGCTGAAGGCGTGGCGCAAGCCGAAGCTGCCGTTGGCGTTGATGCGTCGGTTTCAAGTGCAGCCGCTGCCGAGGCATCTGCTCCGGCCGTCGAAGTTGCCATCCCTGCGCCTGCAGTCGAGCAAACTGCACCTGCAAGCCCCCCTGCAGAACTGGCAACACCGGCAGCAATTGCGCCAGTAACCAGCGTGGCGCAGCAAATCACCCTGCCACTGGAAGCAGCGGCACCTGAAGTTGT
Organism: Janthinobacterium sp. 17J80-10; assembly: GCF_004114795.1. Lineage (NCBI taxonomy): Bacteria > Pseudomonadati > Pseudomonadota > Betaproteobacteria > Burkholderiales > Oxalobacteraceae > Janthinobacterium > Janthinobacterium sp. 17J80-10. The sequence goes on along the minus strand of NZ_CP035311.1, from coordinate 1,891,206 downwards.
TGCGACTCCTGCCGTTGCAGCAGTGCCGGAGCTTGCAGCAGCACCTGAAGCCATTGCTGCGCCAGCAGCCCAGGCGAGCGTTGCAGAGGTGGCTGCGCCTGTGCCAGTCGTACCGGCTGCACCGGCAGCGCCGATCGCAGCGAAAGCCGCACCTGCAATCCGGGCTGCGGCGCCGCTGCGCCTCGACGATTTGCAGTCGGTCCTGAGTGCTGCCGGCCTGACTTTGGCCAGCACGGATCCGGACAAGCTGCGCGCTGCCCAGGAAGCCGCTGCGAAGATTGTCCCGCCGGCACGCGTGCCGCGCGAGCGCAAGCCGCTGCCGCCGCTGTCGACCGAGCCGCTGGTCCAGGTCGAGACGCGTCTGTAACCCTCGACGGCAAAAAATGAAAAGAGGAGCTTCGGCTCCTCTTTTTTTATAGGCGCAGTCTGCTACGATGCGCTTCACCATAATTGAAATTTACAAGTCAGCATGAGCACTCCTGCCCTGCCCGCTGTCGTCACGCTTGCCGAGGCCTTTCGTTACTGGCTCAAGCTGGGCTTCATCAGTTTTGGCGGTCCGGCAGGGCAAATCGCCCTGATGCATGCCGAGCTGGTGGAAAAGCGCCGCTGGATCTCCGAGCAGCGCTTCCTGCATGCCCTGAACTACTGCATGCTGCTGCCGGGACCGGAGGCGACCCAGTTGGCCGTCTATATTGGCTGGCTGATGCATCGCACGCGCGGGGGTATCATTGCCGGCGTGCTGTTCGTGCTGCCGTCGCTGCTGATCCTGATCGCGTTATCCTGGATTTACCTTGCGTTCGGCCATGTGAATGTCGTGGCAGGAATTCTTTACGGCATCAAGCCTGCGGTCGTTGCCATCGTGCTGGCCGCGGCGTGGCGCATTGGCTCGCGCACGCTCAAGAATGGCTGGCTGATCGGGATCGCCACAGCGGCTTTCCTGGCGATTGCCGCCCTGCAGATCCCCTTCCCCATCATTGTCCTGGCTGCTGCGCTGGCGGGCGCCATCGGTGGCCGCGTCGCACCGGCGGTCTTCAAGATCGGCGGCGGCCACCCGTCAACCGGACAGCACACCGACTTTGGCCCCGCGCTGATCGATGACGATACGCCCACACCGGCCCATGCGCGTTTTTCCTGGAGCAAGCTGATCCGGGTTGCCGCTACCGGCATTGGCCTGGCGGCAGCAAGCTGGGGCTTCCTGGCGGCCACGTCCGGTGCCGCCGCGCCGCTGGCACAGATGGGATGGTTTTTCACCAAGGCAGCTATGCTCACCTTTGGCGGCGCCTACGCGGTGCTGCCTTATGTGTATCAAGGCGGGGTGGAAACTTACCAGTGGCTGACTCCTGCGCAAATGATCGATGGACTCGCCCTGGGGGAAACCACGCCGGGGCCGCTGATCATGATCGTCGCCTTCGTCGGTTTCGTCGGCGGCTGGACCAAAGCGCTTTTCGGCGCCGATAGCCTGCTGCTGGCCGGCGCAATGGGTGCCTGCGTGGCAACCTGGTTTACGTTTCTGCCTTCCTTTATTTTCATCCTCGCCGGCGGCCCGCTGGTCGAGGCCACGCGCAACAATATTCGCCTGACGGCGCCGCTCACCGCCATCTCTGCGGCCGTCGTCGGCGTCATCCTCAGCCTTGCGGTATTTTTCGCGGAACATGTGTTCCGCCTGTCATCGCCAGTGCTGCAATGGGATTACGCTGCCATGGCGATTGCCGGGGGCGCATGCCTTGCCCTATTCCGTTACAAGCTGGGGACGATACGCTTGCTGTTTGCCTGTGCAATTGCCGGGCTCGTGGTATCTTACCTGCGTTAATCATTGTGCTGATTTGAATATATTTTTCCTCTGCGAAATGCCTGCAGTGCACCTTCCGCACCTGGGGCATAGCAGGAATATCACCGCCATTACAGCATGACCGAAAAATTCATTCCCGTCGCCGACCTGCGGCATCGTGCCGCGCTACCGGTCGTCCCGGCGCAGCCACAGGCGCCGGTTGGCATGCTTGCCGATACGCGGAATCGGCCGCTGCGGGATTTGCGCATTTCAGTGACTGACCGCTGCAATTTCCGCTGCGTCTATTGCATGCCGAAACAGGTATTCGACAAGGACTACCAGTATCTTCCCCATGCCGACTTGTTGAGTTTCGAGGAAATCGCCCGTGTCGCCAGGCTGTTCGTCGCACATGGCGTCGACAAGTTGCGCCTGACCGGCGGCGAACCCCTGCTGCGCAAGAACCTTGAAAAATTGATCGCGATGCTGGCCGAGCTGAAAACGCCGGATGGGCGTGCACTCGACCTGACCCTGACAACCAATGGCTCGCTTCTGGCAAAAAAGGCCCGCGCCCTGAAAGCTGCCGGCCTGACGCGCGTTTCCGTATCGCTGGACGCGCTCGATGACGCGACATTCCGCGGCATGAACGACGTCGATTTTGCCGTGGCCGATGTCCTTGCCGGGATCGACGCTGCGAGCAGTGCAGGACTCGGGCCGGTGAAGGTCAACATGGTCGTCAAGAAAGGCATGAACGATGCCGAAATCCTGCCGATGGCGCGCCACTTCCATGGCAGCGGCGCCATCCTGCGCTTCATCGAATACATGGATGTCGGTGCCAGCAATGGCTGGAAAATGGATGAGGTGCTGCCTTCCGCAGAAATCGTCCGGCGTATCAGCGAAGTCCTGCCCCTGGAACCGGTCGCGCCCAACTATGCCGGCGAAACAGCTGAGCGCTGGCGCTATGTCGATGGCGGCGGCGAGATCGGCGTCATTTCTAGTGTCACGCAGGCGTTTTGCAGCGACTGCACGCGCGCACGCCTGTCCACGGAAGGCAAACTGTACACATGCCTGTTCGCCAGCAACGGCCACGACCTGCGAGCGTTGCTGCGTGGCGGTTTTAGCGATGTGCAAATTGCCGGCGCCATCGGCCATCTGTGGCAGCAGCGTACCGACCGTTACTCCGAACTTCGCGCCAGCCAAGGCGAGACGGCGGCGCGGCGCAAGATCGAGATGTCGTATATCGGCGGCTGAAGCCAGCTGCCCTCCCGAAACCACAGGCGAATGGAAAAAGCGTCCCGAGGGACGCTTTTATTGGTCAGCCAGGCCCACCTGGGGCTGGCACGATCCCTCACCGGCAACTACCCCTTGACGAGCGGGCAACCACCTTCATTGAGAGGACGGAAAGCCTGCTCCGCCGGAATCACTGCTTTCAGCTTGTAGTAATCCCACGGGTACTTCGATTCAGACGGCTTCTTGACCTGGTAGACATACATGTCATGCACCATGCGTCCATCCACGCGAATTCGCCCATTCTTGGCGAACATGTCGTTGATCGGCGTCGACTTCATTTTCGCCATCACGGCGGCGGTATCGTCGGTGCCAGCGGCCTTCACCGCATTCAGGTAATGCAGGGTTGAGGAATAGTCGCCAGCGTCACCCATGGTCGGCATGCGCTTGGTCATGTCGAAGAAGCGCTTCGACCATTTGCGGGTTTCCTCATCACGGTCCCAGTAAAAGCCGTTGGTGAGCGTCAGGCCCTGGGCGATTTCCAGGCCCATGGCATCGACATCGGTAATCCACACCAGCAAGCCGGCAATCGCTTGCTTGCCCGACTTGGTTACGCCAAATTCGTAAGCCGACTTGACGGTATTGATGAAGCCGGTACCGGAACCTGCCAGACCAATCACTTTCGCCTTGGAGCCCTGAGCCTGCAGCAGGAAGGAGGAATAGTCCGACGTGTTGGCTGGATGGCGAATGGAGCCCACCACCTTGCCGCCTTTTGCCTTGACTGCCGCTGCCGTATCTGCCTCCAGCGCATGCCCAAATGCATAATCCGCCGTCAGGAAATACCAGGTATCGCCACCCTGCTTGACGATCTCGCTACCGGTACCGTTTGCCAGCGCCCAGGTGTCATAGGCGTAGTGAATGCTATTGGGGGTGCAGGCATCGCCCGTGATGCGTGAGGAACCGGAACCATTGACGATGGCGATGGCATTCTTTTCCTTGGCAACGCCCATCACCGAAAGCGCCACGCCGGAGTTGATCAGGTTATTGATCATGCGCACATTCTGGGTATCGAACCACTCACGCGCCTTGGTGGCAGCAATATCCGGCTTGTTCAGATGATCGTTGACGATCACTTCGATCGGCCGCCCCAGCACCTTGCCGCCGAAATCCTGCACTGCCATTTTCACGGCATTGACGGCGCCCTGTCCGGCCTCATGGGAAAACTGGCCGGTCATATCCGTCATCACGCCTATGCGCAAGGGTTTGACATCCTGCGCCTGGACGCTGCCAACGGCGAAAGCCATTAAAAAGCTGCACTGCAATACTTTCATTGCTGTTCTCATCGTCTCGCTCCATTCGTGAATTAATATAAGTCTGCTTAAGCAAGTTATTTGCTTGCATAAGTAGATTATAAAAAAGTCCGTGAGATGTCAAAGAGTTTATGCAGAAAATCTGTAGAATTTTCTTCTTTTTAATTAACAACTTATCGAAGAAAAACAGCGCATCGCAACGATACGGCGAAGAATGAAAAATGGCCCGTTCTTGACGGGCCATCAGAAAACAAAAATCAGTTACGCAAGCGTTACAGGCTACTGCGCGAGATCAGCCAGGGTGTAATGCAAGGCATATTCGACGTGACGCGGATCGAGCTCTTCGCCACATTCGCTGCACACCACGCGCGCAAAAAAATCTTGCTGGCATTGACGGTGCCGCAGCACGAGAGGCGGCTTGCCACGGGAAAGCCACTTGTCGCCCCAACGCATCATCACGATCATCGAACCGTAAAGGTCGCGTCCCTTTTCAGTAAAACGATACTCGTAACGGTCAGGACGCGCCTGATACTGGCGTTTTTCGATGATGCCGTGTTCCGTCAGGCGTTGCAGGCGGTCCGTCAGGATATTGCTGGCGATGCCGAGGTTTGCCTGAAATTCGTCAAACCGGCGCACGCCGAAAAACATTTCCCGGATCAAAAGAAAGCTCCAGCGGTCGCCGATGATCTTCAATGACCGGGCCACCAGGCAGGGCCGCACCCGCTCCAAAATATCTGGATCGGAGGCGCGGCGCGAGCGTGTGCGTTCTGTTGCGTGCGGCTGGCTGCCGGCACCCGGTCCATTGCGATACTGGACATCGTGAGGATCGACTGGCTGATTGCAATCCGAGCAGGCGACCACCGGCGAACAGGTTTTACCGCAGCCCTTGTGGATCAGCTCTAGCGGCAAAGGCTGTCCTTCGCTCAGCCAGGTATTACCAAACTTCAATAACGCCAACATGATCGGGTAAAGATCGCGCCCCTGCTCGGTCAGGCGGTACTCGAAGCGCGAAGCCGAGGCCGAATAGGATACTTTGCGCAGCAAGCCCAGTTCGGTCAGTTTATGTAAACGCTTGACGAGGGTATTTCGTGGCAACTTGAGGACGCTCTGGAATGCCTCGAAACGACGCGCCCCGAAAAAGCATTCGCGCAGCACCAGGAAACTCCAGGCGTCGGACAGAATCTCGACCGTACGGCCGACCGAGCAGAACCGGTCCAGCGAGGCGAAGCGCGGCTCGGCCTCGACCGGCGGTATCGAACTCATTGTTTGCACATCTGGCATACGTTAGAAACCCGAGTTTGGTGCATTACCACCGCAGTGTTGGAAACCTGCGATTATACGACGCAATCAGATCCCTCCCAGGCACAGGTATTTGATCTCCAGATAATCGTCGATACCGTATTTTGACCCTTCGCGGCCATTGCCACTTTCCTTGATGCCCCCAAAAGGTGCCAGTTCGGTCGAAATCAAGCCTTCGTTGATGCCGACCATGCCATATTCCAGCGCTTCGGCCACACGCCACACACGACCGATATCTCGCCCGTAGAAGTAGGAGGCCAGTCCGAATTCGGTATCGTTGGCCATGCGGATTGCCTCTTCTTCGGTCTGGAAACGGAAAATCGGGGCAACAGGGCTGAAAGTTTCTTCCCGAAAGATTGCCATGTCCGGCGTTGCATCAGCGAGGATGGTCGGCGCATAGAAATTGCCGCCCAGGTCATGACGCTTGCCTCCGACAACAACCCGCCCGCCCTTTTGTACAGCATCGGCGACGTGTTCCTCGGCCTTGCCCACCGCATTGGCGTCGATCAAAGGACCAATGACCGTGCCGGATTCCAGTCCGTCGCCAACCTTCAGGGCGCTGACTGCCTTGGCAAAGCGTTCGACAAACTGGTCATACACGCCGTCCTGCACCAGGATCCGGTTGGCGCACACGCAGGTCTGCCCGGCGTTGCGATACTTGGCGATCATCGCGCCCTTGACCGCGGCATCAAGGTCGGCGTCATCAAAGACGATGAAAGGGGCGTTCCCGCCCAGTTCCATGGAGGTCTTTTTGACAGTCGCGGCGCATTGCTGCATGAGCAGCTTGCCGATCTCGGTCGAGCCGGTAAAGGTGAGCTTGCGCACGGTGGGATTGGCCGTCAGCTCTGCGCCGATTTCCGTTGCCGAACCGGTGACGCAAGACAGCACACCTTTGGGAATGCCAGCGCGCTCGGCCAGTACGCACAAGGCCAGCGCCGAGAACGGCGTCTGACTGGCTGGCTTGACCACCATGGTGCAGCCGGCCGCAAGCGCAGGCGCCGCCTTGCGGGTAATCATTGCTGCGGGGAAGTTCCAGGGAGTAATTGCCGCACATACGCCGACGGGCTGCTTGATAACAACAATCCGGCGATCCGGCGTGGGTGCCGGGATAGTGTCGCCATACACCCGCTTGGCTTCCTCGGCAAACCATTCCACATAGGACGCAGCATAGGCGATTTCGCCACGGCTCTCGGCCAGCGGCTTGCCTTGTTCGGTCGTCATGATGACGGCAAGATCTTCCTGGTTTTCGAGCAGCAGATCGAACCATTTGCGCAAGATCGATGCGCGTTCCTTCCCGGTTTTTGCTTGCCAGGCATGCAAGGCGGCCGCTGCCGCATCAATCGCGCGGCGCGTCTCGGTGCGCCCCATTTTTGGCACGGCGCCGATGGCAGCGCCATTTGCCGGGTTCTCCACGACGATGGTTCCACCTTGATCGGCATTGACCCAGGCGCCATCGATATAGCACTGGTGCCGCAGCAATGCCGGGTCTTTCAGGCGAATGCCGGAGAAATCAGCTTGTTTCATATTTAGTCCTTCGTGTACTGGCATAGGGGCAAAAAGAATTGAATCAGGCGCCTGCGGCGTTCCGGGGCTGCAGGCGCGCGACATCAACTGGCTTTCAGGGTTTCCTTGAGCTTGAAGCGGATGATCTTTCCCGAGCCGGTGCGCGGAATTTCATCGACCACATGCACGGCGTGCGGCAGTTTGTACGACGACAGGCGCTCACGACAATGTGCCATCAACTCCACCTCAACCAGCGTTGTCCCCGGGCGCGGCACCACGAACACCACAGGCACCTCGCCCAGGTGCTGGTGCGGCGCGCCGACCACAGCACAATCCAGCACCGCCGGGAAAGCGCAACAGGCTTCCTCGACCTCCGATGGCGCAATGTTCTGGCCTCCACGGATAATGATTTCCTTCAAACGGCCGGTAATTGTCAGAAAGCCGTTGCTGTCGCTTTTGGCCAGGTCGCCGGTGTGGTACCAGCCATTGCATACCGCGCTGGCGGTTTCTTCCGGTTTGCGGTGGTAGCCCAGCATCAGGTTGGGACCGCGCACAATCAATTCGCCTTCCGCGCACGGAGCGACATCCAGTCCGCTAACCGGATCGATGATGCGAGTCGACAAACCTGGTACCGGCAAGCCGCAGGAACCCATCACGCGGCTGCCGCTGCGCCAATTAAGTGTCACCATGGTCGAGGTTTCAGTGATGCCGTAACCATCGAGCAGCATGACGCCGAAACGCCGCTCGAATTCCTGGTTGACCGGCGCCGGCATGATGGCGCCAGCCGACAGGCACAGACGAAGCCCCGGAAATTTCACGTCCGGCGCGGCGCGGGCGGCCTCCAGCAAATAATGGAATACCGTTGGCACACCAGGAAATACCGTAACACGACCGGATTGAAGCTGCGCCATGACTTCCGTAGTGGAAAACTTCTCCAGGATGTATTCGCTGGCACCAACCGCGACGATACTCAGCACTGTCAAATTGAGCGCATAGGAATGGAACAGCGGCAGCGGCGACAGCACGTGGTCGTTTTCATTCAAACCGGCGATCGGTGCCCAACAGGCAGCCGTCACCCACAGCATGCTGCGTTGGGACAGCAAGACACCCTTGGCGCGGCCGGTGGTGCCGGAGGTGTAGACGATAAAGGACGGCTCGTCGATGGCATCAAGGTCGCGCGGCAGCGAGCGCGCCACGTTTGCGCGCAGATCCGCATAGCGCAGCCCGGCCGCCGGGTCCCCCGCGGCGCCGCGGTCGGTCAGGATCACCGTCTGCAGTTGGGGATATTCCGCCTGCAGCTTCGCGACCACATCGGTGCGCTCGTTGCTGGTAATGATCGCCTTGCAGTTCGCGTCCTCGATTCGGTAGGCGATTTCATGTGTCGTCGCATCGTAGCTGATCGGCACGCTGACCGCGCCGGCGCGGACGATGCCCAGGCAGCTTTCGACCCAATCCACCGAATTCGGCAGGAAGATCGCCACGCAGTCGCCAGGCTCGATGCCGGCATCCTGCAGATGACCGGCGAGGTTGGCGGTGGCACGCTCCAGTGCGGCGTAGCTCACCGAAGTATTGCTGTCCTGGAAGGCCAGCTTGTCGGGCTTCGATTGCGCATGGCGGCGCAGCAAGGTGCCCACCGGCGCGATCAGCTCGGTATGTATCATGATGTTGTCTCCTCGTACTCTTCTGCCTTGGGGGCGGATCAGACCATGCAGAAGCCGCCGTTGACGCTCAACACCTGGCCGGTGATCCAGGAAGCGCCGTCGGACGCCAGGAAGGCCACGGTCGGCGCAATGTCAGCCGGCTTGCCGATGCGGCGCAACGGGTACTGCTTGACGATCTTGTCGCGGTTGGCATCCAGGAAACCCGCATCGGAGTGGGCAGTCTCGATCAGTCCCAGCGAAATGGCGTTGGCAGTAACATTGGCGCGGCCGAGTTCGCGCGCCAGCGACTTCATCAGGGCGATGCCGCCGGCGCGCGCAGCCGCCGCAATCGCCAGGTTGCTCTCGCCGATGCGCGAGGAATCGCCAGCCAGCGTAATGATGCGGCCGCCGTTCTGCTTGATCATGTGCGGCGCGACCGCGTGGCAGGTGTGGATGGTGCCATACAGGTCGACGTCGATCTGCTTTGCCCATTGTTCCGGCGTGGTATTGACGAAGCGCTCGTTGATGACGACCCCGGCGTTATTAACCAGGATATCGATGCGGCCGAAATCGTTGACGATGGCGTCCACCATGGCCTTGACTTCCTCATACTTGCCGACGTTGGCACGGTAGGCGCGGGCATTGCCGCCGAGTTTCTTGATCTCGGCCACCACTGCTTCGGCCTCGGCGGCCGAACTGTTGTAGTTGACCGCGATGGCGGCGCCATCAGCCGCCAGCGCCAGGGAAATTTCACGTCCGACATCGCGACCGGCGCCGGTTACCAGGGCAATCTTGCCATTCAGTTTTGCGTTCATTTACATCTCCTTGGAGTTAAGTTTATGTTTCTCGATTAATTGAAAAAGTCGTTCCGGCGTTACCGGCAATTCAAAAATTTCGATGCCCAGCGGGGTCAATGCATCCGAGACGGCATTGGCGATCGCTGCCGGCGCGCCGATGGTCCCGCCTTCGCCCATGCCGCGAAATCCGCCAATGGTCGCCGGCAGGGCCGACTCAACGTGCACTACGCGGGTCGCCGGCACTTCCGGCGCCGAGGGCGCGACGTAATCGACCAGGCTGGCCGTCAGGATCTGGCCGCGCTCGTCGTACACAATCTCTTCGAACAGCGCAGCGCCAATGCCCTGAGCCACTGCGCCATGCGCCTGGCCATCGACGATCAGCGGATTGATCATGCGTCCGCAATCCTCTGCCACCAGGTAATCGGTGACGTGGATCATGTAGGTTTCCGGATCGATCTCGACCATCGCGATATGTGTGGAAGAACTGGTTGTCCCCCACACAGGGTCATAGGATTTGGTTTCTTCCAGTACTTCGATCACGTCCTTCGGCACCCGTCCCATTTGCGAATACACCGCATCAGCGATCTGGGCGATGGTCATGCTCTTGCCGTTGTCGGCTGCGGTCGCCACGCCATCGCTGATGCTGATATGGGGGGCATGGCTGCCCAACAGGTGGGCGGCGATCCGCTCCAGCTTTTCGCGCAGCGCGCGCGCCGCCAGGGTGCCGGCGCCGCCGGCCAGCACCGCGCTGCGGCTGGCGTAGGTGCCGGTGCTGTGCGATACCGCCGCAGTGTCGCCATGGATTACCGTAATGTCCTCGAAGCGCGCGCCAAGCTCGTCGGCGACGACTTGCGCCAGCGTGGTTTCCAGCCCCTGGCCGTGCGAGGCGATGCCGAACGAAGCGGTGATCGAGCCGCTGGGGTCGATTTTCAGGTTGCAGATCTCGGTGCCGGTGTTGATCGGCATGCCGGGCGACGCCGAGATGCGCGAGCCGATGCCGGACAACTCGGCATATGAAGAAATGCCGATGCCAACCCAGCGCCCTGCCGCCCGCGCTTCCTCCTGTTTCCGGCGCAAGATGTCGTAATCGACCGCTTCGCAACCGCTCTCCAGGCATTCGATGAAGCCGGAACGGTCCCACACAATGCCTGGCGCCGTCTTGTACGGAAACTCTTCCGGCTTGACGAGGTTGCGCAAACGAATTTCTTTCGTATCGATGCCGAGCTTGTGCGCCGCCATGTCCACCAGGCGCTCCATGACGAAGGTCGAAGTCGGCCGACCGACGCCGCGATACGGGCCGGTCGGGGATTTCGACGTAGCCACGCCGCGGACCTTGCCGTGATAGACCGGCACGCGGTAGGGGCCCGGCATGAAGCTGATCACCTGCACCGGCTCCAGGCCCGCGGTCCAGGGATAGATCGAATAGGCGCCGACATCGCCGATGACGTCGGCGCGCAGGCCGAGGATTGCCCCCTGCTCATCCACCGCCAGTTCGGCATAGACGGTTTCATCGAATGCCTGGCTGGTCGCAGCCAGGTCTTCCATGCGGTCGCCGGTCCACTTGACGGGGCGGCCGAGGTGGCGCGCCAGTGCGCACACCAGGATTTCTTCGGGATACAGCGAGCCCTTGCCGCCGAAACTGCCACCGACGTCCGGCGCCACCACCCGCAGGCGGCTGCCGGGTATGCCGAGAATCTCCACCAGCGCGTCGCGTACGATGCCGGGGCTACCGGTCGAGGAATGCAGCAGCAGCGAACGCCGGCCCTGGTCGTATTCGGCCAGGTAGGTGCGATTTTCCATGGCCAGCGGCGTCTTGCGGTGGAAGCGGAAGCGCGCACCGACCTTGACCGGCGCCTGCGCCATGACTGCATCGATGTCGCCGCGGCGGAATTCGCGCTTGACCAGGATATTGGTGCCGGCCTCCTCATGCAGCAACGGCGCATCCGGCGCCGCTGCGGCTTCCGGATCGACCACGTTGGGCAGCAGCTCATAGTCGATCCGGATGTAATCCATTGCGTCTTCGGCGATGTAGCGGCTCTCGGCGACTACCGCCACCACCGGCTCGCCGACAAAGCGCACCTTGCCGCGCGCCAGCGGGTAAATCGCGGTGGGGTGGTAATCCGGCATCTTGGAGGTGGCGTAGATCGGCTTGACCATGCTGTCCATGTGCTCGGCGGTAAAGATCGCGACCACTCCAGGCAACTCCAGCGCGGCTGCGTAATCGATGCCGACGATGCGGGCATGCGACTGGTCGCTGCGGCGAAAGGCGATATGCAGCAGGTTGGCCACCTGCTTGTCATCGGTATAGCAGCCGTGCCCGGTCAAAAGGCGCGGATCTTCCGATCGCTTGACCGGCTTGCCGACCAGTTTCGACTTGCGTGCGGTTTCCATGTCTCGTATGTTCTGTATTGTTCGTTGTGGTGCTGCCGCCCGGGCGGTCCGTATCGTCACGCTGGCAAGCCTAGTCGTAAAACGCCGCGCCCTTCTTCAGGGTTTGCCACTGCGCGTCGTCATGGCCGAACAGCACCGTGGCGCCGCCGGCCTGGATGCGGCGGATTTCCGCCATCGACTTGCTCGACTGCTCGGCATCCCAGGTATTGCGCGGATTGATGTCGCGCTCCAGGTTGTCGCGCATGGCTACCGCGTCCGAGGCCAGCAGGAAGGCGCCGGCCTTGTCGAGCGACACCAGGGCCGAAGTCATGCCGGCTGTGTGGCCCGGCACCGGCACCAGCACCACGCGGCCGTCGTTGAACAGGTCGCGCTCGCCATCGATGGTTTCCATCGGCATTGGCTGCTTCCAGTCGACCGCCAGGAAGCCGAATTTTTCCGCGTCGTCGCGGCGCGCCGCTTCCAGCTCGCGGGCATGGCAGATCACCGTGGCCTTCTTGAAAAACGCATTGCAGCCGCAGTGATCGGAATGGAAGTGCGAATTGACCACGACGTCGATATCGTCCGGCGTAAAGCCAATGGTCGCGAGCTGGTCGACGACGTTGTCCTGCGGTCCGGAAATTGGCGCCATGGCGCGCGCCATCGCCCCCCAGCGTCCTTCGGCGTCATGCGCCGTGGAAGGATGACAGCCGGTATCGAAAAGGACATTGCCCTGCGGGTGGCGCAGCAGGTAGCAGGACACCGGCAGCTCGACCAGTTCGGCGCGGTCGGCTTCCGGTAAATAGACGCTTTTTTTCATGCGCAGGCGTCCGCCCGACAATACGTGCATTTTCATTCCGCGGTCTCCTTGCTGCGTTGTTTGACCAGGCGCACCGCATCGACGATGTGCTTGTAGCCGGTACACCGGCACAGGTTGCCGGACAAGCCTTCGCGGATTTCCGCGTCGGATTCCAGCGGATATTTTTGCAGCATGTCGGTGCAGGTCATCAGCATGCCGGGCGTGCAAAAGCCGCACTGCAGGGCGTGGCATTCGTGGAAGGCTTCCTGCAACGGGTTGAGTTTATCCACGCTGCCGAGTCCCTCGACGGTCTGGATATTGCAGCCGTCGGCCTGCACCGCCAGCATCAGGCAGGAACGCATGCTGTCGCCATCGACCATGATGGTGCAAGCGCCGCAGATGCCGTGCTCGCAGCCCACGTGGGTGCCGGTCAGGCCGAGCGTGTTGCGCAGAAAATCGGCCAGCAGCAGGCGCGGCTCCACTGCACGTTCATACTTGATGCCATTGATGACGACGGATATTTGCTGGTTATTGATCATATTTCTCTCCAAGAGCGCGGCGCCATGCCGTGGCAACGGCGCGCCGGGCCAGCACGCCCACGAGGTGGCGCCGGTAATCGGACGATGCATGCAGGTCGGTGGCGGGCGCAACCGCCTCGCGCACCGCCTTGACCACGTCATCCAGGGTTTGTTCATCGCAAGCCTGGTTGAACAGGATGGTTTCGGCGTCGTACACGCGCATCGGCGTATCGGCAACCCCCATCACGCCGACCCGCGACTCGGTGACGATGCCGTCTTCGACTTTCATGACCACGCCGATTGCAGCCAGGGCGAAGTCGCCGGATCGGCGCGCCACCTCCTCGAAGGCCCAACCGGATTCCGACGGCAGCGCCGGCAAGCGGATCTCGATGACGATCTCGTCTTCTTCGACCGCTGACGTCAGCGAGGCCACGAAGAATTCCTCGGCGGGCACGGTGCGCCTGCCTCTGGGCGATGCAAGAATGATTTCCGCATCCAGCAGCACCATCATCATCGGCAGTTCGGCGGCCGGATCGGCATGCGTGATGCTGCCGCCGATGGTGCCGCGGTTGCGGATCGCGAGGTGGGCGACGAACTGCATGGCGTCATGCAATACCGGAAACAGCCGCTCGACCACCGGCGAGGTTTCCAGCGTGTGGTGGCGTGTCAACGCGCCGATGCGCAGACCGCCATCCGGCTGTTCCTCCAGAAAGTTCAGTTCGGCGATGCGGTTGATATCGATCAGCACCGCCGGGCTCAACAAACGGAAGTTCAGCATCGGCATCAGGCTCTGGCCGCCTGCGATGATCTTGCCTTCGCCCTCGGCCGCAGCCAGCGCCGCCAATGCCTCGTCCAGCGTTTGCGGGCGCACGTAATCGAACTTGGGGGGTTTCATGCTGTTTACTTCCCGAGGAATACCGGCTGGCGTTTTTTGACAAAATCCTGGCGCGCATCACGGTAGTCGTCGCTGGCGACCGCGCGCTCCACCACGTGGCGCACGGTCGCATCGTCGAGCGCCCCCATGCCCATCGCCAGGCCGTTCAGCATGACCTTGGTGCCGGAGATGGTCAGCGGCGCATTGTCGGCCATGACGGCGGCAAACGACTTGGCTGCGCGCATCGGATCTGCCGCCACGCGATCGACGAAGCCGATGCTGTGCCCTTCCTCGGCGCCGAACTTGCGCGCCGAGTAGAGGATGCGCTTGGCATTGGCGATGCCGACCAGCGCCAGCAGGCGCTGGGTGCCACGCACGCCATAGACGATCGACAGGCGCGCCGCCGGAATGCCAAACTGCGCGGCACTGGCGGCAACCCGGAAGTCGCAGGACATCGCCAGGTGGCAGGCGCCGCCCATGCAAAAGCCATTGACGACTGCAATGGTCGGCTTGGGGGTGGCGGCTATGGCGTCGCAACAGTCATCCACCGCCACTTCATATTCCAAGCCCTGTTCGACCGTGGCGCGCACCTGGCCGAATTCGGCGATATCCGCGCCTGCGCTGAAATTGCCGCCGGTGCCGGTGAGGATGATGGCGCGCACCTGCGGATCGCGGCCGAGTTCGGTGAAAATGCGGCCAAGGTCGCGCCACATCTGCAAGGACACGGCATTGCGCTGTTTGGGGCGGTTCAGGGTGACGATGGCTGCCTTGTGGCGCACGCCCGCGCGTGCCGGCGCCTTGTTCGCAGCTTGCGCGGGCTTGGCGCCACCCAGCAATCGCGACAGCCAGCCAGCGGATGCTGCCGGCGCCACGTCCTGCAGCGCATCCTCTTCCTGCACATCGATCAGGTCCACCAGAATGTCATCGGAACTCGACAGCGCGCCGCCGGTGACGGAGGCAGCAGGCGCCGGCACGGTCACGGACAGGCCGGCAGCCGGCGCGGCGGCTGCCGGAGGGGGCGAAGGTGTCGCCGGCGCCGCAGCAGGCGCCAGAACCGTGGCCGGTGCTGCAACTGCAGCAGGGACTGTACCGGTGCGGCTCAGGATGGCTTCGTTAAAGCTGGCGAAGAACTGGTCGGCCATTTTACGGGCGGTGGAGTCGATCATGCGTGAACCGAGCTGGGCGATCTTGCCGCCGATATTCGCCGCCACACCATAGCGCAGCAGGGTCGACGGCCCCTCGGATTCGAGTTGCACCGTGATTTCCGCCTTGGCGAAACCGGCCACGCCGCCCTGCCCCTCGCCGATCAGGCGATAGCTTTCCGGCGCCGCGACATCAGCCAACGTCACCTTGCCGGAAAACTTCGCCTTGATCGGGCCAACCTTGACCACAACCAGCGACACCAGCTCGGTATCCGAAAGCTTTTCCAGCGATTCACATCCGGGAATGCAGGTTTTCAGCACCTCTGGATCGTTCAAGGCCGCCCAGACCACTTCGCGCCTCGCCTCCAGGCGAATTTCGTCTTTCATTTCCATGATTCTTGTCCCAATCAGTTTCAGCTACCGCGATGAAATCGCGTAAATGCACGTCTAGGCCGTGCCCGCCTGCACGCGCAAGGGTTCCAGCGCGCTGCGCAGCGGCTGCGGCAGGGCCGTCGGACGGTTGGAGGCGCGGTCGACATAGACGTGGACAAAATGCCCCTGAGCTGCGGCAACGTCGTCGTCATTGCGGAAAATTCCGAGTTCATAGCGCACGCTGCTGTTACCCAGGTGGGCGACCCGCACGCCGACATGAATCGTGTCGGGAAATGCGATCGAGCTGAAATAGCGGCACTGGGTTTCGACTACGAGTCCGATCACCTCGGACTTGGTGATATCGAGCGCTCCCTGGCCAATCAGGTATTCATTGACCGCGGTGTCAAAGTACGAGTAATAGACGACGTTATTGACATGACCGTAGGCATCGTTATCCATCCAGCGCGTCGTGATCTGGTGGAAATGGGCAAATGCTGCACGGGATTCCGGGGATTTTTTTTCGCTCACAGTACTACCTCGTAAATGGCAAGCGCGTCGTCGTAACCGATCTCGCGCGGGTTGTTAACAAGAAGTCGGGTTTGTTTCATGGCATCTACCGCCAATTGCTGGAGATCGGATTGCTGGATGCCAACTTGTGACAGGCGTGTTTGCAAACCAAGTTCAGCTGGCAATTGGGCAAGTTTGTCGACCAGTGCCTGACATTTTTCCCGGGCGCTACCAAAGGCGCCTGGCACGACAATGTCGGCCAGTTCGGCATACAGCCCTTGAGCTTGCCTGGCGTTAAATTGCAATACGGCCGGCAACACCAGCGAATTCGACAATCCATGCGGCACATGAAAGCGGGCGCCGACTGGATAGGCCAATGCATGCACCCCTGCAACCGGCGCATTGGCAAATGCCATACCCGCGAGCATGGCCCCCAGCAGCATGTTGTGGCGGGCTTCGCGATTGCTGCCATTGCGACAGGCCTCATGAATATTGCCACACAATAAGCGCAACGCTTCGCGCGCAAGGCAATCGGAAACGGGGTTTTTCAAACGCTTGCTTGTGTACGCCTCGATCGCATGCACTATCGCGTCAACGCCCGTTGCAGCAGTGACCAATGGCGGCAGGCCCAGCGTGAGATCAGCATCCAGGACAGCCCAATCAGGCACGATTACTGGCGTTACGACGCCTTTCTTTTCGCCTTCCCCCGTGGTGACGATAGAAATCGGCGTCACCTCCGACCCGGTACCAGCAGTAGTGGGCAGCAAGATCAGCGGCAGGCGCGGCCCCTTGGCCTGCCCCACCCCATAGACACTTGCCAAGCTCTCCTTGCCAACCGCCAGCAATGCCACCAGTTTTGCCACATCCATCGAACTGCCGCCACCCAGGCCGATAATGCCATCCGCATCCGCACGCCTTGCTGCGGCAGTGGCAGCAGCAATCACCGCCTCCGGCGGGTCGGCCTGCACGTCGGTATAAATAGTGACCGCAATGCCGCTGGCGTCCAGCCCCTGTAATGCCGGCCCCAGCAAACCCGCTTGCTCGACGCCCTTGTCCGTGACCAGCAACACTGAGCGGCAGCCGAGCCCGGCCGCCAACTCGCCGACCCGAGCCGAACTGCCCGGCCCAACGAGGCTGGAGCGCGGCGATTGAAATTCAAAAGTCTGCATGTCGTCTCCTCTTTATTCTTTTGGGGAAATTTCGCCCCAGAAATAGCGTATTGAACGCATTTCGTCACTTGCATAACTAAACTATACACACCGACATTCGGCTTTGCAAGCAGGGGATAGAATTTTTTTATTCACTATGTATTTAAGCTTTTTTTGCCACACACCCCTTTACTTTAAGTACTTTCATAAATAGACTTATTGCTTGCAATAGGAATTCAAACTGAATTCCGTCAGGTGTGCAGGCATGACAACCAAAGGATAAACATGGACAGTATCGACCATGAAGTTTTGAAGGCCGCAATCAACTGGTCGCAAAGCGGCGCCTATACGGTACTGGCAACCGTAGTGCGCACCTGGGGTTCGGCGCCGCGCCCAATTGGCTCGATGATGGTCATGCGCGAAGACGGCCATGTCCGCGGCTCGATCTCCGGCGGATGCATTGAAGACGACCTGATCCGTCAGATCCGCTCCGGCGAATACCGCGCCACCCTCCCGCAGACGCTCACTTATGGCATCTCCGCCGACGAGGCTCACCGCTTCGGCCTGCCCTGCGGCGGCACCCTGCAGATCGTGCTTGAATGCGTCACTGAAAAGTCGCATATTCCGGCGCTGCTGAAGTCGGTCAGCCAGCAGGGCTTGATGACCCGCGAACTTGACATGCTTGACGGTACCGTGACGCTTACCCCGGGCGCGCACGCCATGGCACTGGCATTTGACGACCAGCGCTTGGTGACCGTACATGGACCGCGTTATCGATTGATCATTGTCGGAGCCGCGCAGTTGTCACGCTACGTTGCCAGCATGGCCCAAAGCCTGGACTATGAAGTCATCGTCTGCGATCCGCGCGAAGAGTATCTGGACGAATGGGACATCGAGGGCGTACAACTATCGCGAGAAATGCCGGACGACCTGATTCTGGAACTTGAGCTCGATGCCCATAGCGCAGTGCTGACCCTGACGCACGATCCCAAACTGGACGACATGGCCCTTCTGGAAGCCTTGAAATCGCCGGCCTTCTATGTTGGCGCCATTGGCTCGCGCGCAAACAATGCCAAAAGACGCGAGCGGCTAGCCCTGTTCGACATCAGCGAAGCCGAAATCGGACGGCTGCATGGACCGGTAGGCATGTACCTGGGTGCCAGGACACCGCCGGAAATCGCCATTTCCATCCTGGCTGAAATGACTGCCCTCAGGAATGGCGTGCCCGTGCTGCAGACACATGCCTTGCGCCCCCACCCCGCCGCATCAGCGGAAGCAAGCTGCGCGCCAGCCTGAATGACCAATCCGCACCTTGACCGCGAGACAAGCGCCATGGACCAGGAACTAACGAAAGGCTATACCGGGATACTGCTGGCAGCTGGCCGCGGTGCCCGCTTTGATCCATCCGGTCAACAGAACAAGTTGCTGCAATTACTGCCCGATGGCACAACGGTAATAGCCCATGCCGCACGCAACCTGCGTGCCGCGCTCGATTCCGCAATCGTCGTGATACCGGCAGGCTCTCCGTTGCTATGCGCGCACCTGTCGTCCGAAGGCTTTGCGGTGAGCAAGTGCCTGGATGCCGCCAGCGGCATGGCCGCATCGCTGAAACATGGGCTACGGCTGACACCGCACGCTACCGGCTGGGTTATTGCGCTGGGCGACATGCCATTCATCCAGGCAAACACCGTGACCAGGCTGGTCGCGGCGCTGCGGCAAGGCGCCGATATTGCCGTGCCATGCTATCGCGGCCGCCGGGGCAACCCGGTGGCGTTCAGCCGACGGCACCTCGACTTGCTGTTGCAATTATCCGGCGACAGGGGCGCTCGCGAGCTGCTTCAATCCCTGCCGGTGCAGGAAATCGAGGTCGATGATGCGGGCGTATGCCGCGATATCGATACCGTTGCAGACCTGCGTAATTGCCGACACTCAAAGGAGACTGTTCATGCTTAAGGTTTACGCCATCGATGGCGTCACGCCTGTGGTGCATCCGTCCGCCTACGTGCATCCAAGCGCCGTGCTGATCGGCGATGTAGTGATAGGTCCGCGCTGCTATATCGGCCCGCTGGCCAGCCTGCGCGGCGACTTCGGCCGCATCATCATCAACGAAGGCGCCAATATTCAGGATACCTGCGTGCTGCACGGGTTTCAGGAATGCGATACGGTGGTGGATGTCGATGGCCATATCGGCCACGGCGCAGTGCTGCATGGCTGCCGCATCGAGCGCGATGCCCTTGTGGGCATGAATGCTATCGTCATGGACGACGCCGTGATCGGCGAATCGAGCATCGTCGGCGCCGGAGCATTCGTCAAGGCAGGCATGATCATACCGGCGCGAAGCCTCGTGGTCGGCGCACCGGCAAAGATCGTGCGCAATTTGCGTGAGGACGAGATTACCTGGAAGCGCCTGGGTACCCTGCAATACCATGAACTGGTTACGCGTTCGTTGAGCAGCATGCGTGAGGTCATGCCCTTGACCGAAGTCGAACCCAACCGCAAGCGGGTACAGACGGCGACACTCAACAAGCCTAAGGTCCGTGGGGCCTGAGAAATTCCTGCAAGCCTGTAATGACGAGTATGCGCGGCAACACATCTCCATATCCACCAGCGATGGTGCTCACATATTGGAGTTTGCGTGGATTGCACCCGAGCGGGAGAATGTCCCGCTGATTGTCTTTTTACATGAAGGCCTGGGATGCCTGTCCATCTGGGAAGACTGGCCGCAAAGATTGTGCGACGCATCCGGCTGCCGCGGCCTGGTATTTTCCCGTTACGGTTACGGCCATTCCAGCCAGCGCTCGCCTCAGCAAGACTGGCCTAGTGACTACCTGACCCGGGAAGCACATGAAAATTTGCCTGCGCTATTCGTCGCGCTCGGCATTGACCCGGCACGCGACAAACCAGTTCTGTTCGGGCACAGCGATGGGGGCACGATCGCGCTGCAGTATGCTGCCCGCTTCCCGCAAGCGATCGCCGGTGTCATTTCGGTCGCGGCCCACGTATTCACCGAAACCATAGGCTATGAACGCATCTGCCACCTGCAAAACGCCTGGCGCACAGGCGGCTTGCGTGAGAAGCTCGCCCGCCTGCATGACAATCCGGAGGGCGTTTTCAACGGCTGGAGCAGCTTATGGTTGTCCCCCGGGTTCCAGGCCTGGAATATCACCCCGGAGCTTGCATCGATTCGCTGCCCGCTACTTGCCGTCCAGGGCCGGCAAGACCAGTACGGCACGCTCGCGCAGCTTGACGCTATCAAACTACAGGTTGCGCAGGCAGAATTGCTGACGCTGGAGGCGTCCCGCCACGTACCACACCTTGAGCAACCGCAGGCACTACTGGAAGCAAGCCTGCGCTTTCTGCATTCGCTCCCAAAATAGAGTCATTCCACTGTCTGACGGTCATCGTCGCGTCCATGTGCGCTTCTTTTTCATTTCGCCAGCAAGGTATGCAACTGCGATAGCAATTGTTCAGAGTCAACCGGCTTGGATGCATAGTCCGAAGCGCCAGCCCGCAGGCATTTTTCCCGGTCGCCCTTCATCGCCTTGGCGGTCAGGGCAATGATGGGCAAATCCTTGAATTGCGGGTCACTGCGAATCTGGCGCATGGTTTCGTAACCATCCATGTCCGGCATCATGATATCCATCAGCACGATATCAATACCTTGAGTATCCTGCAGGCGTGCAACCGCGTCCCGCCCCAACTCGGCTGTCACCACGACCATTCCCTGGTTTTCCAGAAGCCCCGTCAGCGCAAACAGATTGCGCGCATCGTCATCGACGATCAGCACTTTTCGACCTTCCAGCGACTGTCCGTCCGCCACCTTGCCCTCCGCCGCCTTGCGCTTTGTCTCGGGCAGCGCATCTTGCACCCGACGCAGAAACTGGGACGTCTCCAGCTTCAGGCGTTCGAACGTAAGATCGTATTTCGCCACCACGGCCGCATCCAGCTGCCCGAGCAAGGTTTCCGTCTCTTTATCAACTGCGCGCGCCGAATAAATCACTGCAGGAATACCGGCAAGCGCCGGATCGCTGCGAATTTTCTTCATCAGGGCAATCCCGTCCATGTCCGCGAGGTCAAGGTCCAGCACAATGCCATGGTAGGGCCTGCTGTACAGCGCGGCCAGCGCTTCGGCAGCACTTGATACCGCATCCAGGTCGACATCCTCGCGCTGCAACGCATTCATGAGGGCTTGGCGCTTGCCGGGATCCCGTTCGATCACCAGCAAGGCCCGGATTGGCCGCGCCACGTTGTGGGTGATCTTCTCGAACACCTGTGCCAGGGCATCCACATCGGAGGGCTTGGGGGTATAGCTGGCGATGCCATGCTGGCCAGCGGCGACCGGCCGGTCGCGTATCGAAATGACGTGAATCGGGATGTCGCGTGTCATTGGCTCTGTTTTCAGGCGGTCCGCTACGCTCCACCCATCCATATCCGGCAGGATCAGGTCCAGCGTGATCGCATCCGGCTGAAATTTACGGGCAAGTTCCACCCCCTCTTCGCCGCCGGTCGACACCAGCGTCTTGAAACCTCGCTCGCGCGCCATCGCTTGCAAGGAACGGGCGAAAACCGGATCATCTTCGATAATCAGCAACAGCGTATCCTGCGACGAAATGGTCGAGCGATCATCGCGGACCGGCGTCTGGATCAGCGATTCCTGTTTCGATCCGGGCCGTTCTGACGACAACTGCTGCGGCAAGTAGAAAGTAAAGCGGCTGCCGGCGTTTTCCTCGCTCTCGGCCTGCAACTCACCGCCCAACAGGTAGGCGATTTCTCTACTGATGGCAAGCCCCAGTCCGGTACCGCCATAACGGCGCGAAGTGCTGGCATCGGCTTGCTGGAACGCCTCAAAAATCAGCCGCTGCTTGGATGCAGGAATGCCGATGCCGGTATCGGCAACAGTGAAGGCAATGACCAGCTGCGCGCGATTGAGAATCTGGTGCTCGGGATTCCAGCCGGCACGCGCAATTCTGGCGGAAAGCGTGACGCTGCCACGGGAAGTAAACTTGATTGCATTGGACAACAGGTTCTTGAGAACCTGCTTCAGGCGCAACGCGTCGGTGCGCAGGTACTGCGGCAGATCAGCGGCGAAATCGACCGTGAATGCGAGGCCTTTTGCCTCTGCCAGATGGCCAAAAGTCCGTTTGACATGGTCGACAAGTTCAATGGCCGGCACGTCTTCGATATCGAGTGTCACGCTGCCGGACTCGATCTTGGACAAATCAAGGATATCGTTGATCAAATGCAGCAGATCGCTGCCGGAATCATGAATGATCCGAATCATCTCAAGCTGTTTTTCCGACATGTTGCTCTCGCGATTCAGTCGCAACTGCTCCGCCAGCAACAGCAAGCTGTTCAGCGGTGTGCGCAATTCATGCGACATGTTGGCAAGGAATTCGGATTTGTATTTCGACGTCAGCGCCAGTTGCTCGGCTTTTTCCTGCAAGTTGCTGCGGGCAATTTCAATTTCGCGGTTCTTGCGCCCGACCTCGGCATTTTGTTCAGACAGCTGCAACGCTTTTTGTTCAAGTTCGGCATTGGTTTTCTGCAGCTCATCCTGCTGCACTTTCAATTCACCTGCCAGCGATTGGGATTGCTGCAGCAGCATTTCCGTGCTCGTTGCGGACTCGATCGAGTTGAACACGATGCCCAGGCCCTCGGCCAGCTGGTCGAGAAAATTCAGGTGAATCGCCTGAAAATGGCCGAAAGCAGCCAGCTCGATCACTGCCTTGACCTGGCCTTCAAACAAGATCGGCAGCACGACAATGTTGCGCGGCGCCGCCTGTCCGAGTCCGGATACGATCTGGACATAATCATCCGGCAAATCGGTGATCAATATGCGCTCTTTTTCAAAAGCGGCCTGGCCGACCACACCCTCGCCGATTTCCCACGCTTTTGACAGGTTTTTACGCTCCTTGTAGCCGTAGCTTGCCATCAGCGCAAGATGCGTTCGCGCATTGGGTCCCTGCCCCTGGGTGTGCATCAGGTACAGTACCGCATGCTGCGAGCCCACCAGAGGCGCCAGTTCGGATAGCAGCATGCGCGATACCATGATGACGTCACGCTGCCCCTGCAGCATCCGGGTCAGGCGCGCCAGGTTCGTCTTCAGCCAGTCCTGCTCGGTATTGCGCTCGGTGGTTTGCTTGAGGTTGAGAATCATCTGGTTGACGTTATCCTTCAGAAGCGCCACCTCGCCGCGCGCCACCACCTGGATCGATCGCGTCAGGTCGCCCTTGGTCACGGCGGTCGCGACCTCGCCGATCGCGCGCACCTGCGTCGTCAGATTGGCGGCCAGCTCGTTGACGTTGTCCACCAGGTCTTTCCAGCTGCCTGACGCACCGGGCACGACCGCCTGACCGCCCAGCAACCCCTCCACGCCGACTTCGCGCGCCACCCGAGTCACCTGGTCGCTGAAAGTCGCCAGGGTATCGACCATGTTATTGATGGTTTCTGCAAGCGAGGCCACTTCCCCCTTGGCGGGCACCATCATCTTCTGCTTGAGGTTGCCGACTGCCACCCCGGTAACCACCTTGGCGATGCCGCGCACCTGGTCGGTGAGGTTGTCGGCCATCAGGTTGACGCTTTCCGTCAGGTCTTTCCACACGCCTGAAATGCCCTTGACGACCGCCTGGCCGCCCAGCTTGCCTTCAGTGCCCACTTCCCTCGCCACCCGCGTCACTTCGCTGCCGAAGGCATTGAGCTGGTCCACCATGATGTTGATGGTGTTTTTCAGCTCCAGGATTTCGCCGCGCACGTCGACCGTGATCTTGCGCGACAAGTCGCCATTGGCCACCGCCGTTGTCACCGTTGCGATATTGCGCACCTGCGCGGTCAGGTTCGATGCCATGAAATTAACGTTATCGGTCAGGTCCTTCCAGGTGCCGCCTACGCCGGGCACGTAGGCCTGCCCGCCCAGCCGGCCTTCGGTGCCGACTTCCCGCGCCACCCGCGTCACCTCGCCGGCAAAGCCGTTCAACTGGTCCACCATGGTGTTGATGGTTTCCTTCAGCTGCAACACCTCGCCGCGCACGTCCACGGTGATTTTCTTGGAAAGGTCGCCATTGGCCACCGCTGTCGTCACCGTCGCGATATTGCGCACCTGGTCGGTCAGGTTACTCGCCATCAGGTTGACGTTTTCGGTCAGGTCTTTCCAGACACCGGATACGCCCGGCACCTGGGCCTGGCCACCCAGCTTGCCTTCGGTGCCGACCTCGCGCGCCACCCGCGTCACTTCGCCGGAGAAACTCTTCAACTGGTCCACCATGACGTTGATGGTGTCCTTCAGCTGCTGCACCTCGCCTTGCACGTCGACGGTAATCTTGCGCGACAGGTCGCCCTTGGCCACGGCCGTGGTGACTTCGGCGATATTGCGCACCTGGTTGGTCAGGTTGCTTCCCATGGCATTCACGCTGTCCGTCAAATCCTTCCAGACACCATCCACGCCCATCACCTGGGCCTGGCCGCCCAGCTTGCCTTCGGTGCCGACCTCGCGCGCCACCCGCGTCACTTCGCCGGCAAAACTGTTCAACTGGTCCACCATGATGTTGATGGTGTCCTTGAGCTGCAGGATCTCCCCCTGCACGTCGACCGTGATCTTGCGCGACAGATTGCCCTTGGCCACGGCCGTGGTCACTTCGGCGATATTGCGCACCTGGTTGGTCAGATTGTTGGCCATCAGGTTGACGTTTTCGGTCAAGTCCTTCCAGACACCGGACACATCCGGCACCTTGGCCTGGCCGCCCAGCTTGCCCTCGGTGCCGACCTCGCGCGCCACCCGCGTCACTTCGCCGGCGAAGCTGTTCAGCTGGTCCACCATGATGTTGATGGTGTCCTTGAGCTGCAGGATCTCTCCCCTGACGTCCACCGTGATCTTGCGCGACAGGTCGCCCTTGGCCACGGCCGTGGTCACTTCGGCGATATTGCGCACCTGGTTGGTCAGATTGCTCGCCATCAGGTTCACATTCTCGGTCAGATCCTGCCAGACCCCCGAAGCCCCGCGGACTTCCGCCTGCCCGCCAAGCTTGCCTTCGGTGCCGACCTCGCGCGCTACCCGCGTCACCTCGCCGGAGAAGCTGTTGAGCTGGTCGAGCATGGTGTTAATGGTGTGCGCATTCTTGAGAAACTCGCCTTTCAGGGGGCGGCCTTCGACTTCCAGGTCCATGGTCTCGGTGAGCACGCCGCGCGCGACGGCGCCAATCACCCGGCCGGCATCCCGCACCGGCTGCACCAGGTTTTCGATCAGCGAGTTGATCGCATTGACTTCGCTGCCCCAGGCGCCATCGACTTTGCCGAACATCATGCGCTGCCCGAGCTTGCCTTCAGTACCGACAATAATGGAAACCTGTTCGATCCCGTTGGCCAGATTCTGGTTTATCGTCACGATTTCATTGAATGCATCGGCGATCCTGCCATCCATGCCATCCCAGTCGAGCGGCAGGCGCACATTGAAATCGCCATTGCGTACCGCGTTGAGCGCCTTGAGCAGCATTGCCTTGTCCAGCACAGTGTTTACTTGCGCCACATCGGCCTCCTGTTACTTCGCGATCAGTGAATGAGATCGAAGCGCCCGCGTTTCAGCAGTTGCAGGGCTTCGTCGGTCGGTACGGGCTTGCTGAAATAGTGGCCCTGCATTTCGTCACAATCATTTTCGACTAGAAACGCCACCTGTTCGGCCGTTTCCACGCCCTCGGCAATCACGGTCAGTCCCAGGCTATGCGCAAGGCTGATGATGGCAAGTACGATGGCCGCGTCATCGGAATCGCTGGCAATGTCGCGCACAAAGGCTGCGTCGATTTTCAATTTATCGAGGGGAAAACGTTTGAGGTAGGCTAGCGATGAATAGCCCGTACCGAAATCATCGATTGAAATGGTGACGCCAAGGTCCCGGATCTCGTGCAGCGCCTGGATTGCCCTGGCCGGATCCGTCATGACGGCCGACTCCGTAAGTTCTGCTTCCAGCATGGTCGCCGGTATGCCGGATTCCTGCAGGGCCGCTTCAATATTCCTGGCCACGCTATCCTTGCGAAATTGCGAGGCAGACACATTGACCGCAACCGGACAACAGTAATCGATTTCTGCGCGCCAGCGCTGTATCTGCCGGGCGGCCTCCCGCAACGCCCAGTTGCCGATTTGCTCAATGCGCCCGGTCTCTTCCGCGATCGGAATGAATTGACTCGGCGGCATCCATACACCGTCAGCCTGGGGCCAACGGATCAGCGCTTCGAAACCGCAGATTTCGCCATTACGAGCACTTACCTTGGGCTGGTAATGCAGCAGGAATTCTTCCTGCTGTATCGCCTGCTGCAAGGCGCTGCCAACGGCCAGCCGCCGGCTGGCTGCTTCGTTCATGCTGGAGGCAAAAAACGAGAAGCGGCCGCGTCCTTCCTGCTTGGCGTGATACATGGCGGTATCGGCATTGCGCAGCAGTTCGTCGATGTCATGTCCATCACCAGGAAATATTGCAATGCCAATGCTAGGCGACACCCGCAGTTCGCTGCCGCCAATCCGGCAAGGCGCCGATACGGTTGCCACGATCTTGTCGGCGACCAGCGCGGCATCGCGCACATCGTTCAGACCCGCCAGCAATACCACGAATTCGTCACCGCTCAACCGGGCGACCGTGTCGCCTTCGCGCACGCACTTGCCAAGGCGTTCCGCGACTTCCTGCAGCAAACGGTCGCCGGCGGCATGGCCGAGCGTGTCGTTGATATCCTTGAAGCGGTCGAGATCGATGAACAGCACCGCGACGGGCGCATTTTTTCGCCCAAGATGCGCCGTCGCCTGTTTCATCCGGTCCACCAGCAGCAAGCGGTTTGGCAGGCCCGTCAGCGCGTCATGAACGGACTGGTGCAGGATGTAGGCTTCCATCTCCTTGCGTTCGCTAACATCGCGCGACACGATGACGACTTGCGTCACTTTGCCGGCGGCATCATGAATCAGGCTTGCTTCCGATTCGAGATGGCGCTCGCCACGCTTGGACATTTGCACCCGGTAATGCACACGTTGTTGCGTCTCGCCTGTCATTAACTGCGCAAATGCTGCGCGGACGCGCTCGCGGTCGTCCGGATGGACGATGTCGAAATAGTCGGCATCGGCCCGGATATTTTTGCCGAATTCAGACTGATATGAAGGACTCGCGTATACCCAGGTCGCTCTGGCGTCGAGCAGCGCGACGAAGTCGCCTGCATGCTGGATGATCAGCCGCTCCGCCTCGCTGTTTTGCAGCATGCCGTCGGGCGGATGACGCGCGCCGATCTCGGCGCGCAGCACTTCGTTCAGGCGCGTCACGTGCTCCAGTTCCTGCCTCAGGGCGCGGTTCTGATGCTCCAGGTCGGAATCCTTGCGGCCTGCCTGGCGCTTGTTCTGCGCCAGATCAATGAATACCTGGGCCTTGGACTTCAGGACTTCCGGGGCGACCGGCATGAAAAGATAATCGACCGCGCCGAGCTCATAGCCGATGGCCCGGTCAAGGTCGGTGGCCCGATGCGATGTAAGAAAAATGATCGGCGTGAATCTGGAGCGCGGCCGTTGCCGGATCAAACGGGCAGTTTCAAACCCGTCGAGGCCGGCCATCTTGACGTCCAAAACGATCACCGCGAAATCCTGCTTGAGCAGGCACATTAATGCTTGCTCGCCGGAAGTCGCAGTTTCTATCGGGACGTCAAGGTCAGTCAGGATTGTATGCAACGCAAACAACGCGCCCGGGTCGTCATTTACAAGCAGGACTTTGATCTCATCGGCTAGAACCATGTATAAGCTAGTCTATTTGAAATAAATTTATTCCATGTTTCATTGCGCCTAAAATCACATCAGGAAAATACTCAGCGGCACACATATATTTCCTTCATTCAAGGAAACATACTTAGAATTTTTCCCGATAAAAAACAAAAACAGGACAAATTATGATTCGGGAAATTGCTTAAGGTTCAATGTGGCGCCGGAAAACAAAGCGGGAATGCGGGAAGAATTGACAGTAAAATGCGCGCCGAATGACATCAGCGGCTGCAAATTTTGCAGTCTGAAATTTGGCGTGACTGGTTGTCCAGGTTCTTGATTTGCCGCAGTCATTCATTCCGCAGAAAGAATATCGGCAGTCAGGCGATTGTGCCCTGCATGCACAGTGGCTCAAGAGCATTGCGTAATGCCTGCGGCAGGGCCGTCGGCCGGTTGGTCACACGGTCCACATACACGTGCACGAAATGCCCCTGTGCTGCAGCGACGTCGTCGTCATTGCGAAAAATGCCAAGCTCGTATCGTACGCTGCTGTTTCCCAAATGCGCCACCCGCACGCCAACATGGATGGTGTCGGGGAATGCTATGGAACTGAAATAGCGGCACTGGGTTTCCACTACCAGCCCGATCACCTCGGATTTGGTGATGTCGAGCGCGCCCTGGCCGATCAGGTATTCATTGACCGCGGTATCAAAGTACGAGTAATAGATGACATTATTGACGTGACCGTAGGCGTCGTTATCCATCCAGCGCGTCGTGATCTGGTGGAAATGGGCAAATGCGGCCCGGGATTCTGCAGGTTTTTTTTCGCTCACAGTAACACCCGTAATTGGCATGCGCGACTTTATATCCAAATAGATGCGCGGTTGACTAGATACCTGGATAGTCCAGGCCCGACCTTACTCCTGTTGCGCAGCTTCCTCGTCGCTGCCATCCGCCAGTCCGGTGCCCAGCAATACTCGCGCAGTATCGCTCGGCAAAGCCTCCACCGACTTCAGCTTGCGCGTCATCTGGCGGGTTCGCACTTCCGCCTGCTCGATGTTGCGGGCAGCGCGTTCCAGAGTGGACTTGGTGGCAGCCAGCACTTCGCCGAACTTGCCGAATTCGGTCTTGACTGCACCCAGCACTTGCCAGACCTCGGAAGAGCGTTTTTCCAGTGCCAGCGTGCGGAACCCCATCTGCAAACTGTTGAGCAAGGCCGAAAGCGTCGACGGGCCGGAAATGCAAACGCGGCAACTGCGTTGCAAATCATCGGCCAGGCCCGGGCGGCGCATGACCTCGGCATACAGGCCTTCCGTTGGCAGAAACAGGATGGCGAAATCCGTGGTCAGCGGTGGCGACAGGTATTTTTCCGCGATCGTCCTGGCTTCCGTGCGCACGACGCGCTCCAGCTCACGGCCTGCGTTGGCCACGCCCTCGGCATCGGCATGTTCGGCCGCTTCCACCAGGCGCTCGTACTGTTCCTTGGGGAACTTGGCGTCGATCGGCATCCACACCGGCACCTGTCCCTCTTCCTGTCCGGGCAACTTGATGGCAAACTCGACGCGCGCGCCGCTGCCCGGAATGGTTTCGACATTCTTGGCATACTGGTCCACCGTCAGCATCTGCTCTAGCAGCATTTCCAGCTGTACTTCGCCCCAGGTGCCGCGCGTCTTCACATTCGTCAGCACCCGCTTCAGGTCGCCCACGCCGATGGCCAGCTGCTGCATCTCGCCCAGGCCCTGGTGCACTTTCTCGAGCCGGTCCGACACCAGCTTGAAGGATTCGCCCAGACGCTGCTCCAGCGTCGCATGGAGTTTTTCATCGACGGTCTTGCGCATTTCTTCCAGGCGCTGACCATTGTCGTTCTGCAGTTCGCGGATCTTGGTCTCCAGGGTGCCGCGCACCTCCAGCATGCGCTGGGCATTGGATTCGGTCAGCGCCGCCAGGCTCTGGTTGAGCGTATCGCCAAAACGCTTCAGTGAAGCGGACTGCTCCTCGCGTCCAGCCTGGGCCTGCTGCACCAGCGCCTGGCGCATGCCTTCGAGCTGCTGCGCATTGACTTCGTTGAGCTTGGCAAGCTGCTGGGCAAAGCTATCGATCTGGTTATTCTGGATCGTGGCGACGCTGGTCATCTGCGCCGTCAAGGCTTGCTGGAACTGCGCGAGGTTTCCCGATAATTCCAGGCGTGTTCCCTGACCTGACGTCTGCACCTGGGCGCGCAATTCCCGCTCGATGCGCTCGCTGGTCTGCTGCTGGTGCGCACGTAAATTTTCCTGCAGTTCTGCCAGGCGCGGCGCCAGATCGCCGCCTTTCGCACGCAGGAACAACAGGACTTGCAGGATGGCGATAACGACAACCAGCGACAGGAGGATGATTTCTGTAAGGCTCATGAAAACGCTATGTGAGATTTCTGTTTAAAGACAGGTTGCGCCGCATTCAGCCCGGCGTATTGCGCATCCAGTCGGCAGTCTGGTAGAAAGACTGCATCAGCCGCTCTTGCAGCGATTGCTCGACGCCGACTTCCTGCATGGCCCAGGCCATGCAGCGCAGCCACTGGTCGCGCTCGTCCGAGGCGATGGCGAATGGCAGGTGGCGGGCACGCAGGCGCGGATGGCCGAATTGTTCGATGTACAAGCTCGGCCCGCCCAGCCAGCCCGACAGAAACCAGAAAAGCTTGTCGCGCGAACTGTCCAGCGGCGTTGGATGCATGGCGCGGATAGCGGCGAATTCCGCTTCCAGATCCATCAGGTCATAGAAACGGTCTACCAGTTCCCGTAATTTATCTGCCCCGCCGATCAGATCGTAGGGGATGGGCTGTTGCGATTCGTCTTCAGTGCTCATGGCAGCAATGATAGCCTATCGGGCCACCGCCGTGGTCACCGCAGTCATGCTTCCCGCAGGGTCTGCAGCGGTGGCTGCCGCAACACGTTGCGCAAGCCGATCCAGCCGCCGATGAAGGCGCAGGCAATGCCGACTGCCAGGCCGGCCAGCCAGACCGAGGGGTCGAACATCCACTCGAATTTGAAGACAAAGCGTGCCAGCATCCAGCCGACCGCGGCCGCGCCGCTGGCGGCAAGCAGGCCGGCCAGGCCGCCGACCAGCGCAAACTCGATCCATTGCGCCTGTGACAACTGGCTGCGCGTCGCGCCCAGCGCGCGCAAAAGCCCCGCCTCGCGCGTGCGCTCGTCCTGCGAGCCGACCAGCGCGGCATACAACACCAGGACGCCAGCGGCCAGGGTGAAAAGAAACAGGAACTCCACGGCCACCACCGCCTGGTCGATTACTGCCTGCAACTGGCGGATGATGCTGCCGACATCGACCACCGTCAGGTTGGGAAAGTCGCGCGTCAGCTCGTTGACAAAGCTTTCCCGGCTTGCCGGCAGGTGGAACGCGGTGATCCAGGTTTGCGGCATCTCCTGCATCAGCGACGGATTCATGATCACGAAGAAGTTCACGCGCATCGAGCCCCATTCCAGCTTGCGCAGGCTGGTGATCTGCGCCGATGCCAACTGCCCGCCGATGTCGAAAGTCAGCATATCGCCCAGCTTCAGGCTCAGTGTCTTGGCCAGGCCTTCTTCGACCGATGCCTCGGGCTTGCCGTCGTCATACCAGCGGCCGGCGACGACGCGGTTCTGCGGCGGCGCCGCCGCCATCGTGGAAAGGTTGAATTCACGGTTCACCAGGCGCTGCGCGCGGTCGTCAGCGTAGCTGTCGCCCTTGACCGTGGCGCCGTTGACTTCGACCAGGCGTCCGCGGATCATCGGGTACAGTTCGGCATCCGCCGCGCCGATGCTGCGCAGGCGCTCGGCGATATCGGCTTTCTGTTCCGGCTGAATATTGATGATGAAGCGGTTTGGCGCATCTGCCGGCGTGGACTGGTGCCAGGCATCCACCAGGTCGCCACGGATCACGGTCAACAACAGCAATGCCATCAATCCCAGCGCCAGCGCGACCACCTGGATCACGGTAGCGCCCGTGCGTCGCTGCAAGCCGGTCAGGGCAAAGCGCCATGCAGCAGTCGGCATTAGCCCGCGCAAAGGGCGCAATGCCTGCACGGCCGCCCAGCCGACCAGGGCGAACACCGCCATGCCTCCCAAAAAGCCGCCGGCAGTCAGCAAACCCAGCGTCAGGTTACCGGCTTGCCAAAGCAGCAAGGCGGTAAACGCCCCCAGCCCCAGCAGGTAAGTCACCAGCGTCAGCGGCTTGGGCGCATCCTGCTCGCGCCGGATCACGCGGTTATGCGGCACCTCGCGCAGCTGCAAAATCGGCGGCATGGCAAAACCGGTCAGCAGCAACATCCCTGTCGCCAGCCCCTGCACGGCCGGCAGCCAGCCGACCGGCGGCAAATCGCTGCTGACCAGCGTGCCCAGCCATTCAAGCAGCACGAAGTGCGCGCCGAAGCCGGCCAGCACGCCCAGCGCGCTGCCGAGCATGCCGATCATGATGAACTCGGCCAGAAATAATGCGGTAACCTGTCCTTGCGGCATGCCCAGGCAGCGCAGCATCGCGCAGGTGTCGACATGGCGCAACATGAAGCGGCGCGCCGCCATCGCCACCGCAACCGCGGCCAGCATGGCTGTCAGAAGGCCTACCAGCGAAAGGAATTGTTCGGCACGCTCCAGGGTCGACTGCATTTCCGGGCGGCCCGACTCCAGCGACTCCAGCCGCACGCCCTTGGCGTTGGCGCCGTCCATTGCCGTTTTCAGCCAGCGCTGGTAAGCCTTGACCTCGTCCGCAGGCCCGGCCAGAAGCAGGCGGTACGTCACGCGCGAGCCATCCTGCACCAGGCCCGTTGCGGCCAGGTCGGACAGTGACAACAGCACGCGAGGGGCAAAATTCATGAAAGCGGCGCCGCGGTCAGGCTCGACGGCAATCACGCGACCGATGGTAAAACGCTTGTCCCCGAGTTGCAGGCTGTCGCCCACCGCCACTTTCAAGCCGCCCAGAAGGGCGGGATCCACCCAGACCGTGCCTGGCGCGGGGATACCGTCGGCCGCCCTCGCAGGTCCGTCCGGCTGCGCAGCTACCGAGACGCGACCACGCAAGGGATAGCCAGGGGAAACGCCCTTGACAGACACCAGTTGCGAAACCGATTGCGCGCCCTTGCCTGCCAGCGCCATGCTGGGAAACGCCACCGTCTCGGCGAGCGCCAGACCGCGCCGCTCCGCCTCTGCGCGCCAGGCGGGCGCAACGGGCTGGTCGGCATTGATCACCAGGTCACCGCCCAACAGTTGGTGGGCATCGCGCTGCAAGCCGGCGCGCATGCGGTCGACGAAAAAACCGACCGACGAAAGCGCGGCTACAGCAACAATCAGGGACAGCATCAGAAAACGCAGCTCACCGGCGCGCCAGTCGCGCGCGGTCATCCGCAGGGCTTGCAGCAGCATGGATCGACTTTCCGGGAATATGGGCAGAGCACCTATTGTAATGAAAAGTCGACCCACGCATGCGCTGCCTGCCTTGTCACCCCTACATGCTGGAACCCCTGCCGGGATCGATGTGGGTCTTTTCATGCTGCATCTGGCACGGCGCGCAGCGCTCCGCAGTCGGCTGGACCTGCAGCCGTTCATACGGGATATCGTAGCCGCAGTCGACGCATTCCCCGTACTTGCCATTGTCGATGCGCTCATAGGCATGCTGTATTGCCCGCAATTCGCCCATGTCGCGGCCCACTGCGGCATTGCCCAGATCGACCGAAAGGTCGGCGAAGGAAGAATCGCCCGCGTCGGGCGCTTCGCTGGCAACATCGGCATAATCGTCCTGCTGCGCCACTTCACGCCGGATATCCTCGCGCAAGGCGTGTTCCCGCGCCTGCAGGATATTTTTCAGCTCGGCGATCTGCTCGGTACTTAAGTCTGTCATGGCACATGTTTCCGAAATTAGGATGACTGGAAAAGCCGGCGACGGAATGCAATCCGGAGGCATGTTTTAATGCCTTGAATTGTGCACGCTCGCGTGCCGGATGGCGCATCCGGGCGACACCCTCATGTGACATGGCGCAAGTAAGGGTGTTCCTGCCCGCCGGTGTGTGTTTGCCGGCTATCGGATAGTTGGTGAACCTGCCCGGTGCGGATAAAATATGGACATTCACGCCCATTCATCCTTAGACCCTATGCCAGCAGTCAATATCACGATCAGCGAAACAGAACATAAAAAACTGCAGGATGACTATGAAAAAATGGCCGCAGCATGGGCTCTGCAAGGCCGTCAATCGTCTCCGCCCTCCTTTGACCACTGGGTAAGTGAACGACTGACTGGAACGACACCGGTTTCGGCAGAAGAAATCAGCCACATGCGCGTGTTTTCGGCAATCGAGCAACTTGTCACCAGCATGCATGTGCATGGCCTATGCCTGGCCAATGTCGCCGGCGACGCAACGCCGGTTGAAAAACCCGCCCATGACCTCGCGCAAGAACTGGCACGGCGTTTCGACTTGCCGCAGCAGTATGTCAAGCGTCTGCAGGATGTCTTTACCTATTATCAAAAAAATGTCGCCAGCCTGGTCGATGGCGGCGCCGGCACTACCGTACTGCATTCCGGCGCCGCGATGGAAAGGGCCTATGAAGACCTGCTCGACCGCACGACCAAGGCGCTCGACCACCTGGAACCGGAGCGCGCCATTGGCCGTATCGAAGGCGCAATTGCGATCCTGGTCAGTCTGGATGTGATGGGACGTGACAGCGCCAAGGAGAAAACCCTGGCTTTCAAATCGCTGGCGCGCGCCCAGAAAAAAGCCTGATTTCTCAACCAGTGCGAGGCTTGTTATCGAGCTGCGGCAAGCGAACGAGTTGCAGCAGCAAGGCCCCCTGCACCATCGACAAGGCAACATTGCTGCCAAATTGGAAGCCGCGCATCGCTGCGGCATCCATCAGGTAGAGCACCTGTTCGCGCGTCAGCAACTGGCAGTCGTCATGTGCGGAAAACGCTGCACGGTTTTTCTGGCTGATTTCGCTAACAATTTCGTCTGAGGTCATTTTTAACTCCAATCCAGCGAAATGGCTCGAACTGCCGACCGGAGTTTTAACGATACAACTGTTTTTATCAGACTAATTGTCCGCGCTCATATTTCCCGCAGGTTGGGGCAAGCGCAGTGGAAATGATTGGGTGCTGCAGGGACGTGTCAGACGGCAACTATCGATTCAGGATGCCGGCTTCAGCAATTCCATGATTGCCAACAACTCGACACGCAAGGCCGCCACGTTGCCAAACCTTGCTCCGCCATCGGCAGGACCGGGATCAGGGACACGGGCAGTTACCAGCGCAGAATTCTCCAGTTTGTTGCGCGCACCACTGATGGTAAATCCCTGTTCGTAAAGCAATTCACGAATGCGACGGATCAGCAGCACTTCATGATGCTGGTAGTAGCGGCGGTTGCCGCGGCGCTTGACCGGCTTTAGCTGGGTAAATTCCTGTTCCCAGTAGCGCAGGACATGGGGCTTGACGCCGCACAATTCGCTCACCTCGCCTATCGTGAAATAACGCTTGGCGGGAATCGGCGGCAACACCGCCACTTCAGGCTTAAGGATGGTGCGATCGTTCATGCACTAACTCAGGCAATGCTGGCAAGCGGCTGGCGGCTGGTGTCTTCCACCATGCCCTTGAGCTTCTGGCTGGCGTGGAAAGTGACCACACGGCGCGCCGTAATGGGAATTTCTTCGCCCGTTTTCGGATTACGGCCAGGGCGCTGCGGCTTGTCGCGCAACTGGAAATTGCCAAAGCCGGAAAGCTTGACCGATTCGCCGCGCTCCAGGGCATTGCGGATTTCGTCAAAGAAGGTTTCCACCATATCCTTGGCCTCGCGCTTGTTCAAA